>CAZYRM010000081.1:0-2274 GCA_964649705.1 uncultured Planctomycetia bacterium
GTCGTACGTCGGGACGATCCGCGCGAACATCCTGCGGATGCGCGCGGGCTCCTTCGCGACGTCGGATGCACCGTTCCCGTGGGCCATGGTCCGCACAGGGTAGGACGGGAGGGGGAGCCCGGCAAGCGGAAAACCGCTACGCGGACTCCTTCTTCGGCTTCGGCTTCCGCGTCGCGGGGTTGATCGGGGCGATCGGCTCCTCGCCGCGCACCATCTTGTCGCTGATGACGTAGGTGCGCGGCTCCTTGCGGTCGGGCAGCTCGTACATCGCGTCGAGCATCATGTTCTCGATGATCGCGCGGAGGGCCCGTGCGCCCGTCTTCTTCTCGATCGCCTTCTTCGCGACCTCCCGGAGCGCGCCGTCCTCGAACTCGATCGTGGAGTTCTCCATCTTGAAGAACTCCTGGTACTGCCGCACGATCGCGTTCTTCGGCTCCGTCAGGACCCGGACGAGGGCGTCGAGCGCGAGCGGCTTGACGATGCAGATGACGGGGAAGCGCCCCACGAACTCGGGGATCATGCCGAACTCGATGAGGTCCTCCGGCTCCACCCGCTCCAAGATCTCGCCGAGCCCCATCTCGTCGAGCTCTCCGCCCCGGCTCGAGAACCCGATCTGCTTCCGCCCGATCCGTCGGCTGATGAGCTTCTCGATCCCGTCGAACGTGCCGCCTCCCATGAAGAGGATGTGGGAGGTGTCGATCTGGATGTACTCCTGCTCCGGGTGCTTGCGTCCGCCCTGCGGGGGGACGTTCGAGATGGTCCCCTCGAGCATCTTGAGGAGCCCCTGCTGGACCCCCTCGCCCGAGACGTCGCGGGTGATGGACGGGTTGTCCTGGGTCCGTCCGATCTTGTCGATCTCGTCGATGAAGACGATCCCGCGCTCGGCCCGCTCCAGGTCGTAGTCGCTGGCGACGATGAGCTTGAGGAGGAGGTTCTCGACGTCCTCGCCGACGTAGCCCGCCTCGGTGAGCGTCGTGGCGTCGCCGATGGCGAACGGGACGTTCAGGATCCTCGCGAGGGTCCGGGCGAGGAGGGTCTTCCCGCTCCCCGTGGGGCCGATCATGAGGATGTTCGACTTCTCCAGCTCGACGTCGCTCGTCGGGCCGGGATTCACGACCCGCTTGTAATGGTTGTTCACCGCGACGGAGAGCACCTTCTTCGTGCGGTCCTGGCCGACGACGTACTCGTCGAGTCGCCGCTTGACCTCGGTGGGAGTGGGGAGGTTCTGGAGGAAGGAGGCCTTCGGGAACGGCTCGCGGCGCGGCTGCTTCTTCTCCGCCTCGAGGTAGAGGTTGCAGAGGTCGACGCACTCGTTGCAGATGTAGGTGCCAGGCGGGCCGGCGATCAGGCTGCGGACGCGGGCCTGGGTCTTGCGACAGAAGCTGCAGGTCGCCCCGTCGCCTGGCGGTTTGCCGTACTTGGGCATCCTCGTTCTCCGTGCCTGGGGCTACCCCTTCGCGGCCGGCTCCTCGACCCGCATCGTCTCGACGACCTCGTCCACGAGGCCGTACTTCAGGGCCTCCTGGGCGGACATGAAGTAGTCGCGGTCCGCGTCGTGCTCGACCCGCTCCAGCGGCTGGCCGCTGTGCTTGGCGAGGATCTGGTTGATCGACTTCTTCAGGCGCAGGATCTCCTCCGCCTGGAGCTTGATGTCGGCCGCCGTGCCCGCCGCGCCGCCCCAGACCTGGTGGATCATCACGCGGGCGTGCGGGAGGGCGAAGCGCTTCCCCTTCTTCCCCGCCGCCATGAGCACCGCCGCCATGCTGGAGGCCTGGCCGATGCAGTAGGTCGCGATGTCGCACTGCACGAACTGCATCGTGTCGTAGATCGCGAGGCCGGCGCTCACCGATCCGCCCGGGCTGTTGATGTACAGGTTGATGTCCTGGTGCCGGTTCTCCATCTGGAGGAACAGGATCTGCGCGACGACGAGGTTGGCGACGATGTCGTCGATCCCCGTCTGGATGAAGACGATCCGGTCCTTGAGGAGTCGCGACCAGATGTCGTAGGCGCGCTCGCCGCGGCCGGACTTCTCGATGACCATCGGGGTCAGGAAGCTCACGGGATCCTCCCAGGCTCAGACGTCGGAAATTCTATCACACATGCGGGGGCGCGCTACGCTTCCTGCTCGACCTTCGCCTTCTCGCGAAGGAGCACGAGGACCTTCTCCTCGCGCATCTTGCCGCGCAGGACGGGGAGCAGCCCCTCGTTCTCGTACTGCTCCTTGACCTCGTGGGGCCACTTCCGCGAGGCGGCCGCGAGGCGCTGGATCCGCTC
>CAZYRM010000081.1:2374-27667 GCA_964649705.1 uncultured Planctomycetia bacterium
CCTTGACCTCGTGGGGCCACTTCCGCGAGGCGGCCGCGAGGCGCTGGATCCGCTCGTCCACCTCGTCCTCCGTGACGTACACCTTCTCCTTGTCGGCGATCGCCTCCAGGAGGTAGCGGTTGCGGAGGTAGGTCGCCACGGTGCCGCGGGAGGTCTCGCGGTTCGCCTCCAGGTGCTCGTGGATCTTTTCCTCGGACATCCCGGCCTGCTGGAGGTCGATGTGCGTCCGCGCGAGGACGCGGTCGACGTTTGCCGTGATGAGGCCCTCGGGGATCGGGAACTCATGGCGGCGGCGCAGCTCCTCGAGGATGCGCTCCTCCACGACCTCGTCGGCGCCCTTCTCCCTCTCGGCCTTCACGCGGCGGCGCATCTCCTCCTTGAACTCGTCGAGCGAGTCGAAGTCGAGGGACTTGAGCCACGCCTCGGTCATCTCGGGGAGCTGGATCCGCTTGATGTCGCGGACGGTCAGGCGGACCTCCCCCTCCTTGCCCCTGAGGGCGGCGTCCTTGTGCTCCTCGGGGACGGCGACCTTGAGCGTGCGGACGTCGCCGGCCTTTGCGCCCTCGAGCGTGGCCTTCAGCTCGGGGCACGGGCGGCCCATGATCGAGTTGCCGTCGGTGACGGGGATCCGGACGTTCTCGTGCTTTTCGATCGGCTTCCCGTCCACGATCAGCTCTTCGTCGACGACGAGGAGGTCGTCGGCCTGGCAGGGGCCGTTCGCGACGGGGACGAGGTTGGCCTTCGTCTCGCGGACGCGGTCGATCGCCTGGCCGACGTCGAGGTCGGAGACCTCGACCTTGGGCCGCTTGGCCTCGATCCCGGCGTACTCCTTCAGCTCGAAGGTGGGCTTGACCTCGACGGTGGCCTCGAAGGCGAGGGCAGCGTCCTCCTTGAGCTCGATCTTCTCGAGGTCGATCTGCGGCTCGCCGACGGGGTTGAGCTTCTTGTCCTCGACGACCTTCTCGTAGCAGGCGTTGACGAGGTCGAGCTTGGCCTCCTCCATGACGGTCTTGCCGTACTTCTTCTCGAGGAGCTTCCGGGGGACCTTCCCGCGGCGGAAGCCGGGGATGTTGACGTTCTGGTTGAGCTCCTTGTACTTCTCTTCGATCTTGAGGGCGACCTTCTCCTGGGGGACCTGGAACTTGAGGGAGAGCTTGCAGGGCCCGACCTCGGCCACCTCGGAGGTGAAATCGGTCAGTTCGAGTGTGAGAGGCATGGTCGTAGGATCCACGAATCAAGGCGGACGGTCAAGAAACGAAAGGGCGGGAGGACCGCTGCGCAAGTCTCAAGGCTCAATGAGCAACGGTCAAGAGCAGGCCCGTCTTGAACGTTGCTCACCGAGCCCTGAGGCGTCTCTCTCCGCCCCCAGGCGAACCCGCATGGTAGCAGCGGCCCCGGGTCGAGGCAAGGAATTGGGCGACGGGCCCCTATCCCAGCGCCGCGGCGAGCGAGGAGACTACGTACCGCTGCTGCTCCTCGGTCAGCTCCGGGTAGATCGGGAGCGCGAGGACTTCCGAGGCGGCCTGCTCGGAGACGGGGAAGTCCCCCTTCTTCCACCCCAGCTCCTCGAAGCACTCCTGGAGGTGGAGCGGGAGCGGATAGTAGACCTCCGTGCCGACCCCCTTGGCCTTGAGCGCCTCGCGGACCGCGTCGCGGTTCGGGACGCGCACGACGTACTGGTGGAAGATGTGCGAGGCGCTGCGGAGCGGCAGGTGCGTCCGCCCCGGGCTCTGCGGGATGTCCTCCCGGTCCGCCAGGACGAGGGGCGGAGTCACCCTCCCCACGAGTCCCGCCTCGGCGAGGAGGCGGTCGTAGCGCTGCGCCTTCCCCTGCCGCGCCGCCGTCCACTCGTCCAGGTGGCGCAGCTTCACGCGCAGCACGGCCGCCTGGAGCGCATCGAGGCGGCTGTTCACGCCGACGTAGGTGTGATAGTAGCGCTTCGCGCTGCCGTGCACGCGGAGCATGCGCAGCTTCTCGGCGAGCACGGGGTCGTTCGTCGTCACAAGCCCGGCGTCCCCCCACGCCCCCAGGTTCTTCGAGGGGAAGAACGAGAAGCAGCCGATTGCGCCGAGCGTCCCGACCCGCTTTCCCCCGTAGCGCGCCCCGATCGCCTGCGCCGCGTCCTCGATCACCGGGACGCCGTAGCGCTCCGCCAGGCCGAGGATCGGCGCCATGTCCGCGGGCTGGCCGTAGAGGTGGACCGGCATGATCCCGACGAGGAGGTTCCCGGACCGCTTGTCGGCGCGTCGCCCCGAGATCGCGTCGAGCTCCGTCCCCTCGCGCAGGTAGGCCTCCAGCGCCATCGGGTCGAGGTTGTACCCCTCCGGCTCGATGTCGATGAAGCGCGGCTCCGCGCCCAGCCTCGCGATCGCGCCCCCGGTCGCGAAGAACGTAAACGGCGGACAGACGATCGCGTTCCCCGGTCCCACCCCGTAGGCCATGAGCGCGAGCAGGAGCGCGTCCGACCCGCTCGCGCAGGCGATGGCGTACGGGGCCTCCAGGTACGCCGCGATCTCCTTCTCGAACGCCTCGACCACAGGGCCGAGGATGAACATCTGCGACTCCGCCACCTCGCGGATCGCCGCGTCGACCTCGGCGCGGATCGAGGCGTACTGGCCCTTCAGGTCGAGGAGCGGGACTTGCATCGGATCTGACTCCGTGCCGCCCTTACGGGCGGCGATCCAACGCTCCCTTACGGGAGCGACTCCAGGTCTTGCGGGAGCGACTCCAGATGTTACGGGAGCGAAACCGCCTCGCCGTGGTTGCGGTGCCACAGCTCCAGCATCAGCAGGCTCCAGAGCTTCGCCGCGTGGTCCGCCTTCCCCGCCGCGTGGTCCGCGAGGAGGCCCTCCACCGCCTTGGGCTTGAAGTACCCCCTCGACCGCCCCGTCGTGTCGAGCAGCAGGTCCCTCGCCGAGTCCCCGAGCGGCCCGCGTAACCAGCCCGCCACCGGCAGGACGAATCCCGCCTTCTCCCGGTCCAGGACCTCTTGCGGGACCAGGCTGAGGAACGCATACCTGAGGAGCGCCTTCGTCTTGAGGTTCTCCATCCGCACCGAGGGCGGGATCGAGAGAGCCGTCTCGACGAGGAGGTGGTCCATGAACGGGCAGCGCACCTCGAGCGAGTGGCCCATCGCCGCCGCGTCGACCTTCGCCATCTGGTGGTCGGGGAGCGACGTGAACAGGTCTACGTAAGCCGCCGCACCCGCCCCCTTCGGCCAGGGCGACCGCTTGAAGTACGGCTCCAGGACCTGCCACGGGTCGGTCATGCGCTCGTTGAGCGCCTCCCCGTAGTACCGCACGCGGTCTTCGCGCGAGAAGGTGCTCGGGAAGGCCAGGAGGCGCTCCTCGGGCCCCTCGCCGAGCCGCTCGAGGAAACGCGTCGCCTTCCGCTTGAAGCGCGAGTCGGGCAGCAGACGGTCCGTGATCTTCTTCCCGATCCGCCCCGCCATCCGCGCCGTGCTCGGGGTGTCATCCACGCGGCTCGTCGTCTCCGCCGCCGCGTAGCGCGGGTACCCGAGGAAGGCCTCGTCTCCGCCGTCCCCCGTCAGCGCGACCGCGACGTGCTCGCGCACGAACCGCGTCAGGTACCAGAGCGGCACCGACGCCGGGTCGCCGAACGGCTCGTCGTGCGCCGCGGCGAGCGCCTGCGCGGCCTCCCACGGGTCGGCGCGGACGATCAGCTCGTGGTGATCGGTCGCGAAGTGCCTCGCGGTCCGCCTCGCGATCTCGACCTCGCTCGTCGCGTCCCCCTCCAGGCCCATCGAGAAGGTCTTCACCTGCCCCGGCCTCGCCAGGTTCATCAGCCCCGCGACGATCGAGGAGTCGATCCCGCCGGAGAGGAGGACGCCGATCGGGACTTCCGCCTCCATCCGCACCTTGACCGACTCGAAGAGTTCGTTGAAGACCCGCTCGCCCCAGTCCTCCATGTCGCCGACCGACTCGCCCGAGATCGACGGCTCCCAGTACGGGGCCACCGAGACGCGCCCGTCGTGCGCGACGAGGGAGTGGCCCGCCTGGAGCTTCGTGACGCCCTGCCAGATCGTCCTCGGCGCCGGGACGTGCTGGAAGACGAGGTAAAGGTCGAGGGCCTCGAGGTCGACGTCGCAGACCACCTCGTCGAGCGCGAGGATCCCCCTCAGCTCGCTGGCGAAGTAGAGGCGGCCCGGCGTCTGCGCGACGTAGAGCGGCTTCTTCCCCAGGCGGTCCCGCGCGAGCCACAGGGCGCGCGTCCCCTCGTCCCACACCGCGAGGGCGAAGCTCCCGCGGAGGGCCGAGACGCACTCCGCGGCGTGGTCTTCGTAGAGGTGGAGGATGACCTCGCTCCCCCCCTTCGTCGCGAACTTGTGGTTCCGGGAGACGAGGACCTTCTTCAGGTCGGGCGCGTTGAAGATCTCGCCGTCGTGGACGAGCATGAAGCGCCCGTCCTCGTTGGTCATCGGCTGGCCGCCGCGATCGAGGTCGTTGGCGGCCAGGCGGCGATACGCGAAGCCGCACGCGCCCGACTCCGAGATGCGGAGCATCTCCGCGTCCGGCCCGCGGTGCGCGAGCGGGGCAATCATGCGGCGCAGCTCCTCCTCGGAGACGGGCCGCTCCCCCGACAGGTCGACGATGCCTGCGATTCCGCTCATGAGCCCCGAGACTTTACCTACAAAAGGCTCACCGGGTCCACATCGAGAACGACATCGAGCCCCTTCGATCCGCGCAGGAGCTTCCCCAGCCGCTTCGCGAGGTCGTGGAGCGTCCTCGCGCCGGTCCCCTTGATCAGGGCGTGCCAGCGGTGGCGGTCCTTGAGCTTCGCGATCGGCGCCGGGGCGGGGCCCAGGACCTCCCCCTCTCCGGCGGGCAGGGCCGCCTTCGCGGCCGCGGCGATCTCCTCCGCGCGGGTCCGGACCTTCGACTCGTCGCGGCCGTGGCAGAGGATCCGCATGAGCCTCCCGTACGGCGGGTAGCGGAGCTCCTCACGCATCGCGAGCTCCTTGGCCGCGAAGCCGTCGTAGTCGTGCCTCGCGGCGTGCTGGATGGAGTAGTGCCTGGGGTGGTAGCTCTGCACGACGACGAGGCCCCCCTTCGGCCCCCTCCCCGCGCGCCCCGCGACCTGGGTCACGAGCTGGAAGGTCCGCTCGCCGCCGCGGAAGTCCTTGAGCATGAGGTTCGTGTCCCCGGAGATGACGCCGACGAGCGTGACGTTCGGGAAGTCGAGCCCCTTCGCGATCATCTGCGTCCCCACGAGGATGTCGATCTCCCCTTTCCAGAGCGCCGTGAGGACCCGCTGGTGCGCCCCCTTCCCGTGCATCGAGTCGCTGTCCATCCGCGCGATGCGGGCCGGGGCGAAGATGCGGTTCATCTCCTCCTCCACCCGCTCGGTGCCGGTCCCCATGTACCGCACGCGCGGCGCGCCGCACTCCGGGCAGTTCTGCGGCGGCAGGACCTCCGTGTTGCAGTAGTGGCACGCGAGGCGGCCGTGCTGCTTGTGGAGCGTGAGGGCGACCTCGCAGCGGCGGCAGCGCAGCACGTGCGTGCAGCGGGGGCAGATCGCGAGCGTCGAGAAGCCCCGGCGGTTGAGGAAGAGGATCACCTGCTCCTGCCGCGAGACGGCGCCCTTGACGAGCAGCTCGAGGCGGCGCGAGAGGATCGGCAGCTCGGTCTTCCCCGCCGCCTCGACCGTCATGTCGACCACCTCGACGGGCGGCATCGGCCTCCCCTCGACGCGGACCGGCAGGACGACGCGGGCGTACTTCCCCGTCTGGGCGTTCCGGTACGACTCGAGGCACGGCGTCGCGCTCCCCAGGAGCACCACGGCGTTCTGGAGCTTCCCCCGCATGACCGCCACGTCGCGGGCATGGTAGCGCGGGACCTTGTCCTGCTTGAAGCTCGGCTCGTGCTCCTCGTCGACGACGATCAGGCCCAGCCGTCGCGCCGGCGCGAACACGGCGCTCCGCGCGCCGACGACGACCTTCGACTCGCCCGTGCGGATCCGGTGCCACATCACGCCGCGCTGCCCCTCGGTCAGGTGGCTGTGGAGGACGGCCACGGACTCGAACCGCGCGCGGAATCGGGAGACCATCTGCGGCGTGAGGGCGATCTCGGGGACGAGGACGATCGCCTGGTCGCCGCGGGAGATGACGCGATCGATCGCCTGGAGGTAGATCTCGGTCTTCCCGCTCCCCGTGACGCCGTGGACGAGGATGGGCTGGAACGTGCGCGCCTCGACCGCGGCGTGGATGACCTCGAGGGCCTTCGCCTGGTCGGGGGTGGGGTCGCGGGGCGTGTCCTTCTCGACCGGGAGGTCCATGTACGGGTCCCCCTCGACCTTTTCGAGGTAGAGGCGGACCAGCCCGGCCTTCTCGAGCGTCTTGAGGCTGGAGAGGGTCCCTCCGACTCGCGAGACGGCCTCGCGGGCGGTGACGGGGTCGGTAGCCTCCGCGAGGTACTCCAGGGCGCGCGCGCGCCGCTGGTGCTTCGCCATGAGGCGCGCCGACTCGGCGAGGGCGTCGGCGGCGGGGACGGCGAGGGCGGCCATGAGGATCTGGCGGAGCGAGCGGTTGCGCCGCACGGCGGGCGGAAGGACGGCGTTCAGGGCCTCTCCCCAGGCGCAGAGGTAGTAGTCGGCGATCCACCTCGTGAGGTCGAGCATCGTGCGGTCGACCATCGGCTCGGCGTCGATCACCTTCTGGACGTTCTTGAGCTGGGCGACGGGGGACTCCGTCGGGAACCCGACGCAGTACCCGACGACGGAGCGGGGCCCGAAGGGGGCGAGGACGCGCATTCCGAGCTGGAGCGCGGGCTGGAGCGGCTCCGGGACGCGGTACGTGAACGTCCGCGGGATGGGGACCGGCATGGCGATTTCGGCGAACTCGGGCATCGCGGGGAGGGATTCTAGATCGGGCGCAGGGAAACGGCGAGTTGATTGCAGTCGCCACGCCGCTTGATCCCGGTCGGTCCCCGTGAGTACACTACGGGTGTCATCTCCGACGCTCCGGCAGTCGGCACAGGGGGTAGGTGCTCGCCGGAAAGCGTATACCAGGAGGGTCTGCCATGCGCACCACCGCTGCCGCCGCCCTCGCCCTGGTCCTCTTCGCGGGACCGGTGTGGGCGATCTCGGTCCAGGAGGTCATCGACCTGTCCAGCGCGAAGGTCGGCGACGAGATCATCATCGCGAAGATCAAGGCCGACCGCTCGACGTTCACCCTGGGGGCGAAGGACATCCTCGACCTCAAGAACGCGGGGGTCTCCGACAGGGTCATCCTCGCGATGGTCGAGGCGGAACGGCCGCCGCTCGGCGCGCCGAGCCCCGCCCCCGCGCCGCAGCAGGCGCCCACGTACGCCCCGGAGCCCTCGGGCGCGAGCGACTACGGCTACCAGCCCGCGTCGCAGCCCGCCCCGCAGCCGTCGACCTACCAGGTCGTCGTGCCCGTCTACCGCACCGTGTACGTGCCGGAGTACCCGACCTATTCGTACTACCCGAGCTCCTCGTACTACGGAGGCTGCTCCTCGTACTACCCGCCGGTCTACCGCTCGTACGGCTGCGGCTCGTACTCAGGGTACGGCTACCGCGGATACGGGTGGGGCCCGTCGTACGGCTTCAGTTACCATCGGCGCGGGCACCACAGTTCGTGGGGCGTCCGCTTTGGCTGGTAGGAGGAGATGATCATGAAGAAGCTCGCTCTCGCGCTCCTCCTCCTCGCGACGCCCGCGTGGGCGCTCACGCTGGACGAGGTGGTCGAACTCACCAAGGCCAAGGTCTCCGACGATGTCATCATCGCGAAGATCAAGTCGGACGGCTCCAGGTTCACCGTCTCGGTGCCCGACATCCTCCGCCTGAAGAAGGAGGGTGTGAGCGACGCGGTCCTCCGCGTCGTCGTCGAGACGTGCGAGTACCAGGAACCCCCGCAGCAGGGGCCGCAGGTCGTCCCCGTGCCACGGATGGGCGGCGGCGGGACGTCGGGTCCGCCGACGGAGCTCTCCGTAACGAACTCCGACCCGACGCGCGGCTACTCGCTCCAGGTCGACCCGCGCGGAGGGAACCTCTTCGTCTACTACGAGTCCATGCGGGACCGCGAGGTCTTCCGCGCCGGGGAGTCGAAGTCGATCAGCGTCCCCGCGGGCACCTATCGCCTGCGCTGGGTCGGCGAGCCGCGGATCTACGGCGTGAGCGTCGCGCCGGGGAAGAAGACGGAGCTTCGATTCTCTTCCACGCGCGAAGGCGAGGCGGAGAACGTGTCCGTCGAGATCCTCGTGGATGGCCGCCGCACGGACGGAGGGCCGCTGAAGCGGATCACGCCGGCCATCACGCCCACGCGCAACCGGTGGGGCGGCTTTCCCTCGCCGGAGGAGCAGTCGTGGATCAACGCGGGGCAGCCCGCGGCGGTCGCGGCGACTCCCACGACCTACTACTACCCGCAGGGGTACTCCTACGTCCGCCCGGCGGAGCGCCCCACGGTGGTCTACCACCGCTCGGGGTACTACGGCTGCGGATGCGACTCCTGCTGCGGGTACCGCGGGGGCTACTACGGCGGGTACCGCTCGCACTCGCTCTTCGGGCCGAACACGCTGTTCTGGACCGCGGTCGGCGGGGCCGTGGGCGCGGCGAACGACGAGGTCGGCTACGGGCTCGGCGCCGGGTTCCTCTTCGGGCACCTGCTCGACCACTCGTTCGGCTACTAACGAAGTTGAAAACGAAGCGGCCCCCGGGGGAGTCACCCCCGGGGGCCGTTGTCATTCCCGTGGCCTTCTACCGGTGACGGTAGGAGAAGCCGAACCCGCCGGACGAGTAGCCGAAGCCGTAGCTGCCGCCGCTCGAGTAGTACCCGGAGAAGCCCGATCCGCCGTAGTACGGGCCGGAGTACCCGTAGTGGTGCCCGTAGTACCCGCCGGGCGAGTAGTAGCCATGCGAGTACCCGGGGTCGGAGTAGTAGCCGCCGGAGTAGCCTCCGGAGTATCCGCCGTAGCCATAGCCACCGCTATAGCCGCCGGAGTACGACCCTCAGCCACCCGCCCAGGCGTTGCCCGCGAGAAGCGCGAGCAGCGCCACACCCAGCAGCGCCTTCTTCATCGGAACCTCCACGAACATCAGGCCCCCCGTATAGGAGCAGGCTACCCCGCGCGGATCCTCTGTGTCAATGCGGTTCCTGCGGAAGGGAATGGAGAGCGGGCTCTGGGGTGGTCCCCGGGGCCGCATTCATCGCCTGTCGAAACCCGACCGTGCTTCAGCGCGGTTCGATCTGCTTGAAGTACTTCTTCACCAGCTCGCGGTCCTCGGGCGACACGCGCTCGGGCGCCAGGGCGCTCTCGGAGAGCCGCTGGTACTGCTGATAGAGCGTCTTGAAGTCCTGGGGCGAAGGTGCCCCTCCCGCGCTCGCCTCGCCCGGCGCCCCTCCCCCGTCGTCGATCTCCATCTCCCTCACCTTCCCGCGCCCGCCGCCGAGGAGCGGCTTCACGTCCTTGCGGAGGAGGTTCACGGGGATCCTCTCCTTCTCGCCGAACAGCGGGTTGTCCCCTCCCCCTCCGCCGGGCGTCTGCCCGCCCGCCCCTCCGCCGGAGGGCGGCGGTGGGTTCGTCGGCTGCGGGGGCGGCGGCTGTCCTCCCCCTCCCCCTCCGCCGCCCTGCTTGGGATTCGGCTGCGGGGTGAACTCCGGGCTCGGGAGCGCCGAGGGGGGGTCGGGCTTGGGGGGCTTCGGGCGGTCCCAGGGCGGGTGCTCCTTCTCCTTGGGTGGGGTCCACGACTTCGGGCGCCCCGCGCGCGGGTCGTCGGGGAGCTTGTCGAACCGGACGTACGGGTCCGCGTCCGGGCCGGCGATCTCCGGAAGCTGGTAGGTTGGGTCGTCCTCCCCGGGCGCCGCCTCGGACGAGGGGATCGGCAGGAACGCGAGCCAGAGCGTCACGCCGAGGGCGAGCGCGGAGAAGACGCGATGCCCCGGCGCGGGGAAGGGGTAGGCGCGGCGCACGTCGAGGGCCTGCACGGCGCGCACGGTGTCCGCGACGACCATCGGCCCCAGGCGCCCCGCCGCCCGTCCCTCGACCACGTCGATCGAGGTCCCCACGCGGTCGTGGAGGCCGAAGGCGTCGTCGATCACCTTCGCCGCGGCGAGCGTCGACGGGGTCTTCCACCAGGCCCTTGCCAGGCCGAAGGCGACGGAGGCCGCGGCGGCCGTGGCGAGCGACGCGAAGATCCACTCGCGCGGGGAGAGGCAGCTCCCCCCAGGCCACACCTCCAGGCGGATCCGGTCGAGAAGGAAGAACGCCGCGACGAGGAAGGAGAGGCAGAAGAAGGCCTCGAGGAACCCGGCAAGGAAGTCCACGCGGAGCTTCCTACGCCGCGCCGCGGCGACGACGCGCAGAAGGTACCGTCCGGCCTGGGAGAGATCGAGGCCCATCGCGACTCACTGGAACAGGGTCACCAGCGTAGCAGTGACGGCGTTGAAAAGGAAGTGCGCGAGCACGGAGCCCTCCAGCCCTCGGCGCTCGTACAGCCACCCGAGCGCGAGGCCGATGCCGAAGGTCTGCGCGAACTTGGACCACTCGGGGGTCACCGCCCCCGCATGGGCGAACGCCCAGAACAGGCTCGCCAGGCCGATCGCCAGGACCCGCCCGCGCGCCTGCCCCCCGAGCAAGCGCCCGAACGCCTGCTGCATGAAGTGGCGGAAGGCGATCTCCTCGAACAGGGGCGCGGAAACCAGCCCCTTCAGGAGGAGGAGGTTCGCGGCGGCCCCCTCGCCGATCGCGCGCATCATGTTCTTCGTCGTCTCGCTCTCCCTCGGCTGGGAAACCGAGAACACGAACACGGTGAACGACAGGCTGAACCCGGCCACGAGGAGGGCCTCGAGGACGGTCCGACCGATCGGGGCCGACAGGGGGACGCCGGAGTGTGACTTCCAGGAGCGCTCGATCGAGCGGATGAGGGGAAGGCCGGACCGTCCGCTCCGGACGGCGAGGTACATCCCGGCGATGACGAACAGGACGGCCCCGATGAAGCGGGACAGGACCGTGAAGATGGAGTCAAGGACGAGGTCGTCCCGCTGAATGGCGTCCTCCAGGCTGGCCGAGCCGGCGTCCGACCAGATCATCCAGCAGAAGGCGAGGAAGAGGGCCTCGGAGAGGGCGATGGGGGTGGCCCAGAGGAGGCCGTAGCCGAGGACGGTCCTGGCGTAGCGGTGCCGACGAACGGCGATGGTCGCAGCGGCCACGAAGCAGGCCAGGATGCTCGTGAAGTACAGCCCGTGCGCGATGTTGGGATAGGTGGGTTCCGGCATCGGACGGAAGAGCCTACCCGAGGGCCGACGGCGGGTCCAGGACGAAGGCGAGGCGGGGCGCGGGGTTGACGGGACGTGACCGTGGGGCTACCATGGCGCCCCTTCGCGACGAGAGGACGCATGGCGACGTTCGCACCGATCCCCGAGGTCATCGAGGACATCCGCCGGGGGAAGTTCGTGGTCCTCGTGGACGACGAGAACCGCGAGAACGAGGGGGACCTCACGATCGCCGCCGAGGCCGTGACGCCCGAGGCGATCAACTTCATGGCGCTGCACGGGCGCGGCCTCGTCTGCCTCGCCCTGGAGCCCGCCATCTGCGACCGCCTCGGCCTCGAGATGATGGTCTCCTCGAACACGGCGAAGTTCGGCACGGCGTTCACCGTCTCCGTCGACGCGGCGAGCGGCGTTTCCACGGGGATCTCCGCGTCCGACCGGGCGCACACGATCCTCACGGCGATCCGCGACGGAAGCCGCCCCGACGACATGGCCCGCCCGGGGCACATCTTCCCCCTCCGCGCCCGCCCCGGCGGGGTGCTCGTCCGGTGCGGCCAGACGGAGGGCTCCGTCGACCTCGCGCGCCTGGCGGGCCTGAAGTCCGCGGCCGTGATCTGCGAGATCATGAACGAGGACGGATCGATGGCGCGCGTCCCCCAGCTCGAGAAGCTGTGCGAGACGTGGGGGATCAAGCTCGCGAGCATCGCCGACCTCATCGAGTATCGCCGACGCACCGAGAGGCTCGTCGAGCGCCTGGAGGTCGCGAGCCTGCCGACGAGGCACGGGCGCTTCCGCCTGTACGTCTACAAGAGCCTGATCGACGAGTACCTCCACCTCGCGATCTGCGCGGGCGACATCGGCGACGAGAAGGACGGGAAGGCGGTCGTCCAGGAGCAGGCCGTCCTCGTCCGGGTCCACTCCGAGTGCCTCACGGGGGACATCCTCGGGAGCCTGCGCTGCGACTGCGGCGAACAGCTCCAGGGCGCGCTCCGCATGATCGCGCGCGAGGGGCGGGGCGTGGTCCTCTACATCCGCCAGGAAGGCCGCGGGATCGGCCTGGTGAACAAGATCAAGGCGTACGCCCTCCAGGACCGCCAGGGGCTCGACACGGTCGAGGCGAACCAGCGGCTCGGGTTCCCCGCCGATCTGCGCGAGTACGGCACGGGGGCGCAGATCCTCTTCGATCTGGGCGTTCGAAAGATGCGCCTCCTGACGAACAACCCGAAGAAAGTCGTCGGGATCCACGGGTACGGCCTCGACGTCGTGGAGCGCGTCCCGATCGAGATCGTCCCGAACGAGGACAATGCCGCCTACCTCAGGGCGAAGCGGGAGAAGATGGGCCACCTTATCGGCGGCTCGGACGAGTAGTGTTCTCCACCCAGACCGTTTCGATCCGATCGATCCCGGTCGGCGCGGGAAGGCCGCTCGCGCTCATCGCGGGCCCCTGCGTCATCGAGAGCGAGGCGCACGTCCGCACGATGGCGCGGGAGCTCACGCAGCTCACCCGCTCGCTGGGCGTCCCGTTCGTCTTCAAGGCGAGTTACGACAAGGCGAACCGGATGAGCCTGTCGAGCTACCGGGGGCCGGGGCTCGCGGCCGGACTCGCAATCCTCGCGGGGGTGAAGAAGGAGTTCGACGTCCCGATCCTGACGGACGTCCACGGGCCGGAGCAGGTCGGGCCCGTCGCCGAGGTCGCCGACGTCCTCCAGGTCCCCGCCTTCCTCTGCCGCCAGACCGACATCGTCCTCGAGGTCGGGCGGTCGGGGCGCGTGACGAACCTCAAGAAGGGCCAGTTCGTGGCGCCGTGGGACATGAAGCACCTCGTGGAGAAGGTCCACTCGACGGGGAACCGCCAGGTGCTCCTGACCGAGCGCGGCGCGACGTTCGGCTACGGGCAGCTCGTCGTGGACTTCAGGTCGATCGCCTGGATGCACGAGACGGGGTGCCCAGTGGTGTTCGACGCCACGCACAGCGTGCAGCTTCCAGGGGGTCAGGGGGGCCGCTCGGGGGGCCTGCGCGAGATGGTCCCGCTCCTCTCGCGCGCGGGCGTCGCCGCGGGCGCGGACGCCCTGTTCCTCGAAGTGCACGACGACCCCGACCGCGGCCTCTCCGACGGCCCGAACATGGTGAAGCTCGGCGATCTGCCCGAGCTGCTGCGTCAGGTGACGGCGATCCGGGCCTCCCTCGCGCCCAGGGCGTAGGGTCCTGTCACTTCCCAAGCTGTGGGATCAGTTTCGGGTCCCTTCCCATTCCCCTTCCCGTTCCCCTTCCCAGCGCGTGACAGACGCAGGGAAGGGGAAGGGCTCCCGTACCCGGGCGCCCCAAGTTCCCCCCTGTTCCGGCCGAGACCGCCTCTCCATCGTTCAAGAGATGCGCCCCCGTCGACGGGCGGCGGACACTCGATGGAGGAGGCGAGCCATGAGGACTCTCCTGGGGCTGGCCTGCGCCGTCTCCCTGGCGGCGGGCTGGCCGTCGGCGGCCCGATCGCAGGGCGGCGTGCATCGGCCACCGCTCGTCGCGGAGGCGGGCAGCGACGCCTCAGGCGACGAGGGGAGTTACGTCCGGTTCTCCGGCTCGGCGACGGGGGGAGTTCAACCGTACACCTACGAGTGGGACTTCGGGGACGGAGGCCCCGGCGGGGGAGGGCGCCAGACGGTGCACCGGTACGACGACAACGACGAGTACGCAGTGACCCTGACCGTGTCGGACTCCGACGGGCAGTCGGCGTGCGACACTGCGACCGCGCACATCCGGAACGTGCCTCCCACGGTCACGATCACGATCGGGACCGGGCGCGTCGAGCTCGGGGAGGTCTTCGTGGCGAAGCCGACGATCTTCGACCCCAGCGGGGCGGACACCGCGGCGGGCTTCCGGTGCAGGGACGACGTCGGCGACGGCGCCGGGTGGCGCGCATGGCCGCGGACTCGGGGGGACTCGTACGAGAAGACGGGGAGGCACACGATCCAGTTCGTCGCGCGAGACAAGGACGACGGGGAAGGCTGGACGGAGATCGTGGTCGAGGCCGACGGCGCCGCCCCGCGGTGGGGCGCCCTGCCCCCGCCGCGGGACGTCGTCCCGGCGGGCGGGTTCGAGGCCCACGCAATGACCTGGATCGCCAACACCTTCGGCGCTCAGACGGTCCCGGGCCGCCTCGGCGAGGTCGCCTTCTACGTCGCCAATGACCAGGCGCACGGCGTGGTGACCAGGCTCAGGGGGTCGGCGACCGACCCGTTCGCGTCGATCAAGGACCGCGACGGCCGCGTCGACCGGTCCATCGGAGGCAACCCGTACGTCCCGCCACACCCGGAGCCGTACCTCATGGCGGGCCCCGTCCACCGGGTCGACGATCGCGCGCTCCTCATGTTCACGCTCTCGGGGAGGGGCTCCTGGAGCGGCGGAACGGGGTACTACGGCTCGGTCGACCTCGCCTACAGCTTCGACGACGGCCAGACCTGGGAGTACGGCGGGCCGATCCTGCAGCAGCCCGTCCGCCATGGCGCCTGGGCGACCGCGCCGCGCGACGCCTACGGCGACTACGCGCACCAGGGGACGTCGTACGTCGTAGCGAAGGACCCCGATGGGGACGGCGTCGACTACTTCTACTGCTACTTCTCGCAGGTCGAGGGAGAGGTCCTGGGCTTCCACGGGGACTTTCATCGCAACTTCGTCCCGTGCGGGGTGGCGCGCGCGAGGGTGGACGAGGTCGTCCGCGCCCTGAGGCGACGCTGCGTGACGCAGGTGGACGACCAGGGGCGACTCGTCTTCGACCTGGACGGGGACCCGGTCGATCTCTGGTGGAAGTGGAACGGCGGCAGCGCACTCGAGGGGTGGTCCTCCCCGGGCCGCGGCGGTCGGGCGACCTCCGTCACGAGGGTCGGCGGCGCCTGGGCCAACCAGGTCGCCTGGAACACCGTGCTTCGCAAGTATGTCATGGCCGCCGTGCCCGCCGACGGGAGGTCGGACCGGATCTACTTCCTCACCTCGACCGACGGTCTCGACTGGTCCGAGCCGGAGCCGATGCTCGCCGTCGACGACGCGTCATGCATCGTGGGCAGCCCCACGATTGTCGCCCCGGAGAGGACGACGGGCGGCTCCCTGGAGGTCTGGTGGCTGGAGCGGTCCCGGCGAGCGCCATACGTCTACGGCGAACGAGGGCAGCGGTTCCCCATCCGTTAGGGGCGCCGCGCGCCGGCGATCGAGCGCTTGGCGCGCGCCCGTCGTAGGACCACCTCATGCAGGCGGGAGACGCTCGAACCCGATTCGGGAGCGGACTACTTCTTCGGCTTTCGCAGGTAACGAGAAACCACCCGCAGGACGCCCAAAGAGGAGGCCATGGCGCGGATGTACTCGACGTCGAGCTGGAGCTTCCGATTACCAAGGATGGACAAGACGTCGTCCTGGTCCGTGACGGCCTTTGTTCCACGCACACCGGAGGCGATGGCGAGGGCCTTGAAGACAATCACGTCCTCGGGGGTGGCTACCTTGACGGCCCGAGGTCCGAGTTTCGTGGAAACCGCCCGCGCGGCAACGGAGCGGATGAACCCGCCGCTCTGCGGATCGGCACCGGAGAAGAAGAGGTCGACCTTCGTCGGGTCGATCGGATCGGGGAGCGGCCAGATCAGGCGTCGCCACTCGAAGCGGCCGGCTCGGTAGCCCCGTCGCCCCGGCGGGCGCTCAAACCCGACCTGGAGCATCCTGAGCTCGATTTCCCGCCCGAGATGGGCATCCAGCACCAGGAGAAGGTCGGCGTCGAGCGTCACGCGAGGCTCGGATCGGTAGGCGTTCGCGGCGAGCCCCCCCAGGAGGACCACGTCAACGCCGGAGGGGAGCGCATCGCACGTGGCGAGCACTGCACCGACCGGATCAGGCACGGCCGATCCTCCTCACCACCTCCACCCACGTGTTCGCACAACGCAATCGGAGGCTCTCCCGGCAAACCGCTCTCCACACCGATTCGCCCCTGGCCTTCCAATACGACTCGCGAATGATGTCCGCCAGCTCGTTCTTCGCGTTGGAGATGATCCGACGCCCGAGCTCTGAAATCGGGATCCCACCGATGGTCCGCATCCGTCTCTTCCCTGCTCGCCTCCTCCTGCAAGTGCGCACGCTGGTGGTCGACGGTCGATTGCTGCGGACATGCTTGCGATTCGTCATACGGCCATCATGCTGGCTGCCCGGCGATCCGTCAAGCCCGAGCGGGGCCACGGCGCGACCGGAGCGCGCACAGGAGGCCGACGCCTCCAAGGACTGCCGCGGCCAGTCCCCATGCGCCCGTCTCGCGCTGCCTGAGCAGGAGGCCCCCCACGCCGAACAGCGTGCCGTAGACCAGCGCGAGCCCCAGGACCCATTGAAGGAGGAGGCGAGGGACGGAGACGAAGGGCACGACGTCCGGGCATCCGGAAGCGATCGGACCCCACCCGGGGCGCGGGGGCCTCACCCGTCGGTAGAACTCCCGCAGGTGGTCAGGGTCATCGGGCGACGTTAGAAGGGACGCGAGGATCGCCGGGATCGTGCCGCCGAGGACGATCGTAAGCGTCCGTGCCATGGGGGTCGATGGGATCGCCAGGAGCTTCATCAGCGGCTCAGCGAGCCAGAACACCAGGAGCGGCGACATGACCATCGCGGTGATCTCGGCCCAGGCGTTGATCCTCCACCAGACCCAGCGGAGCATGTTCACGAGCCCGATGGCGGCCGTGAGCTGGATGACGTACGTGAAGGCCGCGGAGATGCTGGTGGACTTGAGCGCGGCGAGGACCGCGCCCCACATGATGAGGCCGCTCGCGGACCGGGCGACGAGCAGCTCGTATCCCTTCGCCCCCTTGGCGCGGAAAAAGCGCCGATACACGTCGTTCGACAGGATGGACCCGCCCCAGCTCATTGACTGCGCGATCGCGCCCATGAACTCGGCGAAGAACCAGGCGACGACGAGGCCGCGGACGCCGTCGGGGAGGAGCCTGCGGATCATGACGCCAAAGGCCGCCTCCGCGTCCGGCACCCCCATGGCGGTCGGCAGATCGCGGTCGCTGACGACCGTGATGGACGCCAGCCCGACGAGGATCCAGGGCCAACAGCGCAGGCCATAGTGCACGAGCGCGTACCAGATGGTCGCCCCGGTCGCGTGCCTCTCGTCCCGGCACGAGACCCACCTCTGAACCATGACGCCGCTGCCGTCCGTGTTCTTCCAGGCCCACCACTGGACGAGGAGGAAGGGGAGGACGAAGGCGAGCCCGGTGTCTTCGACCGGGAGGATCGCCAACCGGTCCGCCGGTACGGCGGCGAGCGTGGCGTCGAGGCCTCCCGCCGCGACGACGGCGCAGTACGCCAGCGTCAGGCCGCTCACGATCGCCACGGTGAATTGGAACATGTCCGTGAGGACGAGCCCCCAGAGCCCCGCGGCGACCGCGTAGCCGGTGCCGAGCACCGCGCACAGCCAGATCGCCTTCTCACGCGACACCCCTCCCATCGCCTCCATCACCTTGACGAGCCCCGCCAGCCCGAACGCCCCGGTCGTGTAGCAGTTGACGAGCAGGCCCCAGTACACCGCCTTGGTCCCCCGGAGTGCTGCTGCGCCCTGTCCGGAGTACCTCAGCTCCGTCAGCTCCACGTCGGTCAGGACTCCCGTCCGGCGCCACATCGGGGCGAAGAGGAAGACCGCGAGGATCGTGGAGATCCCGAAGCCCCACCAGAGCCAGTTGGCCCAAACACCCTTCGATCGCGCGAGGCCGCTCACGAGGAGCGGCGTGTCGGAGGCGAACGACGCGGCGATGAGCGACGTCCCGGCCATCCACCACGGAAGGCGGCGGCCGGAGACGAAGAAGTCCTCCGTGCTCCCTGAGGCCTTGCGGGTCGGGAGGAGCCCGACGCCGAGGAGCACGGCGAAGTACCCTGCCAGGGCCCACCAGTCGAGTGTCGTCACGGCGTCACCGGCATCGTCCCAGGCCAGTTCGAATCGACGTCGTCGCCCGCCGTGCCCGCGAGCGCGGCCGCGAGCGCCCGCTGCGAGGCCTCGCACGAGGACCAGGCGCACACGAAGCAGGGCACGGAGGGGAACAGCCTCGCGAAGTAGGGGCTCCCGAGCGAGGCGACGACCGTCCGCTTCGCGCGGCGCGCGACCTCCTCGATCCACACGGCGACCTCCGGAGGCAGGCCCACCGACCCGCGAAAGGCGCGCACGCGGACGTCGATCGCGACCACGACGCGGTCCGAGGGGCGGACCTGCTGCAGGAGCGGCGCGAGCGAGAGGACCTGCGACTCGATCGGCACGTCGAACCACTCGAGACGCGGGTGCGCCTCGCGGAACAGCGTCACGAGCGGCGGGTCGGACGCGGGGGCCTTCTCGCAGACCCAGAAGAGGGTGAGCCGCTCCCGCTTCCCGGGGCGCACGGGGAGGGCCTTCGCATCGTCGCGGACGCGCACCAGGCTCCGCTGGGCGATCTCGTCGGCGATCGCCTTGTGCGCGGCGCGGCCGACGACCTCGCCGATCTCCTCCGGAACCGCGATCCGCTCGCGAAAGAGACCGACGCGCTCCTTCCATCCGATGACGCGGCCGACCGCGCGGTCCAGCGACGCCTCGGGGAGGCGGCCCGTGGAGACCGCCTCGACGATCGCGTCGATCGCCGCCTCGACGTCGGCCGGATAGAGCGCCACGTCGGCCCCGGCCTCCAGCGCCAGGACGGCCGCCTCGCCGGGCCCCCACTTCTCCGCGATGGCCCCCATCATGAGCGCATCGGTCGCAATTCCGCCTCCGTACCCGAGCCGCTCGCGGAGGAGGCCCGTGGTCACGCGCGGCGAGAGGCTCGCGGGGCGGTCGGGGTCGATCGACGGGACGAGGAGGTGCGCGGTCATGACGCAGTCGGCCCCCGCCTGCACGGCGGCGCGGAACGGGACCAGCTCGCGCTTTTCCAGGTCCGAGGCGGACGCCTCGATCCGCGGAAGCGTCAGGTGCGAATCGAGGACGGAGTCGCCGTGGCCCGGGAAGTGCTTCGCGCAACCGAGCGCGCCGCCGGTGCGGAGTCCGGCAAGGAAGGCCCTCCCGAGCGAGGCGACGACCTCGGGACGGTCCGAAAAGGCGCGCGTGTTGATGATCGGGTTCTCGGGACGGGAGTTCACGTCGAGGACGGGGGCAAGGACCCAGGGGATGCCGAGCGCGACGGCCTCACGCGCGGTGACCTCCCCCATCCGTTCCGCGAGCGCGGCGGAACCGGTCGCGCCGACGGCCATCAAGGGCGGAAACTCGGTCGCGCCGCGGACCTGGCGCCCCGCGCCGGCCTCCATGTCGCTGGCGACGAGCAGGGGGAGCTCGGACACCTGCTGGAGGGCATTGAGGAGCGAGGGGGTCTCGAAGACGGACCCGCCGAAGCAGACGAGGCCTCCGACGCGGCGCCGCATGACGAGGTCGCGCGTCCGCTCGATGTCGAGGTCGGGGCGCTCCGAGGGCGACCCCGCGACGGGGGCGAAGACGACCTGGGCGGCCTTGTCGACCAGCGAGAGCCGGTCGAGGCGTGGGGCGGGTTCGTCCGCGTCCGGTTCCAAGGGTGGGGGCTCCTCCTCCCCGGCGCGGCGGACCTTACCAGAAAGCCGGCGCGCGTGCTACAGTCACGGACGACATGCGTGAGGCACGGCACGTCCTGTTCTTCGACGGCGTCTGCGGGTTCTGCGACTGCCTCGTGCGGTTCCTGCTGGACCATGACCGCGAACGGCGGTTCCGCTTCGCGCCGCTCCAGGAGGAGACGGCGCGGAGGGAGCTGGCGAGGTTCTGCCGCGACGCGGGGGACCTGGACACCGTCTACGTGCTCGCCGACGCACACCGCGCCGGCGAGCTGCTCTTCTGGCGGTCGCGCGCGATCCTCTTCGTCCTCGGAGAGCTGGGCTGGCCGTGGAGCGCGGCGCGGGTCCTGGGGTGCCTGCCGACGGCGCTCCTGGACGCGGCGTACGACGCCTTCGCGCGCGTCCGGTACCGCGTATTCGGGCGGATGGACCGCTGCCGGGTGCCGACGGCCGCGGAGCGGGGGCGGTTCATCGAGAAGTGAGGACCTGGCGGCGAAATCCAAATCCAAAATCCAACATCCCAACGAAATCCCAAATCCTGAATCCCAACTACGGCCGAACCCTGGCTGGGATCTGGGATTTTGGATTTCGTTGGGATGTTGGATTTGGGATTTGGGTTTCCCGCAGGCCCTACTTCCCCTCGAACGCGTTGGCGTACCGGTAGTACACCTCGAGCGTCATCGTGTTCAGCGCCGTCGCGCACACCCGCCCGCCCTCGAAGCCCCAGCGGTCGTCCGGGTCCCAGGAGCCGCGAAGGCACCCGTCCTCCTCGGGCCGCTGATTGAGGACGAGCGCGTTGCGCACGGCCTTCTCCCAGCCCTTCCACGCCGCGTGCTCCCCCGCCGCCCCGGGGCCGTCCGCCTGGAACACCGCGAGCGTCCCGTAGTACCAGTAGTAGTAGTCGTTCCCGAGCCGCGCCGGGTCCCACTTCGGGAGGTCCTGCGAGAGGACGTCCACGCCCTGCTTCACCGCGACGTCGCCGGCATCGCGGCGAACGAGCACGCGGGAGAGCACGCCCACCGCCGTCATCGTCTCGTGGTGCCGGTAGTCCTCGTTTTTCCCCGGCACGACCACCTTGATCCCCGCCGTCTCCCTCGCGTTGTACCCGACCTTGCCGTCCTTCGGATCGGTCGCCTCCTCGATCCAGGCCATCGCGTCGTCGAACGCCTGGTCCGGGACGTCGATCCCCGAGAGCCTCGCCGACTTGAGCGCCATCAGGCACCATGAAGTGACCGAGGTGTCATTGTCGCCCGAGCGCGGCGCGTAGCGCCAGCCATGGCCGGGGTTCCTCGACTTCACGAGCCAGCCGACCGCCATCTGGGCCGGCTCCTTGAAGATCGCGCTCGAGGTCATCCCGTACTCCTCCGCAAGCGCGAGCGTCGCGATCGCGTGGTTGTACATCGGCTTGGTCCCCTCTCCCCGGATCGACCCGTCCGCCTCTTGCGCCTGGATCAGAAACCGAAACCCCTTCTTCACGACCTCGCCGTAGACCGTCCCCTCGTCGTTCGCCTCCTTGGAGAGGTGCGTATATCCCGCGCCGAGGAAGGCCAGGAGCGCGAGGCCGGTCACGCCGATGCGGTGCTCCCCGTACCCGGCGCCCTCGCACTCCGTCCCCTTGCAGTTCTCGGAGAACCCGTCGCACTCCCAGGCCCCGTCGGGGGACTGGTGCCTTGCCAGCCAATCGAGCCCCGCGCGGACCCCGTCCTCGGAGGCCTGGTCGCCTCCGCCTGCGGCGAGACGGGCCTCCCGCTCCTTGCGGCGCGCGTCGAAGTCGCGACGGTCGTCGGCCGCGGACGGGAGGACCGAGAGCGCGAGGACGATGAGGGCCCCGATGCGATGGGTGTGCGTCATGACCCCAACCCCCCAGAATGGACGGAGTGCGACCCTGACTCGGCTACGAACGGACGGGAGACCGCGCGGTTCACGCGGAGGGAGGATCCCCGGATTTCGGCGGGTCGGCCGGCTTCGGAGGGTCCTCCTGCTTCGGCGGATCCCCTTCCTTCGGTTGATCTTGCGGACCAGGGATGTGGGTGTGCGCGGGGGGGATGACAAGAGAGAGCACGACGGAGCCGAGCAGGACCGCCCCGATGACGCCGAGGGACCAGCCAATGGGGATGTGTTTCTCCAAGGGCGGGGCCGCGAGGATCATCTTCACGCCGACGAACCATAGGATGATGACGAGCCCGTACTTGAGGAGACGGAAGACGTTCATCATCCGGGCGAGGAGGAAGTACAACGCCCGGAGCCCGAGGATGGCGAAGACGTTCGACGTGTACACGATGAACGGGTCGGTCGTGATGGCGAAGATGGCGGGGATGGAGTCGACGGCGAAGATCACGTCGGTCGTCTCGATGACGATGAGCACGACGAAGAGGGGCGTGGCAAGGAGCTTCCCGTCGATGCGCGTGAAGAACCGCTGACCGTCGAGCTGGGTGCTCACGGCGAAGTACCGCTTGAAGAGGCGCAGCACCGGGTTCCGGTCCGGGTGGATGTCCTCGTCCTGCTTCACGAGGAGCTTGAATCCCGTGTAGAGGAGGATGACGCCGAAGACGTACGGCATCCAGTGGAGGGCGTTCATCAGGGCGGAGCCGACTACGATGAAGACCGCGCGCATGATGAGGGCGCCGACGATCCCCCACATGAGGATTCGGGCCTCGTACTGCTGGGGGACGGAGAAGTACGAGAAGATCATGATGAAGACGAACAGGTTGTCCACAGAGAGGGACTTCTCGATGAGGAACCCCGCGAGGAACTGGGAGGCGGCCTCCTTCCCCTTGTAGTGGAGGAGGATCGCATCGAAGACGAGGGCGAGGCTGATCCAGACGCAGGTCCAGATCAGGGCCTCCTTGGCCTTGACGACGTGGGCCTTGCGCTGGAAGAAGCCAAGGTCGATCGCCAGGGCGGCGACGACCATGACCGAGAAGACGGTCCAGAGGATGGCCTGCGGGCTCATCTCACTCGGTCTCCGCCACGGGTCGCGCGAGCACGACGGGGCAGGGCGAGCCGTGGAGGACCGCCTCGGCGACGCTCCCGAGCAGGAGGCGCCTGAGGCCCGAGAGGCCGTGCGTGGCCAGGGCGGCGAGGTCGTACCCGCCGGTGCGCAACCGGTCGAGGATGCGCTCGGCGGGGTCGCCGTCCACGGTGACCACTTCGCAGGAGACGCCCGCCGCCGTCAGCCGATCCGCGTGGGCCTCCAGGGAAGCGACGGGGCCATCGGACGAGCGGGCGTGGAATAGCGTCACGGCCGCGCCGAGCCCCTTGGCGAGGGCGGTGACGACGGGGAGGACGGCGGTCGCGATCTCGGAGCCGTCGAGCGGGACCAGGACCCTTCGGATCGTCGGCGTCTCCGTCCGCGGGGGGACCGACGGGCCCAGCGCCAGGAGCGGCACGCGGGTGCCCGCGAGGATCTCGGAGGCCGTGCTGCCGAAGAGGAGGTACGCGAGGCCCTCCCGCGCGCTCGTGCGCAACGCCACGAGCCCCGCTCGGTGCTCGCTTGCGAACCGCTCGATCATCGGCGCGACGGGCCCGACGAGGACGTGGGTCTCCACGCGGTCCGGCGGGGCGCCGAGCCGCGTCGCGGCCTCGGAGAGGTAGCTATGGCACCGGGCCGGGGCGGGGCGGGGCTGGCCCTCCGGGGCCACGGCGTCGAGGTCCGGGACCAGGGAGACGTGGAGGAGGAGGACACGGGCGTCCGCCATCCCCAGGAGAGCGCGCGCCCAGGGGAGGATCGACTCAGAGGGACCGGCCCCGTCGAGGGGGACGAGGATTTTCATGCTGTCGGACCCCGGCGCACGACCTATCATCCGGATTCGGCGGGCCCATAGCTCAATGGTCAGAGCAGCGGACTCATAATCCACACGGCTCGATCGCGACGGAACGCGACGAACCGCGACGAATCCACCCCTAGACCACGCCAGGACCCGCTCCCGCGATCACCCTGACCGCGACGAACCAGGACGAAGAACGACGAATCCTGACGCCCGGGAGTACTCACGCCGATTCCGCTTTGCCTCGCAAAGGGGCGTCGGGATTCTCCATGCCGATGGCGTCCACGCGCACCGGCAGACGGAGTGTATCCTGGACGGGAAGTTCCCCGCGACGGTTTTCATCGGTTCGAGGTCGCGACGCCCGCGATCGGGTGCACCTGGCGATCCAGGACCCAGCCTGGGTCCTCGACGTTGCCCCAGGACGCGAGATCTCCCGGCGTCCGGCACCCTCGGGCCGGTCCGACGCCAGAAGACGCGCCACGTGAAGACGTCGAGGACCTGGGGGCGGGTGCCCTCGGTGGTCATGCGGGGTGCCGACCCGCCGATCCTACGCCGTTCGCTTGCGGCTGTCGACCAGCCGCAGGAATTCACTCACGAGCTCGAACGCGCGCCGTCCTCGCAGCTCGCGCTCCTCGACCGTGGCCGGGTCGTAGAACGCGACGACCTGACTCGGCCCGTAGGATTTCACGGACTTGAACTTCTCCCCGAGGTGCTTGATGGCGCCCTCCACGAGTGGATCCTCCCGTCGCCTCCGCCAGTTGCCCGCCAGCCCCTCGATCCCCTCGGGCGCGTAGTCGAGGCAATAGCAGATGTCGTAGGCGTCCTTCGGCTTGTCGCGGCCGGCCAGCGCGTAGGACTTCATGACCAGGAAGTCGGCGACCGAGGCCACAAGGACATGCACGCTGTTCTCGACCCCGGAGATCGTCAGCCCTTCGATGTCCCTCTTGAGTGGGTGCTGAAACGCGGCGGCGCACCCGTCGGCGTCCAGCGGACGGAATCCCGGGAGGTGGCGAGTTCCCTTCCGCCCGCGTCGCTTCTCCTTCGGCTTGAGGAAATCGACGCCCACGAGGATCGGCAGGCCCCCGTCGTGAAGGTCGACCGTCGCCTGCAACCTGAATTCCTGGTCCGTCTTCACGTAGCGCCCCGTTGCCAACATCGACTTCAGGATATCGGCGTACCTGCCCTTGCGGAGCTTGCTGGCGTCGAGAGCCAGATCGACGTCGATGCTCCCGACGTGGCGCTCCTCGGCATCGGGGAACAGCAGGTCTGGAACCCAGCCGCCCACGACGACGATGCTGTCCTTGAAGAACGACCCGAGCACCTGCCCGAGATCGATGAGCACTCGATGGGCGGCCTTGGTCTCTCGCTCCCCGTAGTCGGCATGTGTTTGCGGTTCCTTCGTCATGCGAGGCGGGCCGCCTTCCAAGCCGGGAGGAGCCTCTGCTCGAGGAGGGCCTGCGCTGCCTCCTCGCCTCGCCCGCCGCAGTGGCGCAGGTCAACGTACGTCTGCACCGGGTCCGTCGAATGTAGCCGACGCTCGCCAATGGGGACGTCGCCGTCGAAGGAGACGAACACACCCACATCGTCCGGGATGAGCACGACGAGGTTCTCTCCAGAGTCGACCGCCTTGGCCTCCGTACTCTGGACCAGTTGGTCGAGGCAATGGGTGGTGACGTAGACCCACGTCTTGGGCTGGCGCACGTGCGGCGCCTGGCGCTCGGCGGCGGAGAAGGC
>CAZYRM010000082.1:0-27639 GCA_964649705.1 uncultured Planctomycetia bacterium
AAATCATCGATTTCGGCGTCTCGGTCCGCGGGAGCGAGCTGACGGAGGCGGTCGGAGGGTCGATCTTCTACGTCGCACCCGAGGTCCTCGCCCCGAAGGAGGTCCGCGCGGTGGCGATGGGGCCCCACTCGGACGTCTGGTCGCTCGGGGCGACGTTCCTGGAGCTGGCCACGGGTTCCCCCCCGCAGCTCCCGCTCTGGTTCCACGGCAAGGAGCAGAACTGGAATTTCCACTGGGTGGACTACCAGAAGCTCCCTCGCGCCGAGCGGCAGCAGCACGAGGCCGAGATGCTCGCGCAGAGGCGGACCACGCCGCCGGATCTGTCGGCCCTCCGCTATCCCGACGAGATGAAGCGCGTCTTCGCGAAGTGCCTCGAGCCCCTGATCCCGAAACGGTACAAGAACTCCGCGGAGCTCCTGCGCGACCTCGAGGTCATCCACCGCCGGCTGTGGCCGACCGGGTAGGCAGCAGGGGTGGATGTCCGCTCTTGCGTGCAGCGGCCAGCAGGGCGGGATCCAGGTTCCGTTTAACACGAAGACACGAAGGCACAAAGACACGAAGATGGGTTTGGAAGGAAACAGGTCGCTCGTGCAGGGGGGGCAGCGCTTGCAAGGCAGCGGGCGGGGAGAGCCCATCGGAGCAGGCTGCCGACTTGAGTGCTTGATCCGCCAGCCCCCCGCACGAGCGACCTCCTTCCTGCCGATCCCATCTTCGTGTCTTCGTGCCTTCGCGTCTTCGTGTTAAAACGAACCTGGATCACGCCTCGCGAGCCGCCGCACGCCAGAGCGGTCATCCACACAGGCGGCATTCTCCGTTTGACACCCCCGATCCGGCGCTGCTAGGCTCACCTCCGATGCGCACGGGGGTCGTGCGCCGAAAGGAGGACCCGATGCGACGGTGGCTGCTGGCCGCCATGGCGGCGACCGCGATGGGAACGGCCGTGTTTGCGGAGGACGCGGTGAACTGGGCCGCGAGCTACGACGAGGCGCTGAAGGCCGCGAAGGAGTCCGGCAAGCTCCTCATGATCGACTTCTTCACCGAGTGGTGAGGCTACTGCAAGAAGCTGGATGCGGAGACGTATCCTGACGCCAAGGTCGTCGCGGCCCTGAACGAGTCGTTCGTCTGCGTGAAGGTCGACGGGGATAAGGAGAAGGACCTCGCGGCGAAGTACCCCCTGCGGGGCTACCCGAGCATGGTCTTCCTCAACGGGGACGGGGATCTGGTCCACATCGTCGCGGGGTTCCTGCCCCCGGCGAAGTTCGTCGAGATGCTGAAGGCCCCCGCGGAGGAGCTGAAGAAGTTCGACGCGCTGAGGGCGGCGCAGGAGAAGTCGCCCGAGGACCCGAAGGCGAACTACGACTTCGCCCTGGCCCTCTTCAAGCGGGGGAAGGCGGAGGAGGGGAACGCGGCGCTCGACAAGGTGCTCGCGTGCGACCCCGGGGACCAGTCGGGCCTCGCGGACGACGTCGACCTGGCGCGCGTGGAGCAGATGCTCGCGGCGAAGGCGTTCGCCGACGCCGAGGCGGCCACGCGGGCCTTCATGGACAAGCACGCACAGAGCGACCTGATGGCAAAGGCCTACCTCTTCCTCGGCGCGGCCGAGGTGAACCAGAACAAGTTCGACGAGGGCATCGCGGCGTGGAAGACGGGGATCGAGAAGTACCCCACCGCCGCGGAGAGCAAGCATGCGCAGGCGCTCATCGCCAAGGCGGAGAAGCGGAAGGAGGGCCTGCAGAAGAAGCAGGAGCCGGAAGGCAAGTAGCCGCTACGCGGACGCCGCGGGACCCTCCGGAGGAGATCCGGGGGGTCCGTTCGTTTCCGGGACGCGCGCGCGGAGGGCGTCGAGGACGCGCTCCTTCTCGCGTCCGTAGAGGACGAAGGCGCCGCGGAAGGGGTCGAGCGGCGAGGGGCGGTCGAAGGGGGAGAGGTGCACGCCGGTCGCGTGGACATACAGGTTCTTCACGCTAGACCACTTGATCACGCGGGTCCGACCCGCCGAGGCGATCGACAGCCCTTCCTCGCCCGCCTCGTAGCGCGTCGGGAGCAGGAACGGCAGCATGAAGCCCGCGACGAGGAGCGCCGCGACGACGCCGAAGACCGGGGCGCCGCTCCAGGACACCCCCGCGACGCCGATGCCGATCAGGATCGCCGCAAGACCCGCGGCTGCGGCGGGGCGCTCGGCTGCGGGGTGCGCGGTCCAGCGGAACGGCTCCGTCACAGCCGTGCGACCGCGTCGATCTCCACCCGCACGTCGCGAGGCAGGCGCGAGACCTCCACGGTCGCGCGGGCGGGCGGGCGCTCCTTGAAGAAGCGCCCGTACGTCTCGTTCATCCGCGCGAAGTCGTCGAGGCTCTTCAGGTAGACCGTCGTCTTGACGACGTTGGCAAGCGTGCCGCCCGCCGCCGCGAGGACGGCCTCCAGGTTCCT
Organism: uncultured Planctomycetia bacterium; assembly: GCA_964649705.1. Classification (GTDB taxonomy): domain Bacteria; phylum Planctomycetota; class MHYJ01; order WSZJ01; family CAZYRM01; genus CAZYRM01. The sequence goes on from CAZYRM010000082.1 coordinate 2,428, forward strand.
GAGGACGCGCTCCGTCTGGGCCTCCACGCCGCCCTCGACGACCTGGCCTGTGGCGGGGTCGATCGCGACCTGGCCCGAGAGGAACACCCAGCCGTCGTGCTCGACGGCCTGGGAGTACGGTCCAATGGCCTTCGGGGCGGCGTCGCTGTGGATGACGCCGGTGGACTTCGCTTTCACCGTGGTTCCTCCAAGAGCGAGTACGAATCGGGACCACAGTGTCGTCCGCGTCCATGTGCGTCAATGAAAAGGAGATGGAACAGGCGTATCCCCGCCGATATAATCACGGACGCCGGGGACCGGAGAGGCAGATGAAGAAATTCCTGATCATGGCCGCGCTGGTGGCGGCGGCGTCCTACCTCGTCCAGAACCGGCTGCTTCCGCTGTGGAGCAAGGACAAACCGGTCGACGTCTCGAAGACGAAGACCCCTCCCTCGCCCGCCGCGGACGTGAAGAAGGACACGCCGCCCCCCCTCCCCCTCACCGACGGGCTCGCCCTCGTCGCCGAGAAGAAGTTCACGGAGGCCATTCCCGTGCTCGTTCGCGAGGTCGATGAGCTCGAGGCGAAGGGCTCGCCCGATGCCGCGCGGCACATCGCGGCACTCGCGGGCTGCCACGACGCCGTGGGGAGCGTCGAGAAGGCCGCGGAGGCCTGGAACCGCCTCCTGACGCGGTATCCTGGCGCCCCTGAGAAGGCCGAGGCCCTCTACTGGCTCGCCAGGCACGCCGTCAACGAGGAGGAGGCGGCGAAGCTCCGCGACCGCGCCAGGGAGTGCCCCGGCGACAGCGAGGCGAAGCGCCTGGCCGACGCCGACGCGGCGCTCGACAAGGCCGCCGGGGAGGGACGGGAGTTCGAGGCCCGCGCGGATCTCTCCCGGGTCCTGCGTGCGGGTCTGCCTCCGGAGAAGGCGCGGACCGTCATGGAGGAGCTCGGCCGACTCAACCAGCGGCTCCTCTGGACGAGGATCAAGACGCCCGACTCCATCGAGTACGAGGTGCAGGCCGGCGACACGCTCACACGGATCGCCCAGCAGCACAAGACGACCGTCGGGATGATCATGCGGATCAACCGTCTGGCAAGCTCCAGGATCCGTCAGGGCGACAGGTTCAAGCTGATCTCGTGCGAGCAGTGCGAGGTGATCGTCCGGAAGTCCGACCTGACGCTCCAGCTCTGGCTTGCGGGGAATTTCATCAAGCAGTATCCCGTCTGCATCGGCGACCCGGAGAACTCGCCCACGCCCGAGGATGAGTTCAAGGTCGGGGCGCGGATGGAGAACCCGCCCTGGAAGGACATCCCTCCCGGCGACCCGAAGAACATCCTGGGGACGCGCTGGATGGGGTTCAGCACGATGAAGAGCTACGGCATCCACGGCACGACCCAGCCCGAGACGGTGCCCGGGAAGAAGAGCGCCGGCTGCGTGCGGATGCTGAACGCCGACGTGGAAGAGGTCTACGACTTCGCGATCGAAGGGACGAGGATCACCATCCTGCCGTAGGGGGACGGAGACGGCAGCGGGGAAGCCACTCGAGAATGAAGAAGACCAAGCCGACGCCCCGCCGGAAGAGCCCCTCGGGAGGACCCCTCTCGGCGCTGCTCAAGGTCGGCGACGCGATCGTCTCCGCCGAGCACTACGACGAGGTCCTGCATCGGATCCTCGCCGTGACGCGGGAGCTGATGAACGCCGAGATCTGCTCGGTCCGGCTCCTGAACACGGCGACCGGGATGCTGGAGCTGGCGGCCGCCGCGGGGCTGGTGCTCACGCCCGAGCAGATGCGCGTCCCGGTCCGTGTCGGCGAGGGGTGCTCCGGGCGCGCGGTCGAGACGCAGAAGCCGTTCCCCGTCTTCGACATCAAGAAGAGCCCCTTCCCGTTCCCGGACCTCGCACGCGAACAGGGGCTCCGCTCGCTCCTCTCCGTCCCGATCATCGCGCGGACCCGGGTCCTCGGGGCGCTCACCGTGTACTCCAAGCGCCCGCACAAGTACGCCGATCGTGAGGGAAGGGTCCTCGCGGCGATCGCGAGCCAGGCGGGGATCGCGATCGAGAACGCGAACCTGCACCACGACTCGATCAACTCCCTCCTCGCGATGGCGAAGGCGATCGAGGCGAAGGACCCGTACACGCAGGGGCACTCGGAGCGCGTGACGGCGTACGCCGTCGTCCTCGGGGACGCGCTCGGCCTGCCGCCGCGCGAGGTCACGCTCCTCAGGCAGCTCGGGCCGCTCCACGACGTGGGAAAAATCGCGGTGCCGGAGTCGATCCTCAGGAAGCCCGGGAAGCTGACGCCGGAGGAGTTCCGCGAGATCGCGCAGCACCCGCTCATCGGAGCCGACATCCTGGGGCCGATCCGCCTGTTCCGCGAGGGGCTGGCGATCGTGAGGAACCACCACGAGCGGGTCGACGGGAACGGGTACCCGGACCGCCTGAGCGGGGACCGGATCCCGTACCTCGCGCGGGTGGCGGCCGTCGCGGACGCCTTCGACGCGATGACCTCGGATCGCTCCTACCGCAAGGGGATGCCGTGGACGGAGGCGGTGGACGAGATCGTCCGCTGCTCGGGGGCGCAGTTCGACGCCGACATGGCGCGCTGCTTCGTGGAGGTCGTCCGCGCCGACCGCGACGGGATCCGCTCGCTCTGCAACCGCGCGGTGCCGTCGATCCTCACTCCGCAGGCCGCCCCGCAGGCTGCCCCGCAGGCCACGCCGTAGACCTGGCCGCCTCGACGGCGGCGCGGGGCATGGGACGCCCCGTCCAGGCCGTGAACTGGAGCGCCGCCTGCTCGACGAGCATCTCGATCCCTTCCACGACGCGCGCGCCGGCCGCCTTCGCGTCGGCGAGGAGCCTTGTGCGCCTCGGGTGATAGACCGTGTCGAAGACGACCATCCCGGCGTGGAGGGCCGAGGAGGGCCACGGGGACTCCTCGGCGCGCGGCGCCATCCCGACGGGCGTCGTGTTGACGAGGAGGTCCGGGGCCTCGCCCGCGCGCGCGTCCCAGGGCACGGCGACGAGCTTCATCTCGCGCGCGAGGGCCTCGGCGCGGGTCCCGGTGCGGCCCGAGACCGCCACGCGCGCGCCGGCCCTCGCCAGGCCCCAGGCGATCGCCCTGGCCGCGCCGCCCGCCCCCAGGACGAGGGCGCGCTTCCCGGCGAGGAACGGCGTGTCGGGAGAGGCCCCGTACGCCCTCGCGACCGCGGCGAGGGCGCCCGCGGCGTCGGTGTTGCCCCCCTCCCAGCCGACGGCTTGCGCGTCCCCGCGGCGGACCAGCGTGTTCACGGCGCCGATCTCCGTGGCCGCGCGGGATCGGCGATCTACGAGCGGCAGGACGGCCTCCTTGTAGGGGATGGTCACGGAGAAGCCTCGCACGTCGAGCGCGAGAACCGCGGGGAGCGCGCCGGGGTCCGTGACGAGGAAGGGGACGTAGATCGCGTCGATCCCCTCCTTCTCGAAGGCCAGGTTGTGGATGAGCGGGGAGAGCGAGTGCGCCACGGGGTTCCCGATCAGGCCGTAGAGCGCCGTTCCCGCGCCCAACCGGTGGACGCGCAGCACGCCGGTCCACTCGGCGAGCGTCGGCTGCCCAGGCGCGGTCGCGCGGGAGCGGTCGAGCGCCGCGTAGACCCACGGCGCGCCGAGCCGCGCGAGGGCGACGCGGGTCCACGTCCCCGCCTCCCCCATCGCGAAGGCGGCCACGGGGGGGAGCCCCGGGCCAGCCAGCTGGCTCTGCCAGTCTCGCGCGGCGAGGGCGAGGCGCACGGCGCTCGAAAACGTAACCGCTTCGAGCGTCGTACGCGCGTGCGCGACGAGCTTGATCGCGTCGCCGCCCTCGAGGGTCATCTCGCGGAGGACCCCCTCCACGTCGTCGGGGAGGCCGTCGAGGACATGGTGCGAGGTGAGGACGCGCGCGGGGCGGAAGGCGCGCGCCTGCGCGCCGCACTTCCATTCAAGGTCGACCCACGCGGCCCCGGCGTCGACGGCCCTGCGCAGGAGCGCCATGCGGTCCGCCTCGCTGCCGTTCCACGAGCCGCCCTGGGCGCGGAGGCGGCAGGTGGCGATCACGGGCTTGCCGAGGCGGGGGATCCATTCGAGCGGGAAGTCGGGGCGGGCGTCGAGGCGGATCTCGACGAGATCGGCGGGGGCGACGCGGCGGGTCAGCTCGGCGAGGCCCAGCTCGCAGGCGTGGTCGGCTGGGATGGAGACACAGACGTGCAATTTTCAAGACTCAATGAGCAATTTTCAACGAAGGCCCAAGGCTTGAAGTCTCAACTGTGGCGAGCACATCCGTTGAGAGTTCGAGCCTTGGGCCTTCGTTGAAAATTGCTCATTGGGACTTGACCATTGTCAATCCAGTTTCAGGTTTGTCGTGAAGTCGAACCACTCCTTCTCGAGCGTCGCGAGGTCGCCGAAGATCTTCACGAAGTTCGGGAGCGTCCCCTCTCCCGAGATCTCCTTCAGGAAGTACTCGTTGAACTTGTCATGGTACTTCCCGTTGTCGTACGTGTTCAGGAAGTACGCGATCGACCACGACTCGGCGTAGTGCAGCCCCACGAACTGGTTCTGCTGGAACGGGTCCCGGATCTGCGACTGCTCGATCCGGAACTGCATGTACGACTTCCCGATGATCTTGTCGAACGTCAGGTGCTGCTTCGCGCGCATCGCCCGCTGGACCTCGGGGAGGTACTGGCGGCTCTTGATCCCGATCACGAAGTCCCCGTTCCCGTCGCGCTTGAAGTCCTCGAAGTAGGTCGCGATCCCCTCCGTGAACCAGAACATGTTCGTGTCCTTGCCGCCCTTCAGCTTCGTCGCGGCGCCGACGAGCTGGTGCGTCCCCTCGTGGAAGACCGTCTCGTACGGCTTCCCCGTCTCCTTGAACATCTTGATCCAGCCCGTCGCGGGCTCGAAGTGCCCGCCCGCCCACTCGGGCGTGCCGGGGTTCTTCTCGACGTACGTCTTCTTCGAGTCGTACACGATGATCGGCAGGACCTCCTCGGCCTGGTCCCCCTCGAAGATGTCGGTGATGTCGAACTTCTCCGCGTACTCCTTCCGGAACAGCTTGTAGAGGTGCTCCGCGACCTTCCGGAAGTCCTCCGCGATGATCTCCGCCGAGTACGCCGCGTTCTCCTGCACGGCGATCAGGTACGGCTTCTCCGACACGCAGACGCACGCCATCCCGGACTTCTCGATATCCTTCTTCATCTGGTAGGCCTTGCGCTGCCACGGCGTCAGGCCGTCGAGCATCTTGCGCTCGGCATCGGCGGTCTTCGCGAACTGCTCGAGCTGGTCCACGAGCTCCGCGTCGTCCCAGTCCCCCCACATCGTCAGCTTGCGGCCGAGCTTCTTGTTCGCGCCCGGGTGCTTCGGGTTGATCCCCTTGATCTTCACCCGGTCGCCGACGATGAAGACGCAGATGTCCTCGGAGAGCTTCTTGAGCCCCGCCTTCTCCGCCTCCTCGGCGATTGCGAAGACCTTGTCGTCGTACTTGTCGACCTTCGGGTCGATCCCCTGCATCTTCGAGTTCAGGACCGCCTCGTACCGCTTGGCGATCTCGGGGTCGTCGGGCTTCATCCCGCACGCCTTCGCCAGGGCCTCGTCCGCCTCCTTCGAGAGCTGGTACTGGCGGCAGGTGTCGGAAACCGTGAGCCACCCTCGGGCGTCCGTCGGGTTCACCTTCGCGATGATCTTCTCGTACGTGATGCCGGCGTCGGCGTCGCCGTTGCCGTTTCCGTTCTTCGGCGTGTCCTCGTGCTTCTTGAGGACGAAGACGAGGACGACGATCAGGATGAGCGCGATCACGCCGCTGCCGATCGTCAGGTAGAGGCTCGTCGGCGACTTCGAGGCGGGCTTGTAGCTCCCCGAGCTGCGCGATCCGACGCCCCGCGTCCCCGTGCGGGTCTTCGTCTTCGTCTCGTGGCGGGTGACGCTCGTCCCGGAGCGGGTCGACGTGCGGGTCTTCTGCGTGGCGCCCGATCCCGCGCGGGCGGCCGCGGTCGCCGCGGTGGCCTGCTCCGGTACGGGGACCTCCTCGGGGGCGTCGTCAGGGACGGTGAAGATCGACTTGCACTTGGCGCACTTCAACTTCGCTCCGGCGGAGTAGTTCGAGACGTCGAATTTCGCGCCGCAGGAGCAGCTCGCGAGCTTCATCCGATTCGCTCCATAGCCCGGGCGAGGGCGTAGCGTATGAGGCTATCATCCGCGCTCGGGAATGCAAGTCCAGATTCGCGCGTCACTTGGATTCCTCGACGAACGCCTTCCACCTCTCCTCCATCGCGCCGGCGTCGCCGAAAACCTCGGTGAAGGCCGAAAGCCCCCCCTTTCCCGTCCACTCCTTCTCGCAGTACGCCTCCAGCTTCCCTCGCGTCTCGGCGGAGGCGAGGAGGTAGGTGACGAGCGACCAGGCCTGCGCCATGAGGGCCTCCGCCTTCTTCTGTCGCTCGAACTTGTCCTCCTCGCTCCCGGCGGTGCTCTTGAGCTCCGAGATCACGTCGCTGCTCGACTTCCCCGCGAGCGTCGACAGGCCGAAGATCTTCCGCTTTGCCGGGTCGAGCCTGAGCTCCTGCTGGATGGTCGGAAGGCGGTCCGGGTCGGTCCCGCCGATGGCGTCCTTCCCGCCCTTCGCCGCCGCCTCGAAGGCGAGCGCGAGCCCCTCGTTCACCCAGTAGGCGTTCGGATTCGATCCGCTCTTGAGCTTGGCCGTCGACGCGAAGAGGACGTGGAGGCCGTCGTGCCAGAGGTACGGCTTGTTCACCTCCCCCTCGGACCAGGTGAGGATGTGGAGGGCGCCCTCGTAGTTGGAGATGAAGCCGTCCGGTCGCAACGGCATCTGCCTGCGCGCGGCCTCGTCGTCGTACCGCGCGCGGCTGGCGAAGACGTTGACGAAGAGCGGCGTCTTGTCGAGCGGGACGCCCGTCTTTCCGCCCAGTTCCTTCTGGAAGACCTCCCAGAACTCCCCGAGCGCCTTCGCGAACTTCTCCGCGACCTCCTTCTCGTCGAAGGCCTCGGTCCCCTCGACGAAGATGGCGTAGGGCGGCTTCTCGTCGTACCGGGTGAACTCCTTGCCGAGGAGGCCGCTGTTCCGGATGTCGATGTGGTACTTGTAGGAGGCCTTGTGCCAATCGTCGAGCCCGTCCAGGACCTTCTTGTCCGCCTCCTGCTGCGCCTTCTTCGCCGCCATCTCGGCTTCCCAGTCGACCTCGCCCCCGCCGCCGTCCCCCGGGGTCGACCCGCCGCTCCCGAGGATCTTCGACGCCCGGTCGTTCTTCTTGTCGACGGCGAGCACGCGGTTGCACTCGGCCTTGCGGAAGACGTCGAGGCCGAACTTCCCGCACCACTCGGCGAGGTCGAGCCGCTTGTCGGTCTGATCGGCGTCGACCGAGAGCCGCTTGCGCCAGTAGAAGAGCTGGGCGGCCTCGCCGAGCTGCTCGGCCTTGGACCCCGCCGCGAGGGCCTTGTCGAGGTGCTTCTCGGCGTTGATCATGTCCCCCTTCGTGACGCACCAGAGGGCGATCTTCGCGTGGTCGTCGGCGCCCGGGTTCGGCGACTTCGCCATGCGCTGGTCGTAGGTCTCCGGCGTGGCGGGCTCCTCGTCGGAGGGCATCGCGATGAAGATCCCTCCGCCGACGGCGAGGACGACGACGCCGATCAGCGCGAGCTTCGCCTTGGACTTCTCCTTCGGCGCGTCCTCCTCGGCGGCGGGCTCGGGCGCGGGCGGCGCCGCCTTGAGCGACCTGGAGGACTTGGGCCGCTTGGGCTCTTCGGGCGCCGCGGGCTTCGGCGCGACGCTGGAGGACTTCTTCTGGAAGGAGGTGCGCGTCTCCTTCTTCGAGACGGCCGCGGGGACAGGGTCTGCCGCCCTGGCAAGGCCGCCATCGGCGGTGGGGACGGCGAAGACCTCCTTGCACTTGGAGCAGCGCAGCTTCTTCCCGGGCGCGAACGTCCCGACGTCGAACTTCGCGCCGCAGCTCGGGCAGGGGACGAGGGCCATCTCGCTACCTCTCGGCTTCGATCTCCCGGGTCCGCGCGAGCGGGCACCGGGCGCACCCTTCGCGCCCCCACTGGCACCCCTCCGCGGCGAGCTGCAGGCGTCCCTGCTCCTCGAGGGCGCCCGCCGGCGGGGGCGCGGAACTGCTGAGAATGCGATATCCGGCGAGCCGGGTCAAGCGGTTCGGTGCAGGGGGAGGGAGGATCGCAAGGAGGGACTGGACACGGGCGGAGAGATCCCCCCGGACCGCCAGGAGGGCCGGGGCGAGGGCGTTCACCGCGAGGACGAGCGCGCGGTCCGGACCGACGAGGGCGGACGGGCGGGAGAGCGGCCGTCCGGAGAACCCGCAGCGCCGGGACCAGAAGGCGTCGGCGGGGACGCGGAGGAGGCCGAGCGCCCGGCCGGGCCAGTTTGCCAGGTCGGCGCCCTCTTCGACGGCGCGGGCCCACGAGTCGACCAGGCGCCCGTCCCTCGCGGCCACCGCGGCGAGGGCGGCCACGCGGCGCACGGGGGAGTTCTCGGGGCGTGTCCCGCCGAGCGCCCACTCCCCGGGTCGGAGCCCCTCCGCGTCCCACTCCTCGGCGTGCTCGAAGAAGGCCTCCCGGAGGGAGCGGAGTCGTTGGCGGGCCTCGTCGTCGCCTGCGTCGGCCGGGAGAAGGCCCGCGGCGCCGAGGAGGACCCCTTCGGCATGCAGCAGTCGTTCCAGGGGGCCGAGCGTGGAGATGCGGGCGCGCAGGTCGGCGATCGGGACGCGGCGCGCGAGGCGGAGGAACGGCGCGGCGTTGCGGGCGTAGCCGAGCCCCTCGGCGAGGGCCTCCCACGCGGCCTGCTCGGGGTTCGTCGCGGCGGCGCGGGCGCCGATCTCGGCGGCGCGGCGGGCAATCCGCTGGGAGCCCTTCGCAAGCGCCGCGGCGCGGACCACGTCCAGCGGCGTGCCGCGACACGCGCCGGGACCGAGCCAGACGGCCTCCGGGAGGCCCTTGGGCGCCGAGGCGACGAGCTGGCGCACCCAGGAGCCCACCTCCAGCTTCGGGATGCGGCTCCCTGTCGGCCCGCGCGTCCAGGCGGAACGGTCGTCGTCCTCGAGGACCACGTGCAGCGCGACCTGGGCGTACGCGGGGTCGCGCCCGTGGCCGTGGGCGTCCCAGTCGGAGGCGCGCAGGTGGACCTCGACGTCGCCTGCCACGGTGCGGCCGTCGAGCTCGAGGACGGCCTGCTGGAAGTCGGGGCCGCCGTCCTGGCTCCAGCGGCCCGCGTGGAGGACGCGCACGGGGCGGCCGTCGCGGGTGGCAAGCTGGACGGCTCCCCAGGGGCGTGCGTGCCAGAGGGCCTGGAGGGCGTGTTCGGAGATTCGGGGGGTGGACAGGTGGAATTCGAGGCGGGGCTCGGCTACGCGAGGCGGTGGTTTCAACACGAAGACACGAAGACACGAAGGGCGTTCGTCGTCTGGATGGACGCAGGATCGTGCTTCGTCTGGAGCCGCGGCCGCGCCCCCCACGAGGAGAAGGCGCCGCGCACGGCGCGGCGGAGCCGTGGGCACGGAGCCGGCGGGGCAGAGGGTCGAGGGGAGAAGGGTCTCAGTCGGAACTGGCCGTAAGGATGTCAAACGTGCCTCCCAGGAACGACCGCCCTCTGCCCCGCTCGCTCCGTGCCCACGGCTCGCCCTTCGGGCCCTTCTCCTCGGGGGGGCGCGGCCGCTGCGTTGTCCATCCCGTCCATTTCCGCCGTGGACCTCTTCGTGTCTTCGTGTCTTCGCGTTAAAGACCACCGCCTGTCTGGCTGATCCCCTGGGCACCCGGGAACCCCGTCCGCCTCAATTCCCGGAGCACAGCCTCGACGACCTGCTCCACGGTTCTTCGCTCTGTGGAGACCGTCACGTCCGCCGCGCGCCGATAGAGCGGCTCGCGACGCCGCAGCACCGTCTCAACCTCCTCCTCGATGCTCCCCGCGGCTAGCCTGGGCCTCTGCGCCGCGGTCTTCGCATCCGCCTTCATCCGTCTCGCGATGGTCCGCGCGCTCCCCTCGAGGAGCACGACGACCCCCTCGCGCCTCAGCCTCGCGACGGTGCGGTACCTGAGGACCGCCCCCCCGCCGGTGGCCACGACCCGCCTCCCGCCCCGCAGCGCCTCGGCGATCGCGTCGGCCTCCCGTCGGCGGAACTCCCTCTCCCCCTCGGCCGCGAAGATCTCCTGGATCGTCATCCCCGCCGCCTCGGCCACCCGCTCGTCGGAGTCCACGAACTCCATCCCGAGGCGCTCCGCGAGGCGCCTCCCGACGGCAGTCTTCCCGGTGCAGCGGAAGCCGATCAGGACGACGTTCACTCCCCTCCCCTCCGCCGATGCCCTCCCCCGCGATGGCGGTCCCGCTCGCGGGAGAGCGCACGCTCGATCCGCTTCGCCGACCCCTCGGGCATGGCGCCCTTCTGCTCCGCGATCGGGAGCGTCCAGAGCCCCAGCGCCTGGTAGAGCGGCAGCAGGTCCGGCCGCGCCCGCGCGATCTCCCGCGCGTGGATCTCGACCGTGTCCGCGTCCCCCCGGGCGATCGGCCCCGTGAGCGCCATGGGCAGCCCCACCCGTTCCAGGTTCGCCACCGTCCCCCGCAGGAGCGGCGCGAGCGCGCGGATCGCCTCGTCGCGCGGGATCCCCGCCTCCTCGAACAGCTCCGCCGCGCTGCCGACGAGCGTGACGAGGTAGTTGCTCGCCATCACGGCGCCCGCGTGGTAGAGCGCCTTCTTCTCCCCGTCGATCGCGACGTAGCGCCCCCCGAGGACCTCGACGATCTCGCGGACCACGAGGAGGGCCTCCTCGTCCCCCTCGCAGGCGAACAGGGCGCCCGAGAGGAGGTCGACGGCCGCGCTGGCAGAGCCAGCTTGCTGGTCGGCGCTGGCGAAGGTCTGAAGGGGGTGCATCGAGGCGACGTGCGCGCCGCCCTCCCGTGCCAGGGACATCGCCGAGGCGGGGCGTCCCCCGCTCACGTGGATCAGGACCGCGCCCTTCCGCAGGCTGCCCCAGCGCGCGAGCGCCTCCGCCACCTCCTGGATCCGGTCGTCGGGCACGGCGAGGAGGACGACGTCGCCCTCCTTCGCGGCCTTCGTCGGGTCGTCGTACGGCTCCCCCTGGCCGATGAACGAGGCGGCGGCGCGGGCCGACTCGATCGAACGGCACGAGAGGGCGCGGACGGGCCATCCCGCGTCGGCGAGGCGGCGTCCCAGGGCCTTTCCGACCGTGCCGGCGCCGACGATCGCGAGGTCGCGCATCTCTCCTCCAGGCGTGGCGGACCAGCAAGCTGGCCTTGCCAGTCAGCAAGCTGGCTCATGCCAGGGCGTGGCCGCGGCCAGGATGGCGCGCGGCGCGGGGTGTAAGTGGCCTCCACCATTGCCGTATGCCGATCATGACCGAACCGTTATGGTTCAGGTGGGGACCTACGAGGGGGATCGGTCGAGCCCCGGAGGGCTGACGTCACCGTCCACGAAGGCGGCCCCCATGAATATACTTGTCGGTTGCGGCGTGCAATCGGCGAAGTACGAACAGGGCAGAGGCTGATTCAAACGATATCGGCGTCGATCCCGGGTGTCAAGGACGCCAGATCGCCATCGCCCGGGGGGATCGCTCGACGAGGGCCTGCTGCGCGAGGGTCGCGAGGTCGGTCGGGCCCCGCGCGCCGGCCGCCTCGGGATTGAAGAGGTCCGCCAGCCCCTCGGGGCGCTTGTAGCGGACCACCCTGGCGTCGGCGATCTTCGCGCGCGTGAGCGTGGCCGCGACGACGTCCTCGAGGTACCCGACCGAGTCGATGAGCCCGTTCGCCTTCGCCTGCGCACCCGTGAAGACCCGCCCGTCCGCGAGCGGGAGGAGCGTGTCCCTCGTCAGGCCCTTCCGCCCCTTGAGCACGACGCCCAGGAACGTCTCGTAGAGCTCCTTGACGATCCCCTGCAGGATCTCCCTCTCCTCGGGGGTCATCTCGCGCGAACTCGAGAGGATGTCCTTCTTGTCGGCGCTCTTGATGACCACGGACTTGACGCCGAGCTTGTCCATCCCCTCCTTGACGTTGTAGGTCTCCATGATCACGCCGATGCTGCCGGTGAGCGTCGTCGGGTGGGCCCAGATCTCGTCGGCCGTCACGGCGAGGTAGTACCCGCCGGAGGCCGCGACGTCGCCCATCATGGCGACGATCGGGATGGCGGGGTGCTTCTCGCGGAAGCGCCGGATCTCGTCGTAGAGCACGTCGCAGGCGGTCATCTCGCCGCCGGGGCTGTCGATCGAGAGGATGATCGCCTTGACCGCCGCGTCCTTCGATGCGCGGTCGAGGTCCCCCTTCAGCTTCTGGACGACATTCTCCATCGGACCCAGGAACGAGAACGACTCGCGCGAGGAGATGATCCCCTCCACGGGGATCATGACGATCTTGTTCTGGCTGTCGGCCTTGCCCGTGACGAACTTCTCGCGGTACCCGTCCGCGCCGCCCATGCCCTGGGCGAAGCTCGCCATGCTCGTCATCGCGAGCGCGAAGTTGAAGAAGACGCTCACCGCGAGCAGGAAGGCGAGGAGGACGGCGATGCCGCACCCGGCGCGGGAGGCGGGCTGGGCCGGCTGGGGAACGGGGACGTAGACCGGATAGGGGGAGGGGACGGGGGCGGGAGGAGGGACCGACGGGGGCGGGAGGGGAGGGGCGGGGATTTCGGGCATGGGCGGGGTCTCCTAGGAACAAGTCCCAAGTTTCAATGTGCAATTCTCATCGAAGGCCCAAGACTTGAAGTCGCAATCCGTCGTAGGCCCTTCCTCTGCTTACTTCCGAGGCCGGAAGTGGAGGATGTCGTTCATGTCTTGAATTCGTCGTTCGTGAGGGGCGTCCCCGGGAACTCCTGGATGCGCGCGGTCATGCTACTTCCGTTCCGGAGCCTTCCAGCTCTTGAGCTTGCCGATCCGCCGGCTGGAGCCGGTCCCCTGGATCGTCGTGTCGTCCTGGATGATCATCCCGACCCCGGGGGCGAACCATCGGAGGGAGACGACCTTGATCCCGCTCTTCATCTCCCACTCGTATTTCACGCGCCACGCGGAGAACTTCCCGGCGGCGACCTCGACCTCTTCGAAGGCCTCCACGGTGAACTTCCCGACGGTCTCCTCGTCGCCGAAGTCGCCGTGCCAGCTCCAGGTCTTCCCCTCGGCGAGCGTGCGGGGAAGGTACGGCTGCGGGGGATTCAGGTCGACGGAGGCGCCCACGGCGGCGCGGCGGACGAGGTAGGTGAAGTCGCCGTCGACCGTGTAGTACTCCCGCTGCGCGGCGGCGCTCTTTCCCATCGCGTACGTGTCGATCCGCGTCCACTCGGCGGGGGCCCCGACGGTGAACGTCTTCTTGCAGACGGAGCACTCCAGCTCCTGTCCGGCCTTCCACTGGGAGACGTCGAACATCGTTCCGCAGGAGCACTTCGCGAAGTTCTTGTCGCCGGCCTTCTTCTCGGCGACGACGAAGCGGAATTCGGCGCCCTTGATGGGGAAGAGCTTCTCGTTGCCGACGTCGAAGGTCCACTCGGTGCCGACCTCGACCGGGAACGGGTCCTCGGACCCCTCTTCGGCGCGGATCGCCGCTGCGAGCAGGACCAGAACGGTGGCGGCCATTCCGAATTTCATTCCTCGACTTCTCCCTTCCCCCCTAAGCCTTCGTTGAGAATTGAAAATTGAAAACTGAGCCTTCTTCCTACACTCTCATCACCACGACCGTGCCGACCTGCGTGGAAGGGCGCCCATCTTAGAGGATCCCCTGCGGAATGCAACGAATCGGCGGCGTAGGTGGCCCCTTGAGGACCGCCTTCGTCCCGATGCTCGGACAACCCGTCTGCGGTTTGCCCGGCGACCCTCCGTGTGCTACAACCAGAGTGGCTCCAGGCAGGTCCCGCGACGCATGGCCAACCTACTCGTCGTCGACGATGACCCCATCATCAGCAGGTTTCTGAGCGCGACGCTCCGCACCGAGGGGTACGAGCCGCGCCATGTGGAGACCTTCGACGAGGCGCGCCGCCTCCTCCTCGAGGAGCCCTTCGACCTCGTCGTGTGCGACGTGCACCTCGACGCGGGCCACACGGGCATCGAGCTGCTCGCCGTGCGCGCCGCCTCGCCGGGCAAGCCCCAGTTCGTCTTCGTGACCGGCGACGCCGAGCTGGAGACCGCCGTGGAGGCCCTCCGCGCCGGTGCGTTCGACTACATCCCGAAGCCGATCGACACACCACGGCTTCTGCTCGCGGTCGCCCGGGCCCTCAAGGCGCGCTCGCGGCCGCCGACCGGCCAGCACGTCGTCGACACGACCGAGCGCCTGATCGGCCACACTCCCTCCATCGTGGAGGTCTTCAACTCCATCGGTCGGGCGAGCGCAGTCGACAGCCCCGTCCTCCTCGTGGGCGAGGACGGCGTCGGAAAGGAGCAGGTCGCCCGCGAGATCCACCGCCACTCCCCCCGCGCCTCCGGCCCCTTCGTCGTCGCCGACGCCGCGAACTTCGCCGACGTCGGCGTCCCCGAGGCCGTCCTGCGCACCGCCTCCGGCGGCACGCTCTACCTCGAACACCTCGACGCCCTCCCCCGGCCCGCCCAGACCCGCCTGGCCCGGATCGTCGAGAAGCGCTCCGATCCCCCCGCGATCGACGTCTCCCCGGACGTCCGGTACATCTGCGCCGTGGGCGCACGCGGCGAGCTGCTCGCCCGCGAGCTCTACTACGTCGTCTCCGCGATCGAGGTGACCATCCCCCCCCTTCGCGCGCGCCGCGACGACATCCCGCTTCTCGTCGACCACGCGCTCACGCGGATCTCGCCGCGCGTGCACCGCCCGCTCTCCGTCGATGCGGAGGCCCTGGCGATCCTCCGCTCATACGACTGGCCCGGCAACCTCTCCGAGCTGTCCAACGTCCTGGAGCGCGCCGCGGTGCGCGCCCCCACGGGCGTCCTGACGGCGGCCGAGATCCGCGACGTCCTGCCCTCCCCGCGGACGGCGGAGTACCCCGCGGGCCAGCGGATCCCCTCTCCCCCGGAGGCCCCCGCGGTCCCGAAGTTCCAGGGGGGCCGCTACGTCCTCACGCGCGTCCTCAGGCTGACGGAGATGAGCGAGACCTGGGAGGGGGTGCAGCCGGCCCTCGCGCGGAAGGTGATCGTGAAGTTCCACACGATCGAGGACGAGCAGCGCCTCGCCAGGTTCGAGCGGGAGGCGCGGATCCAGGCGACGCTCCGCCACCCGAACATCCCGACCATCTTCGAGGCCGGCACCGATCCGGGCATCCCGGGCAGGATGTTCCTCGCGATGGAGTTCATCGAGGGCTTCGGCCTGGAGCGGTACGTCCTGGGCTTCCACAAGGGGATGGCGGCCCTGGACCGGGCCCGCCGCATCTGCGGCCTGGTCCGCCAGGTCGCCCTGGCGCTGCACTACCTCCACGGGAAGGGGATCGTCCACCGCGACGTGAAGCCCGAGAACGTCATCGTGACGGGCGAGGAGTGCGCGTTCCTGCTCGACTACGGCATCGCGCGGTGGTTCTCGCGGGACGAGCGGCTCACGTCCGAGGACATGCTCATCGGGTCGCTTCCCTTCATGTCGCCGGAGCAGCTCCTCGGCCGCCCGGACGACGTGGACGCGCGGACCGACATCTGGGCCCTGGGCGTGTCGCTTCACCTCCTGCTCGTGGGCCAGGTGCCATTCGCCGGGGAGTCCCTGGAGGAGGTCTCCAGGAGGGTGGCGGAGCAGGCGCCGGTCCCCGTGCGCACCATCGACCCGCGCCTCCCCAGGACGGTCGAGGCGGTCGTCCTGCGCGCCCTCGCGAAGTCGCCGTGGGAGCGATTCCCGAGCGCCGAGGCGATGGCGGAGGCGCTCGCGCGGCTCTAAGGCGTTCGAGGAGTACGACCATGACGATCTCGCCCCGCTTGGCCTGGATTCCGTCCCTCGTCCTCCTCGCCGTCGCTGCGGCGGCGAACGACGAGTCCGTCAACCTGCTTCGCCTCCCCTCCGCGAAGGTGGACTCGACCACCGCCCCCGGAGGCGACGCCTCCGCGGTCGCCGCGCTCACCGACGGCGATCCCGGGACTGTCGCCGAGATCGCGGCCACCACGGCCGCCCCCCTCGACGTCGTCTTCGGGTTCGGCGATGCGACCGTCGCGCCCGAAGCGGTCCGGGTGACCCTCCCCGACAAGGGGCCGGCGGCCGGCCGCGTCGAGGTCCTCGTCTCCACCGTCTCCTCCCACGCCGGCTTCCGCTCCCTCCGCACCGACCCCCTGACCGGAGGGGCGAAGCCCCAGACCTTCAGCTTCCCTCCGACCGCCGCGCGATGGATCCTCGTGCGGCTCGCGCCGGCTCAGGGCGCGAAGGGCGTCGCCGCGGCCGAGGTCGAGGTCCTGGGGCGCGAGGGGATGCCCGAGAGCCGGTACGCCTTCTCCGAGTCCCCCGCGAAGGCCTTCGACGTCCTCCAGCGACTCGAGAAGACTACCTCGCTCAAGCTCTCCATCACCGACGACGAGAAGGCGATGTTCGCCAGGGCCCGGGCCGGGCGCCTCGATCGCGCCGCCTTCGACGAGGCGGTCCTCCTGGCCTCCGGCGTCCTCGACGCGGCGAAGCGGAAGGCGTACCTGAAGCGCCTGGACGACCTCGAAAAGCAGGCCCGCGCGGCCCTCGGCGCGGCCTCGACCCCCGCGGAGAAGGGGGAGGCCCTCCTGCAGTGGCTCCACAAGGGCCCGATGGCGAAGGGGTACGTCTCGGAGCAGACCGACCTCTCCGCGATCCTCGACTCGGGGACGTTCAACTGCGTCTCCTCCGCGGCGCTCTTCAACTCGCTCGCCCTCAGGCTGGGGCTCGACGTCCGCGCCATCGAGGTCCCCGATCACGCCTTCTCGATCCTCTACGAGGGGACGAGCCATATGGACGTGGAGACGACCACGCCGATGGGGTTCAACCCCGCGCGCGACACCGCGGCCGTCGAGCGCATCGAAAAGGTCACCGGCTTCCGCTACATCCCCGACGCTCACCGGGACCAGCGCCGCGAGGTCGAGGAGGCGGGCCTCGCCGCGATCATCTACTACAACCACGGCGTGACGCTCTCCCGCGAGAAGCGCTACCACGAGGCGCTCCTCGCGAACTTCCGGGCCATGAGCCTCGACCCGGAGTTCGACTCCGCGGTGAAGAACGCCCTCGCGTCGCTGGCGACGTGGGGAGCGGACCTCTCGAGGGAGGGGAAGTACGAGGACGCGCTCGAGGTGGTCTCCACGGGGCTGGCCCTCGCGCCGAAGGACGCGGCGCTGGTGAACAACCACGCGGCGATCTGGGGCCAATGGGCGAACTCGGCCATCGACGCGGGGAAGCCCGACGAGGCGATCTCGATCCTGAAGCGCGCGGCTACCGCCGTGCCGGACGGGGGCTTCGAGGGGATGCAGGCGTGGGTCTACCTGAAGCCAGGGGAGAAGCGCGTGAGCGACGCGCGCTGGGAGGAGGCGCTGGCGGTCACGGAGCCGGGCCTCTCGAAGCTCGACGCGGGCCCGAGCGGGGAGGTCGCGAAGTGGCGCGTTGACGTGTACCTGCGCTGGTTCAACGCGGAGTTGCGCGGCGGGCGCTTCGAGGAGTCGGCGAGGGTGATCGAGAAGGGCATGGCGGCGGCGCCGAAGGACGATCGCTTCCCGCAGACGGCGGGGTACCTGGCCCAGGAGTGGTCGAAGGCGGTCCAGGAGAAGGAGGGCGAGCCGAAGGCGCTCGCGGTCCTGAAGGCGTTGCTTGCGCGGTTCGCGGGCGTCGCGTCGGTCGTGGAGGCGGCCTCGAACCACGTCAGGCGGACGGCGAGCCGGCTGGCGGAGGAGGGGAAGCCCGAGGAGGCCCTCGCGTCGCTGGAGGCGGCGGGCGACCTGGCCGGGGACGTGCGGGAGTCCGCGCTCTACGTCTACGACACCTGGGCGAAGCGGCACATGAAGGCAGGCGAGTGGGAGAAGGCGGCGGACGTGTACGCGAAGGCCGTCGCGCGGTATCCCGAGGACAGCCTGTTGCAGAACAACGTGGCCTGGCTTGGGCAGGAATGGACGAAGGCGGCCTACGAGAAGGGGGGCGCGGACGCGGCCGCGGAGGTCTCGAAGGCGATGGCGGCGAGATTCCCCGGCCTCGAGGCGGCCTCGAAGCAGGGCGGCGATCAATTGCGCCGCGCGGCGAGGGACCTGGTGAAGGAGGGGAAGTACGAGGAGGCGCTGATCGCGATCGAGAAGGGTAAGGGGCTGCTCGAGGGGGCGGAGGAGGTCGAGGAGCTGTGCCTCTACGTGTACGGCTCCTGGGCGAAGGGGCACATGGGGGCGGGGGAGTGGGAGAAAGCGG
Source organism: uncultured Planctomycetia bacterium (assembly GCA_964649705.1). Lineage (GTDB taxonomy): Bacteria > Planctomycetota > MHYJ01 > WSZJ01 > CAZYRM01 > CAZYRM01. The sequence continues at coordinate 20,707 of CAZYRM010000082.1, forward strand.
CGGACGTGGACGAGAAGGCGCTGGGCCGGTTCCCGAAGTCGGGGCGGCTGCACGAGTCGATTGCGTACCTTGCGCAGGAGTGGGCGGAGGACGCGGCGAAGACGGGGAAGGGGGCGGAGGTGCTGCGAGGGATGCTGAAGAGGTTTCCGGGGCTAGCGGACGTCGCGAAGGTCGCGGAGAACCACGTGAGCCGCGAGGTGAGCGCGCTGGCGAAGTCGGGCAAGCACGACGAGGCGCTGGCGATGGTGGACGCGTCGAAGGACCTGCTCGCGGGGGAGGACGGCGTGAGGGAACTGGCGACGCACGTCTACGACGTCTGGGCGATCGGCCTCGCGGAGGCGCAGAAGTGGCAGGAGGCGCTGGACGTCTACGCCCGCGGCCTGGCGAGCTTCCCGGGCGACTACCACCTCCGGAGCAACGCGGTCGCGACGTGGGACCAGTGGGCGAGGGTGTCGATGGACAAGAAGGACTGGGACGGGGCGATCGCGGTCTACGCGAAGGGGCTGGAGCAGTTCCCCGACGAGTCGCTCTTCAAGCAGAACACCGAGTACTGTCGGGAGCAGAAGGCGAAGTAGCCGCCGGGCGGAATTCGATCTGAGATTCATATGACATAAATGACTATAGCTAAATAATATATGGCATAAGTGTACGATCGATGACATTCCAGATTGTCAGCAAACGATGACAATTGTAGAATGTCGACGAACGCTGACAGACGAGAGGACTGCATTGCGGCTGCGCACGCCGATCGAGATTGGGCTGGCGATCCGGGAGCGAAGACGCGCCCTGGGCCTGGACCAGAAGGCCCTCGCCGATCGGATCGGGGTGAGCCGCCAGTGGGTGATCGAGATGGAGAGGGGGAAACGCCGAGCCGAGCTCTGGCTGGTCCTCCGCGCGCTCGATGCGCTCGACATTGTGCTCACCACCGATGGACCGACGCGCGAAGCCTCCGCGGGTATCACGCCTGGGTCCGCAGCAACCGTCGATGGCGTGATCGAGGCGCACCGTCGCAGGCGCGGCACGAAGGGATGAAGCCCAAGGAGCTTGTCGCGCTGATCTGGGGGATCGAGGCCGGGCGGGTGCGACAGGATCCTCGCGGCCGGCTGTCGTTCACGTACGACGCGGCGTGGCGGAGGCGCGAGGACGCCGTGCCCCTGTCCCTGTCGATGCCTCTGGCAGCGGCAGACCACGGTCATGTCCCCGTGGACGCATTCCTCTGGGGCCTCCTTCCCGACAACGAGCTCGTGCTCGACCGGTGGGGCCGCAGATTCCACGTGTCGCCCGGGAATCCGTTCGCCCTCCTCTCGCAGGTCGGAGAGGATTGCGCCGGAGCCGTGCAGTTTGCGCTTCCCGAGAGGGCCGACGGCCTGCGAGAGGCCGGTGAGCCCGAGGTCGAGTGGATCCCGGAGCAGGAGGTCGTCGCGCGCCTCCGTGCGCTGAGAGAGGACCATGCGGCGTGGCGCATTCCCAGGGACACCGGACAGTTCAGCCTCGCCGGCTCCCAACCCAAGACCGCGCTCCTGCGCGAGGAGGGCCGCTGGGGGGTCCCGTCGGGGCGCACCCCGACGACGCACATCCTCAAGCCGCCGATGCCGGGTCTCGATGGACACCCGGAGAACGAGCACTTCTGTCTCGAATTGGCTCGCGCGCTTGGGCTCGCCGCCGCGGACTCCGAGGTGCGACGATTCGGCGAGGAGGTCGCGATCGTCGTCGCGCGGTATGACCGTGTCCGCACGGCCGATCTCGCGGCCTCGGAGGCCGCCGCGGGTGCGGCGGCCCGCGCCGAGGCGCTCCGTGCCCTGGCGCGGACCCAGCCGGTCCTGCGGCTGCACCAGGAGGATCTGTGCCAGGCGCTCGGCGTTCGGCCGACCCTCAAGTACCAGAACGAGGGAGGGCCCTCCCCCTCCGACATCGCGGAGCTCCTTCGCGAACACTCCGGGAGCCCAATGGAGGACGTCGCCGCCTTCGCGGACGCCCTGGCATTCCATTGGCTGATCGGAGGCACCGACGCGCACGCGAAGAACTACTCGATCCTCCACGGGGCCGGAGGCCGCGTCCGCCTGGCGCCGCTCTACGATCTGGCGAGCGCCCTCCCCTATCCGGACATGGATACCCGGCGGATCAAGCTGGCCATGAAGGTCGGCTCGGAGTACCGGCTCGATCACATCGCGCGGAGGCACTGGATCGAGCTGGCCGGGGAACTGGGGCTGGACCCGAGTTCGATGCTGGAGCGGATCGCCGTGCTCGCCTCCAGCGTTGCCGCCGAGGTCCCGGGCCTCGTCGGCCAGGTCACGTCCGAGGGCCTCGTCCACCCGATCGTCGGCAAGCTGTCCTCCCTCATCTTGGCCCGCGCGGAGCGGTGCGGCCAATGGCTCGGGGAGACGGAGCCCTGATCGGCCGGCACGCCCTCGCACGGACGCTCCCTGTCTCCCCCTTTGTCCGCGTGTCCAGGTACCCCCTTGCCAACCTGGGCACGATCCACTATAGTAATGCCCCCCATGGACCTAAGAAACGTCGCCATCATCGCACACGTCGACCACGGGAAGACCACCCTAGTCGACTTCATGCTCCGCCAGACCGGGGCCTTCCGCTCCAACCAGGAGCTCCAGGACTGCGTCATGGACTCCAACGCGCTGGAGCGGGAGCGCGGGATCACCATCCTCGCCAAGAACACCTCGGTGGTCTACAAGGGCACCAAGCTCAACATCATCGATACCCCGGGCCACCACGACTTCGGCGGCGAGGTTGAACGCGTCCTCCGCATGGCCGACGGCGCCATCCTCCTCGTCGATGCCGTTGATGGACCCATGCCCCAGACCCGCTTCGTGCTCCGGAAGGCCCTCCAGACCGGCCTCCGCGTCGTCGTCGTCGTCAACAAGCTCGACAAGCCCGAATCCCGCCCCGACCAGGTCCTCGAGGAGGTCTACTACCTCTTCATGGAGCTCGACGCCTCCGACCTCCAGCAGGAGTTCCCCGTCGTCTACACCATCGGCCGCCGCGGCCAGGCCAAGCTCGCGCTCGCCGACGAGTGGTCCACCCTCGCCCCCCTGTTCGACACCATCCTCGCCGCCGTCCCCCCCGCCGTGGGCGACGAGTCGAAGCCGCTCAAGATCAGCGCCTGCAACATCGACTACGACGACTACGTCGGACGCATGGCCATCGGCCGCGTCGTCTCCGGCGTCGCCCGGAACGGCATGCCCGCCGCCCTTCTCAAGCGCGACGGGAAGCGCATCGTCGGGCAGATCACCGAGCTCTCCACGTTCGTCGCCCTCAAGCGCGAGAAGGCCTCGGAGGCCCCCGCGGGAGAGATTGTCGTCGTCAGCGGCCTCCCCGACGTCGATATCGGCGACACGATCTCCGCCGTGGAGGACGACACGCCACTCCCCCAGGTGAAGATCGAAGAGCCGACGATGTCGATGACCTTCCTCGTGAACGACTCGCCGTTCGCGGGGCGCGAGGGGAAGTTCGTCAGCTCCCGGCACCTCCGCGAGCGGCTGCAGCGAGAGACCCTCTCCGATGTCGCCCTGAGGGTCGATCTGACCGATTCGCCGAACGTCTTCAAGGTCGCGGGGCGGGGCCTCCTCCACCTGGGGATCCTCGTCGAGAACATGCGCCGCGAGGGGTTCGAGCTCTCGGTCTCCAAGCCGGAGCTCATCACCAAGACCATCGACGGGGAGCTCTGCGAGCCGATCGAGCTCGCCTACGTCGACGTGCCGAACGAGTACGTCGGCCGCACGATTGAGATGTTCGGCCAGCGGCGAGGCATCGTCGAGAAGGTCGAGCAGCGCCAGACGCGCACGCACCTGCTCCTGCGCGTCCCCGCGCGCGGGCTCGTCGGCCTCGAGTCGAAGCTCCTCTCGGCGACGCGGGGCGAGGCGATCCTCAACACCTCGTTCGAGGGGTACGAGGAGTGGCGCGGCGAGATCCCCGATCGGGTCTGCGGCGTGATGATCGCCCAGGAGGAGGGGGAGTCGGCCTCGTACGCGATCGACAACCTGCAATCTCGAGGGCAGTTCTTCCTCAGGCCCGGCGTGAAGGTCTACCCGGGCATGATCGTCGGGGAGCACGCCAAGGACTTCGATCTCGTGGTGAACGTCGCGAAGAAGAAGCGCCTCTCGAACATGCGGACTTCGACGGCGGACTTCATGGTCTCGCTCGCGGCTCCGCGCGACTTCTCGCTCGAGGAGGCGCTCGAGTACATCAACGAGGACGAGCTGGTCGAGGTGACGCCGAAGGGGATCCGGATGCGGAAGAAGGTCCTCGACACGCTGGCCCGCAAGCGCCTCGCGCTCGCCCGCGAGGCCCAGGACGCGGACGACTAGGCACTGTCTGAGAACGTGTCGTTCCATTTGCCCATCCAGACTCTGCCTGGCCGCACGGACGGGTAACATCCTTCCAGCCTGGTAACAGCCCCAGACCCGTCCGGTCCGCGAGGTGCCCTTCGACCCGCGCGCGTCGCACCCCCTTGCTGCGCATTGCGTTGGGTTCTTGCGTCGCGCGGCCGGAAGTCGTTTGCGCCGACTGGCGTCCGGCTTGCTCATGATGTCACGCGGCTCATCTGGGGGGCTTCGGTCATGAAGCAGGGCTCACTCCGCGGGCGCGGGTTCACGCTCATCGAGCTGCTCGTCGTCATCGCGATCATCATCATCATCGCCACCGCGTCGCTTGTTGTCCTGTCCAGGCCCGGCGGCGGCACGAGAGAGGCCGGCCGCGTCACCAAGGGCGCGTTCACCAAGGCACGCCAGCTCGCCTCGTCACGCCGCGAGACCACGTTCCTCGTCTTCACCAACGCGACCGACCCCGCCTCGGGGCTCGCGACCGGCAGGATGGAGTTCCACCGCGACGCGAACAGGGACGGAGCCTACCAACCGGCCTCCGACCCGATCGACGGCGCCGCGATGACGCTCCTCAAGGGGCTGGTGTTCCGCTTCCGCAACGATGCGAACCCCCAGGGCGCGTGGATCGCCTTCCTCTCGGACGGATCGATTCCCGCGAGCGGGGTGTTCGTCGGCGGCGATGTGTCCGGCTCCGCGTACGACGCGGCCTTCGCGTCGGGGAGCATGGGGAACAACGCGGACATCGTCATCGAGGCGTCGAACGGCGCCGCGGGCCGCGTCTACCTCGACGTCGCCCTCCCCACCGGGCTGGTACGAAAGGTCGCGTACTTCGAGTAGCCCTTCCGCCCACGGAGGAACCATGCGCCGCAGGGACAGTGCGTCCGCGTTTACGCTGCTGGAGCTCCTCGTCGCCATCGGGCTGATGACGCTCCTGATGGCCATGGTGGCCGTCATCTTCCTCAGGTCGTCGGACCTCTTCCGCAAGAACTCGGGGGAGCAGCAGATCGCCGTGAACCAGCGGGCCGCGCTCGACCTGCTCGCGCGCGACGTCGCGGGATGCGTGCCGGTCGAAAGCGGGTCGCAGCGGCTCACCTGCTGGGATGTCCTCGGGCGCGACGGAGACGACGGTGAGACGGTTCTCGCCAATCAGTCGAGCCCCCTCCCCGACGGCGCCGCGGACGCGATCCAGTTCGTCTCGGCGACCAGCTTCCGCGGGGCGTCCAGCACAGTCCACGTGACGTACTGCGTCGACCTCTCGACGGACCCGGAGGTCATGCTCGACGGGGGCTCCCCCCGCGGGATGCGCACCGGCAGGCGCCTGATGACCCTGAAGCGGATCGTGCGACGGCAGGCGGGGAACGCGTGGGAGACGGACGAGGCGGACCTCTGCGAATACGTCCTCTCGTTCAACATCGAGGCGCTTGTCGACCCGGACGACGACGGCCCCGCGAGCCCGCGGTTCATGCAGCTCGGCGAGGGACCGCTCCGCAGCGGCCCGTCGTTCGCGCCGCCGGGAAACCCGTACCGCTCCGCGGCGCTAGGCTGGTGGGCGAGGTACCACGACGCGAGCGGCCGGTCGACGGGGCGCATCCCGCCGCTCACGCCGTCCGACCCCGTGCTGTCGAGCGCGCTGCACGGGCTCTATCCGATCGGCGCCCCCCGGAATCCGCCGAACGCGGTCCGCCCCCCGCGCGCCATCCGCGTGACGATGCGCGTCGTGGAGGGCGCCGCGGAGGCGCGCGAGAGGCTCATCTCGCGCGTGATCTGGCTACCGACCGAGTAGTCCGACAGCCGTGGCGAGCAATGCTCGCCCAAAGGAGGGCGCGGCAACTCGCTGGGTCCCCCAGGCAGCAGGCCCCAGGGACCAGTGGACAAATCCCAATCAGGGCCCAGGCACCAAGCCGCAGTCAGTTCCCAGGCACCAGGACCAGGAGAGGTGCCTCGTCAGTGGCCACTCGGTACCGCGCCGCACAAGATCTGGACCAGATGTCGGGGGCTGGAGTAGCGCGCGCACGCGCACCGACCCGCTTCGTGGTCCCCCCTGACGATCGCGAGGATGTCCGGCCAGCAACTCTATCGGAGATTCTCTCGGAACCGCAAAGGCCGCCAGGAGCGCCAAGAACTGCTCGACGGTCTGGTCCGCAAGTCGAGCGGATGATCGTGTCCATCCATCCGGGGCGGCGCTCCGCATTCGCCGGGTCGTCCGGCCGCCTGGCGCGGAGGAGGCTCGCTTAGGATCCACGAATGGACACGAATTCACACGAATCGTGATCCGATTGGATGGGGTGAGACGGAAGCCCGAGGAGAGGGCGCCGCCCTCCGGGCGGCGGAGCGGCGGGGCGAGGCATGGGGGGACAGAGGGGGTGGTTGACCTGGAGTGGCCATTCAAACTGCAGGCCTTCTCTGCCTGTCGTTGCCGCCTCCAACTTCACCCTCTGTCCCCCATGCCTCGGCCCCGCCGCTCGGCGCGCCGCGGCGCGCCCCCTCTCCTCGGGCGGTTTTCCTCGATCGCATCCGATCGATCCTCGATTCGTGTCTATTCGGTGCGCCAGTGCAACCGGCAACGTGTAGTGGATGAAAGAGCCAGGCGATGAAG
>CAZYRM010000083.1:0-27038 GCA_964649705.1 uncultured Planctomycetia bacterium
GAGATCGCCCTCGCCGACCGGATCCTCACGGGCGAGGAGCGGGAGTACCTGCACCAGAAGGGCGAGCAGATGGGGATCCCGTTCCAGGAGGCGGAGCAGGTGATCCAGGAGCTGGCGAAGGCCGCCCCGCCTCCCCCGACCCGGCTCGTGCCGGTGGCGTCGCTGGCCCCGTCCGAGCGCGTTCAGCCCGGCTGGTCCGCCAGCCCTCCGCCGCTCGTGGTGCCGCGCGTCGAGGGCATGACGGTCGCCTGCCGGCGGTGCACGCAGCCGAACATCGTGCCGCACGGGACCAACCCGGCGTTCTACGCCTGCAGCGCCTGCGGGGCGAACCTGGGCGTCTCGCAGAGCGGCTGCCCGCAGTGCGGCCGCGAGCTGATCCCCAGGCGCGGGGCCGTCGGCGCGGTGTCGACCGTCCTGATCCTGATCATCCTCGCCATCGGAATGGTGGCCGCGACCGACAACGAGATCGGGCCCTGCGCGGCCGTCGGCGGCATCGGCTTCGCGGTGATGGTCGCGCTCGTGGCGCCCAGGAAGCAGGCCTGGCAGTGCGTCTTCTGTCGCAAGACCTACGCCGACCTCGCGACGATGAGACCGCAGGGGAGCTCGGGCGTGAGCTGCCTGGCGTGGCTGATCATCCTCGCCGCGGCCCTCGGCGTCCTCAGCTACGCGGGCATGCCGCGGGGGATGTGGTAGCCCGTCAGAACCAGCCGCGGCGGCGGAACATGTAGAGCGACCCGAGGGCGACCGCGGCCATGAAACCGATCACGCTCCAGAAGCCGGGACCCCACTCCGTGTCCGGCCAGAGGACCCTGAAGTTCATCCCGTAGATCCCCGCGACCAGCGCCAGGAACATCATGATCGTCGAGATGACCGTGAGGACCTTCATCACCTCTGCCATCCGGTTCGACACCGAGGAGAGGTAGGCGTCCATCGCCCCGGTGACCAGGTCACGGTAGCTCTCCTCCAGGTCCACCACCCGCACCAAGTGGTCGTAGACGTCCCGTAGGTAGATGCGGACCTTGTCGCCGATCAGCGCGAACTCGCCGCGGCAGAGGCGCGAGAGCATCTCCCGCTGGTGCGCGGAGATCTTCCGCACCCGCATCAGCTCCTTCTTGAGCTGGAAGATGTCGTCGAGCGTCCGTCTCGTCGGATTCGCGAAGACGGAGTCCTCCACGAGATCGACCCGCCGGTCCAGGTCGTCGAGGACCGGGTCGTAGTCGGTCACCAGCCCGTCCAGGATCTCGTGCAGCAGGTCGTCGGCCTGGTGGAAGATGTGCGGCGTGCGCAGGCAGTGCTCCCACGTGCGCGACACGCAGTCCATCGGCTCCTTGTGATGGGTGACGAGGCACCCCTTCAGGAGGAAGACGTCGAGCTCCTTCGTCTCGAACGTCTTCGCCCCCGGGCGGAGGGCGTGGATGATCAGGAAGAGGTAGTCGCCGTAGTCGTCGACCTTCGGGTGGTGGACGTCGGCGAGGCAGTCGTCGATGGCGACGGTGTGGAACTGGAAGACCTCCGAGAGGACCTTCCCCTCGTCCGCCGTCGGCTGGAACAGGTTGACCCAGCGGACCTCGCCCTCCGCCGCGGGACGCGAGACCGCCTCGACGCCGCTCTCCGCGACGACGCCCTGCGGAGTGAACCTCAGGACCTGAAGCATGGCGGCGCCCCGAGGAGGGCTACTTGCCGGACGGGCAGACCTCGCCCCAGATGGTCGAGAAGCCGATCAGGACCTCGTAGTCGGGCGAGTCAACCTCGGTGAGGCCCATGGAGCCCGTGATCCCCCACTGCCAGCTCCGGAAGAACGGCGTCGGCCCGATGACGCCGACCCGCGCCTCGACGTTGTTGTCTCCCGCCCACCCCTCGGCCACGTTGCGGTTCGGCTCGGAGAACTCGCTCCCCTCGACCTCCGCGACGATCGTCGCGAACTTGCAGACCGGGTACTCCGCCGCGATCCCGTAGAGGAGGTAGTCGTTCTGCGCGCCCCGGTCCCCCGGGTCGCTGATCACGGCGAGCCCCGCGTTCATGTGCACGCGGAGGTTCCCGAGGCAGACGGAGAGGACCAGCTTCCCGAACACGTCGATCTCGCCGGTCGTCAGGCCGTCTTCCTCGTCTCCCGCGGGGAGCTTGCCTCCGACGATGAACCCGCCGCGCCAGTGCTCGCCGTGGAACGGCGTCATGCGCAGCTTTCCGAACAGGCTGCCCAGGCCGAGGTGCTCGCTGAACTGGTCTCGCCGGCTGTCGAGGTACTGGATCTGGTCCTCCAGCTCGAAGTCGGCCCACGGCCCGATCCCGAAACCGCCGGAGAGCTTCGGCAGGAAGTAGAGCATGCTCCCGTCCGCCTGCTGGCGCACGGAGAACTCGTTCGTGAACCTCGCCTGCTTCACGCTCAGCGTGTCGGCAACCTCGGTCTCCAGCGGGTTGTAGACCGCCATGTACACCGGGCGGGCGCAGGGGTCCTCGGGGTTGAGCGGGATGGTGCTGTGCGGGCTGTCCGGGCAGACCCCGCAGCCCCACTCCTTGCTGATGAGGAGCATGGCGCCGTACTCGTTCGTGTTGGTGCCGAATCCCAGCGTCCCGTCGACCTGCCACCGGAAGCCGCCGCCGAGGGGTCCGCTGACGCCCGCGCGGGCCTCGGACCAGCCGTCGCCGGGGTAGCGCTCGGAGATGTCGTTCGAGTTCTGCGGCCCGTTGGCGCCGCGGTACTCGAGGAAGGCCTCCCAGCCGTTGTCGAGGCAGTACTCGCCGAGGACTCCATAGAGGAGGAGGGCGTCGAGCGAGGCCTCCTCCTGGTTGTCGCCGACGACCGCGGCGCCGAGGTTGAACGACAGGCGAAGGCGTCCGATCTCCTTCTGCGCGATCAGGCGGCCGAAGTAGTCGGCCTCGTCGGTCCCCAGCCCGCGGCTGTCGCTCGCCGAGGGGACCTTCACCGTAAAGCTGGCGCCCGCCTTGATCCCCCAGACTTCCCACGGCATCCCCTTGACGCGCAGGACGGGGTCGCCGCTGCCGCTGTCGTCGCCGAAGCGGCTGGAGTTGGAGAGCGAGCGGTAGTCGTACCGGGCGGAGAACTCGGCCCAGGGGCCGATGCCGAGGTCGAAGCCGCCGCGCGGGGAGAGGATGTGCGATCCGTCGGGCTGCTCGTACCACTTGACGCCGACGGTCGCGCGGAACTCCTGGAGGTGGAGTGTCTCGCCGTTCTCGGTGTCCATCAGGTCGAAGTCCGGCCCCGCCCAGGAGATGGAGCAGGTCGAGAGGACCACGAGGGCCAGGGACCAGGAACGGAGGGGCATGGCGCTCTCTCGCGAAAGTGCGGCGTGCCGAACGAATCCCCGGCCACTCACAGTGCTCCCCCGTCCAGTTGGAAGCGGGGAATCGAAGCAGAGGCAGTCGCCGGTGTCAACGGATCTGTATCGTCATTCAGGCAGTTTGTGCTTGAGCCGACGCAGGTTGCGGATTCCAAGGGGCCCCCGGCCCGGGTAGAATGGCGCCCTTCCAAGGAGCCTCGCATGGACCCCTACGGCCTGTACGACAACCCGCTCGTGACGAGGTATGCCTCCCCGGAGATGGCCGAGCTCTTCTCGCCGCGGACGCGGATCCGGACCTGGCGCAGGCTGTGGGTTGCGCTCGCGGAGGCGGAGCGGGAGCTCGGGCTGGGGGTCACCGAGGAACAGGTCGCGGAGCTCCGCGCGCACGTCGACGACGTCGACTTCGCGGAGGCGGAGCGGATCGAGGCCCAGGTGCGCCACGACGTGATGGCGCACATCCGGGCCTACGGAGTGCAGTGCCCGAAGGCGCGCGGGATCATCCATCTGGGGGCGACCAGCGCGTACGTCGTCGACAACGCGGACCTGCTGATCCTCAGGGACGCGCTCCGCGAGACCCGCCGCAAGCTCGTGAACGTGCTCGACGCGCTGGCCCGCTTCGCGCGGGCGCACCGGGACCTGCCGACGATGGGCCTGACGCACCTCCAACCCGCTCAGGTGACCACGGTCGGCCGCAGGGCGTGCCTGTGGGCTCAGGAGGCCCTCCTCGACCTCGCCGAGCTGGACTTCGTCGAGGGGTCGCTGCGCTTCCTGGGGGCGAAGGGGGCGATCGGGACGCAGGCGAGCTTCCTGGCTCTCTTCCAGGGGGACGAGGAGAAGGTCCTGGAGCTGGACCGGCGGGTCTCGGAGAAGATGGGCTTCCCGTCCGCGTTCCGGGTGACGGGGCAGACGTACACGAGGAAGCTGGACGCGCGCGCCCTGGCGGCGCTGTCGTCGATCGCGCAGTCGGCGACGAAGTTCGCAAACGACGTGAGGATCCTGCAGTCGCGCCGGGAGATCGAGGAGCCGTTCGAGGAGGAGCAGGTCGGGTCGAGTGCGATGGCGTACAAGCGGAACCCGATGCGGAGCGAGCGGATCTGCTCGCTTGGGAGGCTTGTGATCTCGAACGCTCAGAACGGGGCCTGGACGGCGGCGAGCCAGTGGTTCGAGCGGACGCTGGACGACAGCGCGAACAAGCGGGTGGCGATGGCGGAGGGGTTCCTCGCGGCGGACGGGATGCTGATCCTGTGGCTGGACGTGGCGGGCGGGCTGGCGGTGAGGCCGGCGATGATTGCGAAGAACCTGCGCGACGAGCTCCCCTTCCTGGCCACGGAGGAGGTGCTCATGCTCGGCGTGAAGGCGGGGGGGGACCGCCAGGAGTTGCACGAGCGGATCCGCCGGCACTCGATGGCGGCGGTGGAGAGGCTGAAGTCGGGCGAGTCGAACGACCTGATGGAGCGGATCGGCAAGGACGCGGCGTTTTCGGCGGTGGCGCCGCGCCTCCCGGAGCTGCTCGACGCGCGGCGCCACGTCGGCCGGGCCCCCGCGCAGGTGGACGAGTTCCTGCGCGAGGAGGTCGAGCCGGTTCTCGCGCACCACAAGGCCCTCCTGGGCCTCAAGGCGGCCGTCCGGGTGTAGCTCCGGGGCTGCGCTTGATCCACCGCTCGCGGCGTGGGAGAATCCGGACACAGACGGAGCGAGCACCATGGCGATTCGCAGAGACGACCCCTCGGACAACGGCGACGGCCCTCGCTGGCTGAAGAAGTGGAGGGAGGCGCAGGAGAAGCGTTCGCGCGAGCACGAAGAGTCCATCGGCGAACTCAAGCAGATCTCCCGCGAAAACCAGGAAATGATCCGGGAGCTGCGTGGAATGAACCGGGCCAGCGCGGCGCGACTGGCCCGCGTCGAGGGCTCGGTGGAGCTCCACCGCGAAGAACTCGAGCAGAGCCGCAGGCAGACGCGCGAGATCGTCGCCGAGGTCTCGCGCATGGACGCCGAGCGGAAGCGCGACCGCGTCCAATACGCCCGCCTGTTCAGGGGCATGCTCGCCGAGATCCGTCGCATCGGCCGGTGACCGCCACCGTGCCGCCCGCGTACCGCACAGACGATCGGCGGCGGAGCTTGAGCGGACCTACCGACTCCGGGAGGTTCTCATGCGCACGACACTCGCTCTCGTCCTCGCCCTGACAGCCCCGCTGGCCGCCGACACCGGCGGGGGTCGGGTCACATGGGAGACCGACTGGACGGCCGCTCACACCCGAGCCGCGAGGGAAGGGCTCCCGATCCTGCTCTACTTCACCATACCCACTTGACCCGCGGACCAGGCCCTGGACGCGGGGGCGTTCTCGGCCGACGGCGTCGTCGACGCCTCCCGCTCGTTCGTGGCGGTTCGCCTGACATGGGACGACTCGGGGTTCCAGACGGGTCTCCGTCGGACGCTTCGCGTCACCGGCGCGCCGTCCGTCCGCTTCCTCGCCCCGAACGGCGGCTGGATCGAGGACCTCCACTCGACGCGGCCCGAGGAGGTCGAGGCCCAGATGCGTCGGGTGGCCCGCTCCAACCCGCGCCTCGCGCAAGCGCTTCCGGAGGCCGGCGGCACGCCCTGGGACTGGATCCGCGAGCGCGTCGCCGACCTGACGAGCGACGACGTCGAGACTCGGCAGCGCGCCTCCGAGGAACTCGCGCGCCTGCAGGGGGCGCTGAGGCTGGCCGTCGAGGAGGCGGCCCGCTCGGCCGACGCGGAGGTCAAGGTACGCGCCGAGGAGCTGCAGGCCGAGAAGCCGTCGCCGCGCCCCCCATCGGACAACGTGACGCTGGGAACCGTCTTCGAGTGGCTGGAGAAGGGCGTCAAGCCGTACTGGATCCGTCGACAGATCCAGAGGAAGGGGTGGACGTTCTCCCTGACCGAAGAGGACGTCTCGCGGCTGAGAGAGGCCGGCGCGACTCAGGACCTGATCGACGTGATGCTCGTGGGCCCCGTCGAGGGACGGTGAACCCGACCAGGCTGGATTGGAACGAGGCCGCCGTCGCCTCGTCGGAACAGGCACGGCACGTCCAGCCACGTCGGCAGGGCGCCGTCGCAGGTGGACGAGCGCCGTTCCCACGCCGCCCCTCATCGTCAGCACGCCAACTCGAGTCAGGCGAGGAACAGGGCGGGGCCGAACCATGCAACGACGAGGGAAGAGAGGAAGCACAGGGCGACCATCCCCCTTGCCACGAACAGACGTCCACGCCGACGGAAGAGCGTCCAGAGCGCGTACACGTCGGGGAGGAAGAAGGCCGGGAGGAGAGCGATCCACACGGTGTCGAACCCGACGCCGAGCAGACTGAGGACGGGGACGCGCACGTTGAAGCCGCCGAGGACGGGTGTAAGCGAGAGGAGGACCCAGGCGAGGATCGGCGGCGCGCCGAGCCACAGCATGCGGGGGCGGCCGCGCATCGTGCCGAACGCCCCGATCGCCGCGACCAGCCCCGCGCTGAGCGGGACGGCGGCCCACCTGCAGACGGGGTCGTTGTCGGGGAGCAGCGTGGCGAATGCGACCAGGCCCGCGCAGCCGATGGCGGTCCCGCGGAGCAGTAGGATTACGCCCGCCGCGTGCATCGCGCGCGCCGTCTCGTTGGCGCCGTCACTCTCCTCCATCGCCTGCCTCCGTCTCGGCGAGTGCCTTGGCGCAGATGTCGCGGATCTCCACGTTCGGGTTCGTGAGGCCGGCGTGCAGGGCTCGCCTGTGGCGTGCGGGGATGTTGGGCGAGATGGAGTCCAGCCCGAGGACCCAGTCGTGGCCTCCTCAGCCGTGGTCGTGGTAGGTGGACTCAGCCAACGCGCTTGCAAGACCTACGTCGCTCGTGGCCGCCAGGATCCTCGAAACGACGCGCTCGCACGTCGCTGGCCGCGCCTCCCAGAAGTCCCAGACGGCTGGCCGAGAGAGGATGGAGGCGAGCCGATTGCTGGCGAGCTTGCGTGTCGCGACGACGAGCTCGTCATCAGAGAGTCCATCGACCGCCGCCCCCCAGTGCTCGCCGCCGACCTCCAACGCGTACTTGCGAGACGTACTGATCTGGCAGGTGAACCCCGAGCCACGCCACAGCAGGACCCGCGCCCTGACGACGGGGTCGTAGTAGTCGCGGAGCACGTCCGCCGCGCGCTCTCGGCGCTTCCGTGACGGAGCGCTCTTCATCTCCTGCTCAAGGTAGTCCGCCGCTCCAGGACCCAGGTCACTCCAGTACCCGCGGCCGAAGAGCGGCCCGGCAACACGGAGCTGGACCTCGGCGCCTGTCTCGGGTCGGCAGAGCCACGCGGGCACGACGCAGGCGAGGAAGAACGCCAGATAGGCCAGCGGTCCCGGGCGGGCGAAGCGCATGGAACGGAGTCTACAGGGTCTTCCCTGGCTTCGCCACGGCGATGACGGGTCGACGGTCGCGGGCTTGCCCCTCAGCGTCTCCGTGCCTCCGTGGTGAAAAAGGCGCCCCGATCGCCGCGATCGTGCGAGCCCACGGCAATCGACGCAAGCAGCGAATCTGTCGTGGCTTCGTCCGTCCACGCCGAAGCAACTGCGCGCGCCGCGCAGTGGTTGAGCGATGGGGATCCAACGGCACCACGATCCAAGCCCGGACATCGATCCGACCTGCCCGCGCGCTCAGGCCTCCTCGGCGGCGCGCGCGTCCACGCGCCACCAACGTCCATTCGCGACGAGGTGAAGCCAGGGCCCTCGTCCCATCGAGAACTGCGCGTGAAGCTCCGCACCGTCGCCGATGACTCGACGGATCCCGATCTCCTTCGCCCGTCCTTCGCCAAGGCGACCCAGCCAGCACTGGTCCCGGTCGCTGTAGCTTCCGTAGAGGAGGACGAAGTCGTCGCTCACCGCAAGAGCCCTTGCGCCCTGGACGGGAGTGCTCCACTCGCGCACCGTGCGATCGTGGCCGATGCGTGCCAGGGGGAAGTCCGTGTAGTAGTACGCCCAGACCGCGTCCTGGGCGACGTTCAGGACGTAGCAATCGACGATGCCGCGACCGGGGGACGAGAATCGCCAGACGACGTTTCCCTCCCGATCGAAGCAGACGAGGCCGCTGCTCCCGATGGGCTCCTTGCCACCGCCCCAGCCGTAGTTCCCGAACACGCCTTCGTCGCAATACGACACCCAGATCTCGCCGGTCCCCGTCGCCTGCACGCTCTCGATGCCGTCGCCAAACTGAAGGCGTCGGACCAATCGTCCGTCCCGCGAGAAGATGCAGCCGTTGCGCTCGTCGGGGTAGCACCTGGAACCGACGATCAGGATCTCCCCCTCGGGGAGGCGCTGGACCATGGGATGGGCGATCGTAAGGCCTTCGAGCGATGTGAATGGAGGTCCTGGGGAACGCACGGTCGCCTCGTACGGCGTCGCCGTCTGGGACCTCGCGAAGCTCCCGCCGCTCTTCCCGACGTCCCTCGCGAAGGGGACCTCGGCGAACGCAGGCGGTGCGGTGA
The DNA here is from genome assembly GCA_964649705.1 of uncultured Planctomycetia bacterium. Lineage (GTDB taxonomy): Bacteria > Planctomycetota > MHYJ01 > WSZJ01 > CAZYRM01 > CAZYRM01. Next base: position 8,761 of record CAZYRM010000083.1, read on the forward strand.
GGAACACCGGTTCGCCATGCTCGACAAATCCGTAGGCGATGACGGCCTCCCCCGGGAAGGCCTTCCCGAAGTCGAGAACCAGCTCGGCGTCGATCGGATCCGGCACGCTCACTCCGGCATGACCTCGTCGCTGCGCCACACGCACGGAGATTCTACCGGGGCTCCACCGTTACCGACCAGATTTGTGCCTGGACTCGTTGTGAGACATGCCCGAGCAGGGCCGCGTCCAAGAGGCTGGTGGCCGAGAGGAACGAAATGCCCGAACCGGTTTCCCCGATCGAGCACCGCGACGACAGTGTCCCCACCCGAAAAAGGTCGGAGCGGGGCCCGGTCTCTTGCAGATGTCAACATCATCGCAGCGGAGGTGAACATGCGAAACGTGTGGATGCAGGTCGGGGTGGGCCTCTTCGGTGTAGTCGCCGTCGTGGCCGCGCTGCGCGAGGCGACGCCGCAGGCCAGGTCGCGGAAGGCCGCCGCGACGCCCGCCGTCTCCACCCCCGCGCTGAAGCACGTGGTCCCCGCCGTACCCGCGCAGGCGGCGCCCCAGCAGGCGCCCGCGCAGACGGTTGCGCAGGCCCCCGCGACGCAGGCCCCCGTGACGCAGGCCCCCGTGGTTGCCCTCCCGAAGGGGACCGCGGACCAGCTCCGCGCGTGGCTCCTCTCCGCCTCCGACGCCGAATTCGCGCCCCTCGTCGGGACCAAGGAGCTCGACGCCGCCGTCGCCCAGGTCGTCAACGGCTTCTCGTTCCAGGAGGCTTCCACGGAGACGACCTCCCGCGAGGTCGACGACTTCCTCACACGGATCAACAGCCGCATCCAGTCGGTCGCCTGCGCGAAGTAACCGAGCGACGTCGCCACACTTTCCGTAGCGAACGTCACTTACGTCCGCCTTCCGAGTCGAAAAAGATCTGCCTCCAGGTGGGTCTTCTTAGGGTGTCTGGGGCGGCAGTCCTGGCTTTCGTGATAGGGGGTTGCCATGAAGAACCGAGCTTTCGCTTTTGTGACCTTCCTCGCGTTGTCCCTCGCCGGCCGCGCCTCCGCGCAGGAGTACTACACCTACACCTCGTGGACCTTGTCCTCCAACTTCATGGTCTACTGGGACAACCCGGCCGACTCGACGCTGATCATTGATCAAGTCCTCTCCGTTTCGACGCTTTCGAGCAGCCTGACGCGGGCGACGGTGAGGTCGACGGCCGGCGTGTATGCGACGGTCAACTTCACCACGGCGAATACGTACGGCTGGACCTGGAACCGCCCCCAGCCGCTCTCCGCCGACGGCATCAGGGTCATCACCGAGGCCCTCCGCGGGTACCAGCGAGACCGCGCGAGCTTCCGCCCCATCACGTGCTCGCACCTCTACCGCTACTTCTCGGGGAGCACCGGCTACACGGCGACCCCGCTCTCGGAGTTCCGCATTGACGTCGCCTCCCCCGTTCCCATCCCCGACAGCTACGGGATCGACGAGTGCGGGACGCTGACCTCGATGTACCTCTGGGACCACGCGGACCTGTGGACCTCGGTGACGATCCGCCGCATCGACGGGACCCTCATGAACCTCCACCTGGTGCGTTCCGAAAACGCCATCTCGACGAGGCTGTCCCCGATGACGGCCGACCGGGCCATCCAGTTCAACCGCGACATCCTCATCCCGTCGCACTGGGTCTACGTGAGCAACGGCTTCCGCCCGTACAGCGCCGTGCGGTACCTGCACTCGGGCTCGCGCTGGGTGAACAACTAGATCGTCGTTGTTGAAACATAGGCCGGCGAATACGCGACGGGCGGGTCGTCCGTTCTCCTCCCTGTCAGGGACAGGAAGCCTGGAACGGAGGCCCGCCCGTGCATCGAACGCTCCTCGTCCTCCTCTCCCTCCCCCTCCTCGCGGGCGACATCGACGACGCCCGCAGCAAGTACCCGCCCGAAGTGACGCGCGCCGTCCTCACCGGTCAGCTCCTCGCACCCGAGGGCTTCGACGAGGCGATCGTCGAGGAGCTCGGCGCCGACCGCCTCAAGGAGCTGCGCTCGGGGGGCGCGATGGTCGAGGGGCAGGAGAACGACCTCGCCGCGCTCGTCCTCCTGGAGCTCAAGGCCCCCGCGATGAAGGCCGGCCCCGGCGGGCGCGGGCCCCAGGGCCGCTCGGAGAAGGTCACGGTCCAGCGCGTCGAGTCCGAGTACCCCGCCGCCTCGGGCAAGACGAGCGGCTTCTTCCGCACCGGGCAGCCCGCCGACCTGATGCTCTCGGGGCTCGGCTTCAACGAGACCGGAGGCCCCCTCCTCTTCAACCACCCCGCCGGCATCGCATCGGACGGGACGCGCCTCTTCCTCGCCGACACGTACAACAATCGCGTCTTGATCTGGTCCAAGCTCCCCGAGGCGAACGTCGAGCCAGACCTCGTACTCGGGCAGAAGGACTTCCGCACGAACGCGCCTGGCAGCGGGCGCGACGGCCTGAACTTCCCGATCAACGTCGCCTCGGACGGGAAGAGGATCCTCGTCGCAGACACCGAGAACCACCGGATCCTCGTCTGGAACGAGTGTCCGAAGGAGAACGGCGCGCCGGCGGACCTCGTCCTCGGAGGCGACGCGCCGCAAGGGGGCCTGAGGAAGGACCGCGTCCAGTGGCCCTGGGGCGTCTGGTCGGACGGCGAGAAGGTGGCCGTCAGCAACACGCGGGGCGGGTCGGTGCTCGTGTGGAGCTCGTTCCCGACGGAGGACGGCCAGCCCGCTGACATCGTGCTCACGGGTGGAGGGAAGCTCGGCACGCCGAGGACGATCACGAGCGACGGGAAGCGCCTGATCGTCGGCGACCACAACGCGCGGGTGGGGGACGCGCAGCACGGGTCGTTCGTCTGGGCGACGTTTCCGACGGAGGACGACCAGCCGTACGACTGGTTCATGACCGACCCTCGAGACCCGCGCGGCGCGTGGCTCAGGGGGACGTTCACGTCGGAGGGGAAGCTGCTGCTCCTGGGGGCGGACCTCCACGTGTGGGACTCGTTCCCCAAGGGCGAGGGGACGCCTCCGGACCTGACGCTTGGCCGGTTCAGCTTCCACAGCGGCGACCACACGGGGATCGCGGTGGCGGGGGGGCGGGTCTACGTCTGCACGGGCAACCTGAACATGGTGGCCGTGTACAACCGGATGCCAGCGACCGCGGACGCGGTGCCCGACTTCGCGATCGGATCGGCGGACCTGAAAACGAACACGCTCGACACGAACTTCGTGATCAGCAACCCCGTCCCCGCCTCGAACGGGACGAGCCTCTTCGCTTGCTCGGACTTCGATCGGAAGCTCTACGTCTGGAAGCGGCTGCCGGACCGGAGCGGGGCGCATCCGGACCTCGTCTACGCGCTTGCGGGGGGAGGGCTGGCGATCGCGCTCCACGGCGACCGTCTGGCCACGGCGGGGCGGGAGCTCGTCTACGTGTGGGACAAGCTCCCCCTGGAGGGGAACCTGCCCGACCGCACGTTCCAGGGGAGCATCGGCAAGGTGAAGATCGAGGAGGTGAAGGGCGTCGCGATGGACGACCGGTACTTCTACGTGGGCGACTTCGCGGCGAAGCGGATCTACGTGTGGGAGGGAGTCCCCGACGGGAAGACCGACCCGGTGGCGGAGCTGGAGGTAGAGAACCCGTGGAGGGTGATGAGCGACGGGACGTGGCTCGTTGCAGGGACGGGGGACCGTCAGAAGGTGGTCGTGTGGGAGGTCGCCTCGATCGCCGCGGGAGCGAAGCCGCGCACGATCAGCGGGCCTGGGGGCCCGCGGGGCGGGAGGTTCAACTGGGTGCAGACGGCGTTCACGGCGAAGGGAGGCCTCTTCATCGTGGAGAACGGGGCGCACCGGGTCCTCGCCTGGAAGCGGGTCGAGGCGGCGCTGGGCGGAGAGGCGCCTGACGCGATTCTGGGCCAGGCGGACGCGGAGTCCATCTCGCCGGCGATCGGCGAGGACCGTCTCTTTATGCCTGCGTCGGCGTGGTTTGACGGGAGCTACCTCTGGGTGGGGGAGACGAAGTTCTCCGAGCGGCTCCTGCGCTTCAGCCCCTCGCCCGAGTAGCGGAGTCGGCCGGACAACAGCGTCTGAGTTGTCCCCGTCTCGCCGGGCGCGTACAACAGACCTGGTCAACGACCTCGATCGAGGAAGGGGGCCGGGATCGTTACGCGCTGCTGCGTGCTGCTCCTCCTCTCGACGTGCCTCGGATGGGCCGACGTCGAGACGCTGCTCCGTCGGGCGGAGACCCGCCTCGCCCACGGAAACCGTGAGGGCGCGAGGGAGCTCTACGAGCTCGCGCTCTCGGCGGACCCTGCGTGCTCCGAGGCCCTGGCGTACCTGGCGTTGGACGATGTGCGCTTCGTTGAACTCGGCATCCGCCTGCGCGAACCGGAGGACGCGCAGCCGCTCGAGGCCGTGGAAGTCGCGCGCCACCTCCGCTACCTGGAAGACGCAAGGTCCCTCGACGCCCCGACGGCCGCGCGCCTCCTGCGGAACCTGGGCGAGTCCGTCGTGGATCCGCCCGAGCCGCTCATGCACGAAGCGGAGCGGGCCGCGATGACGGCCGGGGGGACACGGGTCGAGGCCTGCGGCCCGTGGCGGCCCTGGCATGAGCCGGACCCGGCGCTGCCGACGATGCAGGCGGCCGGCCCCTTGAGGACGGAGGCCCTGGCCGGAGCGGCGCACGCCTGTCGGGAGGCCCTTCTGCGCATCGCCGATCGCTTTGATCGCGAGCGTGTCGCTTCCGCCCCCCTGTGGGCGAGGCTCGCCGTGTGCCTCCACGCCGTCGGCGAACAGGAGGCCGCCGAAGCAGCGCTATCGAGGGCCGACCCGCTGTCGCTGGACGATCGCGTCGATGTGGCGGCCTGCGCCCTCCGCAAGGCCAAGGACCCCGCCGCCTGGTGGGACGCCCAGGGGAAGGCGCTCCTCGCCGAGATCCTCCGCAGTGAGCCGACGACGACGGATCGACGAGAGATGCGAGGAGTCCTCGAAGCGGCCTATGACCTCCGCGCCGAGCGAAACGACCTTCGAGGGGCCGTCTCGCTCGCTCCGGCCCTCGTGCGCTGCACCCCGCCGGGCGGGGGGCACTCGGAGATCGACCGGCTGGCCAAGCGTGTCTGCGCGGACTGGCGGCCGGAGGAGGTGTACGCCGCGCTCGAGGAAGACCGCTCCTCCGTGACGCGCTGCCTCTGCGCGGCCATCCTCGTTCAGATGGGTCAGACGGATCGTGCCTTGGCGGCCATGGAGGCGCTCGTTCGCGACGATCCGAATGACGTTCTGGGGAGGGAGTGCATGGCAGGGCAGTGCGCGCAGGGGACGACGGAGTGGGCCCGCGCGGTCCTTGAGCTGGAAGCCGCCGCGGAGCGACAAGGCGTCACGCTCGGTTCCTGGGACGCCTGGAGCTACGCGGAAGCCGCGAGCCTGCTCAAGGGGGACGCGGCCGGCCTGGAGCGCTGCCGACGGCTCCTGCGGGAGGACCCCGAGTGGCTGCGCCGATGCGTTCGGGCGTGGAGTCACCGCGGCGACATCTCCGCGCTGGTGCCGGACCTCCTCGACGCAGCGCGAAGGCGCGAGGTGTCGTGTCGGCAGGTGCGCGTGTACGACTTCGCCTACCTCTGGCCCGTCCTCCTGGAAGCGAACCGCCCCCGAGAGGCCCTGCGGCTGATCGAAAGGACCTCGCCGGCCGAGCTGAACTACCTCCTGGACCGGAAAGACCCCTGCGTTCACTGGGAGGAGTGCTACGGCGAGGTGAAGCCTCTCCTCGCGCTCATCGCCTCGCAGTCGCGCCCGGGCGAGCGGGTCGACGCGTTCCTGCGCGGATTCGCGAACATCGAGCCCTCCACCCAGGTGTCGTTCAGTGTCTGGCGACTGAGGGACGACCTGTCCAGGGACGAGGGCTTCCGTCGTCTCCCCTCGGCGGACTACGTCCTGTCCTGTCTGTACGACCCCGTGATCGAACCGGAGCAATTCCATTCGCTCTGCCGCAGCGCCGTTCGCTCGGGGTGCAGGTCGCGGGCGCTCCTGATCGACCTCATCGAGGAGGGCGAGCCGCTCCTCGACGAGCTGGCGGCGGTTGATCCCGTCGCCGCGCGCCTGGAATGCGCGAAGCGGTCCGAGGGTGGGGAGGGCCTCGCTGCGTTCCTGGATTCGGACGACATGACGGAGGACCAGTTCGAAGAGGCCCGGCGGGAGCATCGCCGCCGTCGGTCCATCGCGAATGAGGGCACGCAGTCCGCATCGCCCCCGGTGAGCGCCCTGGACCGATTCGAGCTCGAGTCGTCGAGGCGCGAGATCGCGGATCCGGAACGGATCGTCTGGGAGGTCCTCCTGGAGGCTCCCCCGAGCCGCTGGACCCTGAACTCGCTGAGGCGAGGGGCGGGGTACCTGCCACCGGCGATCGAGGAGAAGGCCCTCGAGGTGTGCGGACTCGTACCGGAAGAACCGGGTGGGACGTTCTTCCGCACCCGCCCGCCGGCCGCGAAACTGGCTCAGACCCGACCGAGCTTCTGGGACGACTGGCGTGCGGCGGCGAGCCACGTCTTCGAGACGGAGGGCAAGGAAGGGATCCGGAGGCTTCTGTCCGGACGCTTCGGACGCCCCATCGCCCGGTGGATGTGCGAACGGAAGGAGGGGTTACCACCCGAGGAACTCGCGGAACTGGTCCGCGCGGAGGGCCTCGCCCACCCGATGGACCTGGGCTGGCTCCAGATGGAGGAGCAGCTCCTCAAGGACCGCCAGGCAACGGACCCACGGCGACGGGAGATCGCCCTGAAGCTTCTGGACGTCGCGAAGCGCGACCCGAGTCGAGCCGTGGGATGCCTCCCGCATCTCGTAGACGCGCCGGAGAAAACGGAGCTCAGCTCGCGCGCCCTGGCGATGTTCGATGGCCTCTCACCAGCGCACGTGATCCCGCTCGTCCACGGCTGGTCAGGACACCCGGTCGACGCGCGGTTCGCGGATGTCCTTCTGGGTTGGGCGACGACCCGCTGCCGGACCGTCGAGGACCGCCTCGCGCTCTGCGACTTCCTCAACCGCCTACGGCGCAAGGACGAGGCGGATCGCCTCGAAGCGGAGTTCCTGCGCGACGAGGATCCGCATGTCGTCCTGCGGGTCCTCGGGATCCGGCGGGGCTGGCAGCGCACGCCCGGCGCCGTCGACCCGTTCCTTCAGAAGGCACGGGCCGGTACGTGGACCACCTCGCAGGCCCGTCAGGTCTGGGTCGCAGTCTGCAACGGCGCGGCCCAAGAGGGAAGGGAGGACCTGTTCGTGGAGGCGCTCGACGAGATGTGGCGAATCGCCCCGCTCGATTGTGGGACGGGGTTCACTTCGGGGTCGGCCTCGACACTCGTCCATGACAACGCCGCCGTCAATGAGATGACCGCGCGGATCGTCGGCAAGGGAGAGGCGCCCCTGTCGGTGTTGCACCTCGCCCGCCGGCTCGGGCGGAGGGCCTTGGCCGAGGACCTGATCGAGAAGGTAAAAGAGCGCCTCGCGAGGGTGGAACCCCTGTCCCCTGAAGCGTGGCTCGACACTTTGGCCGGGCTGCCCCGTGTCCAAATCCTGGAGCGGCTGGATGCCGCGCTCCGCCTGATGAGTGGGGCGAATGGACGCCAGCGGGTTGTGGCAATCGCGGTGTGCACGCGACTGCGCCAGGCGGGTCGCCTCGGAGACCTCCTCGCGTGCGCCGACCTGTGGGGTACGACTCGGCCCGCTTCCGACGTGCGATCGTGGCAGGCGCCGCCCGAGGCCTCGATCGTGGTGCGCGGGTTCTCTCGCTATGAGGAGGCCACCCCGCCGATGTGCGTCCTCCCGAAGGTGCCGCCCGGCGTACACGCGCTGCCCCCCGCGGCCTCGGCGGCGGAGTTCCTCGTGGCACTCGGGCTGACGGAGGCGGCTGGCGAGACGCTCGGGCGGGCCGCGGCGGGCGCCTCGGACCCCGTGTCGAGGGAGGCCTGTCGGTTCGAGCAGGCGAAGCTGTGCGCCGACGGCGACCGGACGGCCGAGGCGATGCGGACCCTGCTGGAGTTGCGGGATGGCTCCACGGGTCGCTGGCTCCGGGCCGCGGCGGCCGAGAAGGTGAGCGAGCTCTTCCGGAAGGACGCCCACGCACGCGAGGCCTTCATCGCCGCAACCCTGGGGGAGCTCGCCTCCATTCCACAGGCTCCCGAGGACGAGCTGCGCGCCTGGGGGGCCCGACTCGCCTCGGACGAGGAGCCGGAGCGGGAGCGCGCGACCGAGGAGCTGCGAGGGATGAGAGAGGCGGCCTTGGGCGTCCTCCGCGACCTGCGCTCTTCGCGCGACCCCGAGGTCCGCGCGCGCGTGGAGGACGTGCTCGAGCAGCTCCTGGCGCCGTAGCGGGGGGTTGGAACCGCGGGGGCCATCTGGTAGCATGCGCCGATGAGCACGATTGGTCGCGAGTACACGCCGGCGGAGGAGGTGGCGAACAGCGTCATCCACGGGATCGGCGCGGGGCTGGCGATCGCGGCACTCTCGGTGCTGGTCACGCTGGCGGCGGGACGTGGGGACGCGTGGCACGTCGTGTCGTTTTCGATCTATGGTGCGACGCTGGTCGTGCTGTACGCCTCGTCGACGATCTACCACGCCCTCCGCGCGCCTCGCGCGAAGCGGGCGATGCGGGTGATGGACCACACGGCGATCTTCCTCCTGATCGCCGGGAGCTACACGCCGTTCACGCTGGTGACGCTCCGTGGCCCGTGGGGGTGGACGCTGTTCGGCCTGGTCTGGGGGATCGCGCTGGCGGGGATCGTCTTCAAGCTCTTCTTCACGGGGCGCCTGGAGCGGACATCGGTGGCGCTCTACATCCTGATGGGCTGGCTGGTGATCATCGCGATCAAGCCGCTGGTTGGGGCGCTCCCCGTCGGCGGGCTCGTCTGGATGGCGGCTGGGGGCGCGTTCTACATGGGCGGCGTGGCGTTCTACCGCTGGCACCGCCTGCGATACCACCACGCGGTCTGGCACCTCTGCGTGCTGGGCGGAAGCCTCTGCCACTTCCTCTGCATGCTCTGGTACGTCCTCCCGCCCGGCGGGCCGTCGCACGCCTGATCGCTACCGACGCACGGAGGGTCGCGTCTCGCCGTTCGCGGCGTCGTACGCAATGTCGGGGAGGCGCCTCCAGGTGATGACGGAAAACCCGGGGGCGCCGCCAAGGATCGGCATCCAGCCCCCGGCGTTCCGGTAGGTCCCCAACCCGAGGACGGTCTCCTCCGCGCCGCCCTCGACGAGCTGCCCCACGGACGGGCGGACCTCCCCGCTCAGGCCGTTGTACCGCGGCCACGGGACGCGTTTCCAGCCGAGGCTCGCATATCCACGCGCGGCGTCATCGAGGAACTCCACCCACCCGCCATTCGTGGTGTAAGGGCCCTGGCCGATGCAGAGTTCGTCGAGCCCGTCTCCGTCGACGTCTCCGCAGGAGGGCCAGGTCTCCCCGTTCACGACATTGTAGGGGCCGAAGTGGAACTGAAGCCAGCCGGCGAAGTCGACCGCGCCGCTGGTGAAGCGGGCGATGCGGCCTCCCTGGCTGGGATACGAGGCGAACCCTGCGATGACTTCGGCGGCGCCGTCGCCGTCCAGATCCCCGACAGCGGGACGCATCTCACCGTCGACCGCGTTGTAGGCCGCCCACGGGACCCTGCGCCACCCGAGTAGGGCGAAGTCAGCCGAGGCGTCGTCGAAGAGGACGAACCAGCCCCCCGCGGAGGGGTAGGACCCGAGGCCGACCACGATCTCGTCCCGCCCGTCGCCGTCGACGTCTCCGCAGGCGGGCCACGTCTCGCCATTCGCGGCGTTGTAGTTGGTCCAGGGGACGCGTATCCAGCGGAGGAGGGAGAGGCTCGAGCCGGAGTCCTCGACCACGGCGAGCCAGCCTCCATCGGCGCCGTAGGAACCCCGTCCCACGACGACTTCGGATCGCCCGTCCCCGTCGAAGTCCCCCGCGGCCGGTCGAGTGGCGCCGTTCGCGGAGTTGTAGGTGCCCACGAGGTCCTGGAACCCCGAACGGAACGCCCAACCGCCGGCGGCGTCGAGGCAGGGGTCGATCCACCCCGCGCCTCCCTGACCCCGCCCGACGTAGAATCCGACTCCCCGGTCGACGGTGAACGAGAACACAGCGGACCAGGGCCCTACGTTCCCGGAGCCGTCCACGGCGCGGACGCGCCAGTACCTCGTGACGCCGTCACCGATCCAGGGAAGGACCTGCTCCGAGACCGCGAGACCCGCCACGGTGTAGAGCAGGGGAGCGTCGAAGGCGGCGTTCTCGTCGACCTGCACCTCGTACACCACGCCGGACGGGTCGGCGACGTCCGACCAGTCGAGGAGGGGCGTCGCGGTGGGGAGGTTCGCCCCGTCCGGCGCCGCGAGAAGCGTGGGCGCGGGGGGTGGAGTCGAGTCGGCGCGCGTAAAGCTCCAGACTTGGCTCCAGGGACCGATCCGCCCAAGGTTGTCGACGGCCCGAACGCGCCAGAACCACGTGCCGAAAGCGAGGATCCCCGTCGTGACGTTGGACGCGGTCGGCGAGCCGGACCAAGCGAGGGGCTGCGGGAACGCCCCGTCGTCGTCGACTTCGACGCGGTACCCCTGAACGCCATCGTCGGCGACGGCGTCCTGCCAGTCCAGCGGCACGATGCTCGCTCCGGTCTGCGCACCGTTTGACGGTGACAGCAGGACGGGCGCGGACGGTGGGTCGAATGTGACACGAAACACGACGCCATCGCCCGACCCCGCGACCGTCGCCTGGACCGGATTGCGCGTCGGGAAGTTGGTCGAACTGGTGTTTCCCCCGACCGCCAATCCCCCCGTGGGATCCAGAGCACACCACCCGTCCGACTCGTGGTTCGAACCGCCGACGAGCGTCGAGAACCGGATCGCATTCCCCGCGACATTGAGCTTCATGACAAAGAAGTCACTCCCCCAGCCGCGGGTCCCCGACAGGGGATTCACCTCCGGAAACCCGACACTTGCCTCCCCGGACAGATACGCTTGCCCCAGGGCATCCACCGCGACACCATAGGCGCTCTCGTACGTCGCCGAATTGGGGACTCCGATGTAGGTGGAGTAGAGCAGGGCGCCGGTGGGGGAGACGCGGAAGTAGACGCCGTCGCCCGAACCGCCGAATGTGGATTGCAGGGCGTTGAGCACTGGAAAGTCGGCAGACCCGGTGCTCCCGCATGCGTGGAGCACACCGTTCGGCTCGACGGCCACGGCATGGAGCTTGTCCGTGCCCGATCCGCCGACATACGAACCATAGATGATCGAGTTGCCCGCTGGTGAGAGTCTGGCGACGTAGCCATCCCACATCCCCCCGCGGTTCGTCGACTGAAACGGATTCAGGGTGGGGAAATCTGTCGACCATCCGTACCCGACGACGCTGGCGCTCCCCGACGCGTCGACAGCGATACCCTTCCCGTCGCCGCACCAATCGTCAAGGCTCCCCCCCAGCAGCGTCGAGTACTCCCAGGCCGTGCCACCTGGGTTCGCCTTCGTGACGAAGAGGTCGTTCCTCCGCAAAGTGGCCTGGAAGGGGTTCACGCGAGGGAAGTCCATGGACTCCGTCCACCCCAGGACGTATGCGCTGCCCGCCGCGTCCACGGCGATGGACTTCCCCCAGTCGTTGTATCCCCCGCCAAGGTAGGTGGCGTAGACGATCGCATCCCCGGTCGGGCTTAGCTTGATCAGGAAGGCGTCTCTCATCGGCCCGCCGTAGTTGGGTTGGATCGGATTGACTGTCGGAAACTGCGTACCGCCGGTGTCCCCGGTCAGGTAGATGGCGCCTGCCGAGTCGACCGCGATGCCGTAGGCGTGCGTCGTCTGGGGGAAGGCGCCCCCGATGTAGGTGGCAAACACCAGGGAAGTCCCTGTCGGGTCTAGCTTGGCCACGAAGGCGGCCCCCACCGCGGCCTGGATGGGATTGACAAGGGGAAGGTTGTTGGAGAAGGTGTTGCCGCAGAAGCAGACGGACCCATCCGGCCCGGTCGCGACGTCAGTGCACTCGTCCGAAGCGGATCCCCCGTAGTACGTGGAGTGCGCCAGGGTGGGGTCGATGACGAGGCGATGGGCTCGGTCGTAGGGCCCGATCTCGAACCGCACCCGCCAGCGTTTCTCACCGATCGCATCGACACGGAAAGAGCCCTTCACCTCGGTCCGTGCGCCGCCGACCTGCTGGAAGATCACCGGAGCGAGTTCCCGGACAACCAGCCCCGGGCACTCCAGTCGCAGAGAGCCGTCCGGCTCGACGCTGGCGGAGTCCACGCCGACGTAGTCCAGGGCGATCCTGCCGGGGTCGGCCCCGGGAGCCACGACGAACTCGTACTTCACGCGCCCCGCATCGCCGCGGTAGACGAGATCGATGCCGTCGTACAGGTCGAGGTAGACGATCTCGTCGTACGCCGCTACGTTGGTGCGCCAACCTCGCGGGTCGCTCCCGCAGAAGTAGTTAAATCGTGCGGATTGGCGGCCCCTCCCCTCCACCCGAGGCTTCGCGACCGCTCCGACGAACCCGATCCGCACATCGGTAGGTGGGGAAACGGCCTGGTCCCCGTTCGGAGGCTCGAACCTCCACACGACGCCCTGATGCGTGAAGTACAGAAGACTCGATCCCGCGCGCGTCGTGAACAGCGTCCGCGCATCTTCCTGCCCCTGGTTCTCGACGAAGGAGACCGGGAGGGTAGCGAACCGGCTCGAGGTTGCGGGCTCCCCTCCCCACGCGGACGAGTAGGAGCTGAGTGCAGCGAGGACAGCGGTAAGCAGGAGCGGCTGCCGAGTCACCATGGCGCCCCCGGGGAGAAAGGGCGGCACGGACGCTCTGGCGGCCGCGTCCATGCTGCGAGGACGCTAACAGAAGTGAGTCAAGCGCGTCAACCTCTGAGTTGTGCGCGTTCGGGCCCGGACTCCTGCGCAGGTGCCCCTCGTGCTCGGGCGCCCTCTGGGCGCTGGAATCGGGAGTCCCCATCGAGGTCTTGCTTCAAGGGGCTCTTTCGCCCGAGCCTGTGGTATGGTTCCCTTCGTTCCGGGAGTCGCAGAAGATGTGGGTCAGGGACCGGGCATCGAGCCGCGCCCTGGTGCTGGAGACCGAGCACTGGGCGCTCCAATCGCTATCGACCCGGGTCTGGAAGAGGTCACGGGTGCCGCTTGCCATCCTCGGGTTCTCCATCCTCGCGCAACTCGCAGGACGGCACACGAGCCTCCAGGACCAGGTCATGTGGTGGGTCCCTCGGTGGGCCGTGCTCACGTGGGCGGCCCTGGAGTTGTGGCACTCGCTCACGGCGAGACGCGTCGTGGTGGACGGGGAGTCGGGCGAGGTCGTCGTCGAGGAAAGGGACACCACGGGGCTGCTGTCCCGCCGGCGCGTCTACCGCATCGCCGACGTGGTGCGCCTCCGCGTGCGCAACGTCCGCCCGGGGCGGTTGCCCTTCGCCGGACGGCACTGCGGCCTGGAGTTCGAGCTCGGTCTGGTCTCAGGGAACGAGGCGCGCGTCGCCCGGTTCGTGGATCCAGAGGACTACGCGCCGAGGCCTATGGAGCGCTACGAACTGATCGCGCGGATGGGGCGCCACCTGGGCCTGGAGTCCTGGAGGCTCGACTGGTGCGACTCGATCCGCTTCCAGGTCTCGGTGGGGAGGAGCGACCTGGAGGACGGAGCGCCGCTTCCGCCGGCGGGGGAGCCGTCGGAGGATGGGCCAGAGCCGCCGCTGTGCCGCTGGGGGCGCGGCGAGCGCGGCGGCACGTTGGACACCCTGCGGAGCGAGTACCAGGTCGAGGCGTGGGATCCGGGAAAGGCCGTCGCCTTCCGCCGACGCGCCCAGCCCATCGTGGTGGGCTTCTGGATGGTCTTGTTCTGGCTGCTCGCGGCCCTGTCGACGTCCGAGTTCCGCAGGGATGGGGAGTGGGTCCTGGAACCCAGGACGCCGCGGGGGTACATCTTCGCCCTCGTCACCCTGTTCCCCATCCTCATGATGATGACAGGGCGGCCCGCGCGCGGGTGGATCGACTGGTCACGGGGACAGGTGACGAGCGGGCACTGGCCGCTGCGACGGACGCTCCCCCTCGCGCAGGTGCGAGGCATCCGAATCCAGGTCTGTCGGGCGAACAGGTACCTGGACTGCGACCGTCACTACTGGGGGCGGATTGCGCGCGTCAGCGTGTGGGGAGGGTCGTGGGTGAATCGTCGATCGCTCGTCCTTTTCGAGTCCGAGGACGCGGCGACGATCGAGAGCGCGGAGAGGATCGCCAGCCCGATCGCGGAGACGCTCGCGGCGTCCCTCGGCGTCCGTGTCGATGTACGCGGGTCCTGGTTCAACCTGATCGGCGCGTAGGGAGGGGCGGGCGCGACGGGGCCTCCATCGAGGGATCCTCCTGCCCTCAGCGGGTGACGGCAGCCTGGATCGAGTCGACAATCGCGCAGGCGCTGGTGTCGATGGACCGCTGGAGTGCGTCGTCCCCGTCGCGGGGATTGCGACGTGCCGAATCCAGGATGGTCAGGGCCGCATCGAGGTGGTCTCGCAGGAACTGTGCGTCGTCTCCCGCCACCTCTTCGCCTTCGAGGACTCGAAGCCAGAGAGTCCCGAGCCGTCCCCGAGTCCGGCACTCCTCGGGAGAGGCGCCCCGATTCGCTCGGGAGTTCGGATCCACGGCGCGCGCAATCCGGTTGGAGGCGACATCCGCGGCCGCAAGGTCGATGAGCTCCTGCATCTGCTGAACACTCGGTCCCTCCATCCCCCGCCCACTCACGAGCCTCTGATTGGAGTCGTCGGTGAGGGGGGCGGGAGCAGGGACATCGATGAGGGGTTGCCGCGCGTCCCCCATGGCCGGTTGCCCGGGATCCGGTGCGGGCGGCTGGCCGGCGTTCTGGACTACGGCCGCTGGTACGCCCCCACCCGGAATGGGAGCGGGTAATCCACCTTGCCACCAGGGCTCAATTCGCAGTCCGCCTGCCGCGGGGTCACCAGGCGCGTACGGCTGCGTTGAAGGAGGTGGGGGTGACCGCCGAAGAGGGGCATCCGTCACTTGCAGCATGTGTCCGCTGATGCCATACGCTTCAAGGAGACTCTCGGTCGCCTCCTGGAGGCCGGGCGAGAGGCGCAGGTCGACGCTCACCCCTTCGATCGAGACCGACGACCGGAACGGGTCCATGCCAGGGCGGAAGAAGTCGTCGGGAAGGCCGTCGAACTGACTGACTCGCGCCGCGCTGTTGAAGATGTCCGTCCCTGCGTGGATCAGGCCGGCCCCGAGGTCGCCCCCGACCGCGTCTCCCCCACCGCCCAGGCCGGGGTCGCGGACCTCTCCCAACCCGTCGCCCGGGTGCACCTGGGCAAGGACCGCCGAGACCGTCAGCAGCAGCGCCAGAGCCGCCTGTGCCATTCGTGACATGCGCCGTCCTCCCCTCGTCAGAACCGGTGCTCCACCCCCCAGCCCCACAAGTTCCGATCGTAGTCGTAGACGTCCACGTCCGACTCGTGGTCCACCATCGTGCCGCTCATGTACACCGTCCAGTGCTCGCCGAACGACCGCCGCAGGACCACCTGCACCGTCATCACGTCGTCGTCCCGCTCCTCCCCCGCCGCGTCCAGCACGCTCGCCTCGTCGTACCCCGCCGCCGTGTAGCCGAACCGCGCCGTCCCCTCGATCCCCCACGCGATCGGGTGCGTCGCCGCCAGGCTCACTGCGTCCGAGCCGTGGTCGTACTCGCTCCCCTCCGTGATATTCCAGACGTGCGCGTACGACAGATCCAGGCGCAATTCGCTCCCCGGCACGCGCGCGGACTGCCTGAGCGTCGCCGTGTGCGCGTGCCCGTCCGGGTCGAGCGACGAGGCGAACGACGGCGAGACTTCCCGCGTCACGTACCGGTACTCCACGACGCCGGTCAGCCAGTCCAGCTCCCGCACCGTCAGCGAGGGCGCCACCCCCAGCCCCGTTTGGAACGGGTCGTAGCCGAACTCCGTGTGGTCCAGCGAGACCTCCACGTGCGCGGAGAGGCGATCGCTCGCTCTCCACCCCCCCGTCAGCGCGATCGACGCCTCGTCCGTGTTCGCGCGCGCCACGTTGTCGTACACCGTGCGGGCACCCTGGGCCGCGAGGAGCAGGTCCACGTCGCGCCCCAGTTCGAAGCGATACGACCCGCCCGCCGCCACGCCGCCATACCACGTCGCCTTCCGTCGGTCTCCCGTCGAGGCGACCTGCGTGTCGTCCCCCAGCGCGATCGCGTTCGTGTCGAACCCGCCGAAGGCCCGCTGCCAGCACGCCCAGGCCCGCGGCGTCGCCAGCCCCCGCCGCGTCTCCGCGATCCCCCGCCACTCGACCGCCGCCGGGTCGCCCGGCCGCGCACGCTCGTACTCGTCCAGCGCTGACAGGGCCTCCTCCGCGCGCCCCTCGACGAGGTGGATGCGCGCGATCGCGCGGGAGACTTCCGGTAGCGCGCACCCCTTCGCGCGGGCCTCCGCGAGCCTCTCGAGCGCCTCCGCGCGGTCCTCCTCCGACTCCGCGATCCGCGCGAGCGAGACGCCGTACCAGCCGACCGCGTCGGCGTCGTTCGGGTCGCAGGTGACCGCGTTGGAGAAGCAGAGGAGCGCGTCCGCGGAGCGCCCGGCATCGAGATAGGCCTTCCCGCGCGCAACCCACTTCGAGGAGTCCTCCGAGGCGAGGATCGTCGAGGCAGTGAGTGCGCAGATCGCGGCCGTGACCAGTCCCCTCACGTCGTTCTCCTCCTCCGGCTTGGCCGGGCATCATAATGAAGACGCCGCCCGACCGCAACTTCCTGCAGGCGGCCCGCAGGTGGGGTGCGCCCTGGGGCAGGCCCGTTCCATCTGCCCTTCGCGGCAGGAATCCAAGCTGCATCTCAACACGTGGGTGGACTTGATGTTGTGTAATGTCCTTCAGGAAAGGAACGAAGCCGCCTCGGTCTTCTTAGTGTGTAGGTCAGTTGTTCAAGGGGGTACGCCATGAGAACTCCGAGCTTCTGGTATCTAGCTGCGCTCGTTGTTGTTGTGTTGTTCGCTGGCGCGGTCGAAAACCCCGCCTGTGCGCAGGAGATGGATGGAGACTTCGAGCCGTTGCCTGATCCCCTTCCTGACCCGCTGCCTGAGCCGCTTCCGGAGCCGCTGCCTGATCCGCTCCCCGAGCCCCTTCCCGAGCCTCTTCCCGAGCCGCTGCCCGAGCCCCTTCCCGAGCCGCTTCCGGAGCCCCTTCCCGAGCCGCTGCCCGAGCCCCTTCCTGAACCGCTCCCAGAGCCGCTTCCGGAGCCGCTTCCCGAGCCGACGCCGACCCCCGACCCCGTGCCGACCCCCGCTCCTGTCCCCCAGGGGATGACCGAGGAGCTCGCCGTCCGCGCGGGGCACCTCGCGCCCCACCTCGTCTTCGAGGAGGCGGTGGCCGCCGCCCGCCTCGGCCTCCTCGGCGTCCAGATCGCGACGGCCAACTCCGGCGGCCTCCAGGTCGTCGCGACCGGCACCGTCCGCACCGACCTCGTCACCGCCAGCTACCAGGCCCAGCCGACGGACCGCCTCGTGGTCTCCCTCCCCGCCGGCGACTTCGAGTTCCGCTTCTTCGACCTGCGCGGAACCACGTCCAGCATCGACGCCTTCCTCGCCGGTGACTACGCCCTCGACTTCCAGGTGACCCGCGCGAACCAGCTCGACATGCGCTACGCGTCCTTCCACGTCCAGGGGAACCAGCAGCTCACGGCGACGGGCACCTTCACGGTCGAGGGGCGCACCTACAGCATCGACCTGCGCAATCAGGGCACCTACTCGAGCGAGAGCGACACGACGGGCTTCTCCTTCCGCAACGACCACCTGACGACGGGCACGGTCACGGCGGACGGATTCGCGCTGACCGTGAACGAGACCTGGTCGTACTTCGCCATCCGCGCGAGGAACAACCCCGAGGCGTCGCAGGCCGCCCGCAACGTGAACAACTCGCTGATCTTCGCGGGCAACCGCTACGACTGGACGGGCGTGAGGCTCCAGAAGGCCTTCCGCGACGGCGTCCCGAACGAGCTCGACTCCTTCTGGTCCGCGACCGGGACCGTGACCCGGAACGGCGAGGCCTTCGGAGGCTACCGGACCAACTTCGTTCCGATCGGCGTGGACAATGCGGGACGCCCGGTGGCCGCGCAGATGCAGTTCGTGCTCTCCGTCGGCGCCGAGAACTTCGTGATGGAGTCCCACCTCATCCGATAACGGAAACCCCCTTCTCCCTGGGCGTCCGCGGTCTTCGCGCCGCGGCCGCCCCCGTTAACACCACCGAGCGACAAACCCCTTATAGGTGGGCTACAACCCAGACGG
>CAZYRM010000084.1:0-26907 GCA_964649705.1 uncultured Planctomycetia bacterium
CAATTCACTTCGAGCCACCTCCGCCGTTACAAACGCCCGGTACCTCGGCCCGAGAACCTCGCCCCCGAGAGGACTTCGCCCCGAGAACCTCGCCCCCGAGAGGACTTCGCCCGTCGTCCCCGAGCGGGAGACGCCGGGCAGGAGGGCGAGGACCTGCGCGCAGCCGACCCAGAGGGCGCGGCCGGCGGAGAGCGTCGTCTCGTTGCGCAGGACGGCGACGCTCGTGGAGAAGAGGAGGCACGCCGTGCAGAGGAGGCCGACGCAGGTGTAGAGGGGGTCGTCGAGCCACGCCTCGATGCGGTCCTCGAAGAGCACGCCGAAGACCCCCACAGGGATGCAGCCGATGACGATCTGGAGGGCCGTGCGGAACTCGGCGTCCCGCGCGTAGGCGGCTCGCGGCGCCAGCGCCCCGCGGAGCGTCGCGCTCAGGAGGCGCAGCACGTCCCGCCAGTAGAAGCAGAGGAGGCTGACGAGCGTGCCGAAGTGGACGGCGATCTTGAAGACGAGCGACTGCTTCCCGACCCCCAGGATGGCCCCCGCGAGCGCAAGGTGCCCCTTAGAGCTGACGGGCAGGAACTCGGTCAGGCCCTGGACGATCCCCAGGATCGCCCCTTCTGTTGCAGTCATGGGTCGTACAGGTTCCGGTACTCGTCGATGGCGGCGGTCCGTCATGCCCGCGATGAGGTCCGCGACGACGCGCATCGCCTCCGCGCCACTCCGAACGGCGGGGATGCTACCCTGGCGCCGCGGCGGACAGCAAGCGTCGAGTCGTCGTGGCGGCACCGGCTCGCGACTGGGAATCGGAGAGCGAATTGGCAGCGGTTATCGGCGCGTAAAGCACCCCTGTGGTCCGCCGGACGGTTACGTCTTCGTCACCTCGATGGCGACCTCGGCCTCCCGATCTGCTCGGTCGCACGTCGCGCGTAGAGGATCGAGCGGCGATACCGGGGTCGCCTGCGCCGGCGGTCCGTTCGCGACCAGCCCTACGCTCCGTCCGAGAGGCATTCCACGCCGCCTGCGGGAATCTCGCGATCCTCCACGGAGTTACGGGGTTCCCCTTGTATCTTCGCATGTTGCGAAGGTACAATGTGGGTGGCCCCTGGGAAACTGGGGGTCGGGGCCGTCGTCGTGCGGCGGCGCCGTGGTGTTTCGGAGTCGTGGCCGTGAGGCCGCAATCATGGGAGGGTCGGTACCGACATGGACATCGTCGGCGCGAACAGGCTGGTCGCGTTCTGTAGGAAGCACGCGGACGCCAGGACCCGTTTCGCACGCTGGCGGGATGTCGTGGAGGACGCGACCTGGACGAAGTGGCCGGAGGTGCGGGCGACGTTCCCGAACGCCGATCTAGTCCGTAGGGGCGGTATAGACTACGTCATCTTCAACATCGGCGGGAACGACTACCGTCTTTCGGCGTTCATCCAGTACCAGTCGGGCACGGTCGACATCGACCGCCCGATGACGCACGACGAGTACATGAGTTGGAGCAAGGCATGACGGGCTGATCGAAGGCATTGCCACCCGCGCACTTCGCGCAGCGGCGGCATCAATCATGACTCAGAGGCAGCAGATGATTACGAAGATTCGTGGGGCCGAGAATGGGCGCGACCTCTACTTCGAGCTGGTTCAGCGGTTTCCCCTCCGCCGCATCCGCAGCGACGCGAAGCTGCGCGAGGCGCAGGAGGTGGTTCGCTCGCTCGTGATCCGCCCCCGTCTTGACAGCGCGGAGGTGGACTACCTCCAGGTGCTCGCGGGGCTCGTCTCCGACTACGAGGCGGCCAAGTTCCCGAGGAAGGCCGCCTCCGATGGCGAGATGCTCGGCTTCCTGATCGAGATGAAGGGCGTCTCGCAGGTCAAGACGGCGCGGGACAACGGGATCGCCGAGTCGACGGTCTCGGAGGTGCTGGCGGGAAAGCGCATGCTCACCCGCGAGCACATCGCGAAGCTGGCCGCGTACTTCAACGTGGGCGAGTCGCTCTTCTCGCTCTCCAACCGAGTTCGCCGCTGACCGACGTCCGCATGACGGGCCGGTCTTTCGGGATCGGCCCCTCGGACGTGCCTCCATGCGGCTGTCGTGCTCCTGGCAGGAGCGGTAGACCAGGCCTTGACAGCGGCGGCACTCGAAGCGCAGGCGGCGCGGCGCATCCGCTTCACGAAAGGACGAGACCCTATCCGAAGATGTCGCGCCCGCCGACGTCGTACAGGTTCCGGTACTCGTCGATGGCGAACCGGTCGGTCATCCCCGCGATGTGGTCCGCGACGACGCGCATCGGCTCCGCGCCCCTCCGCGCCGCGTCCTCGCGCGCCTCCTGCACGTCCCTCGGAAGCACCTTCGGGTCCCGCGCGTACGCCGTGAAGAGGCCCTCCACGATCATCTGCCCCTTCCCGCAGGCCCGCCGCACCGGGGGGCTCTCGTAGAACTCCTCCTCCAGGAACCGCGCCAGCTCGTCCTGCATCGCCTGAACCCGCGGGCTCCATTGGACGATGTTCTCCTTCACACGGCGGACGTCCCTGAGCGTCCTCACACGGAACTTCTCCAGCCGCTTCGCCGTCGTCTCGATCAGGTCCGTCACCATGAACCCGATCGCCCGCCGCGCGATCTGCGCGTAGCGGACCTTCCGCGGCTGCGTCGGCTGCCCCTTCGAGACGTGCCTCCAGAACTCCACGCGCGCGAACTGCTTCTCCTGCACCAGCCCGCTCACCAGCGCGTCCTCGACGTCGTGCGCGCGGTACGCCGTCGTGTCCGCGTACCCCGCCGCCTGGGCCTCCAGCGTGGGGCTCTCCCCGGGGAAGTAGCGGTAGGCGAACGTCCGGTCGTAGTCCGTCTCGTGCTTCTCGATCCCCTCCAGGACCTCCAGCGTGAGGTTCAGGCCCTTCCACCCCGGGTAGCGCTCCTCCAGCTCCTCGACGATCCGGAGCGAATGGAGGTTGTGGTTGAAGCTCGCGCAGAGCTTCGCGAGCGTCTCCTCGCCCTTGTGGCCGAAGGGCGGGTGGCCGAGGTCGTGCGCGAGGACGATGGCCGTCGCGAGGTCCTCGTTGACGCCGAGGGCGCGCGCCACGCCGAGGCCGATCTGCATCGCCTCCAGCGTGTGGGTCATCCGGTTCCTGACGAAGTCGGACCCCATGCCGAACGGCATGACCTGCGTCTTGTACTCGAGCTTGCGGAAGGACCGGGAGTGCAGGACGCGGTTCCAGTCGCGCTGGAAGTTCGTGCGGTAGTCGGAGTCCGACTCCTTGTTCTTCCGCTCCGCGTCGCGGCTCCGCGCGCCGTACGGGGCGAGGAACTTGTGCTCCAGGGCCTCGAGGGCCTTCTGGTTCCGCGTCATGGGGGCCTCCGATGAGGCGCGCATGATAGCCTCTCGCACGGGCCGAGGGAACCGTTGCGAGCGCTCTGGCTATCGGCCCGTCGGCGGGAGGGAGCGATCGAGGTCGGTCTCGTTCGGCTTCGCGTCGGGGTCCAGGGGGGCGGACGGGTCGACCGGCCGCGCGTCCCGCAGGATGGCGCCCGCGAGGAGCCGCAACTGGCGGTCCTGGGTCTCGTCGCCCACGAGGCGCTCGCACTCGGCCTTGAGGCGCATGTCGCCCCGCGCGTCCTCGCTCAGGTAGGCGAGCGACGCCCTGCGGACGACCGGGTCGGGGTCGCCGGCGATGACCGCCAGGAAGACCTCCATCCGCCCGTCGGAGAGCCCCGCGGGCAGGCCCTCGATCGCCGCCAGCCTGACGGCGGCCTCACGGTCGGTCCGCGCCAGTCCGAGCACGGCTTCGGTCGCCTGGGCGCCGAACGGCTCCTGCCTCACGGGGTGGCGCGCCAGGACCTCGCGGCAGCGCGGGTCGGGGTCGGACTCGAGGGTTGCCTTCCACAGGGCGAACCCCTGCGGGTCTCCGAGCGACGCGAGGATGGCGAGGAGGCGGCAGCGAAGCTCCCCATGCGCCGTCGCGAGCCTCCGCGAGACCTCGTCGAGGAGCGCCTGGCGCATCTCCGGGTCGCTGGCCACGGACGCGGCAAGGTCGATCGACCCGCCGAGGTCCTGCGCGGCGAGCGCTGAATCGAAGACCAGGCGCGCGCCCTCGGAGAGGGTGACCTCCTTGGGGGCCTCCCCCACCGCCTTCGTGATCTCCTCCATGCGCGCGGCCGCGGGGCTGACGGGCTCGGGGGATGGGAGGCTCGGCGAGGGCGCGGACGCGGGCGTCGGGTCGGCCTTAGCCTGCGGTCCTTCGGGGGCGGGGGCGCGGCCTTCGCTGCCCGGGCGGGTCGAGGCCACCCACGTGCCGATCAGGATCGCCGCGGCGCCCACGGCGAGGAGGACGGTTCGAAGGCTCATGAGGGGTCCCTACGGCGTCCGTGTCGTTTGGACGAAGATGCCCAGGGCCTCTTCGCTCCCCTTCCCCTTCCCGTTCCCCTTCCCTTTCCCAGTGTGCTGACAACCTCGGGGAAGGGGAAGGGGAATGGGAAGGGGAACGGGACGCGATCATTCTCCCACAGGTTCAGGCTGGACTGGACACTAGAAAAGGGCGCTCTGGAACGCGCGGCCGATGATCGGCTGGAGCATCCTCTGGTTCAGCGCGTCCTGGACCCAGCGGGAGATGTTGATCGTGATTCCCCACACGCGGATCCTCGTCGTGGCCGTCACGCTCGCGCTGGACATCGTGATCGTCTTCGTGCGGGTGCGCAGGTCGTTCGACACGCGGAAGAGGCAGGTGCCGCTGGCGATGGCCGTGGCGTCGCCGCTGCGGAAGTCGAAGTTCGGGGTCCACCAGCCCGTGACGACGTGGGCGGAGACGTTGACGCGGTTGCCCGCCCTCCAGTTGACCTCGAAGGGGACGAGGAGGTACATGTCGGTCGACGTCCGCCAGAAGCGCGGCTCGGTCGGGACGGTCACGGTGGGGCCGAAGTCGCCGATGTAGAGCGAGAGGTTGGTGACGTCCCGGATCTCGAGGTAGGGCCAGGGGCCGAACCGCTGTCCGATGAAGCGGGTCCGGATCTGCGTGTTGACGGCGTCGCGCGTCGCCGCGGTCACGGCGGCCTTGGTGGACGGCGTGCTGTAGATCCGGTCGATGCCAGCCTGCAGGGCCCTGGTCACCTGCTCGCGGCAACCGCCGAGGAGGGCCACCGCGGCGAGCGCGGCGACGCACATCGAGCGGCGGAGGAGTTGACTCTGACGGGTCATGAACGGCTCTCCCAGTAGGAACTTCCCGACTCACGGACTTGAACGATCCCGATCGGCGTGAGTGCAACCGTCGGCGTGCGGCGCCTCCCTGACGCCCTGGCTGCCCATCGATCAGCAACCCAGAGGCCAGGCGACGGAATGGCGCGACATGGCCCTGGACGGCCGAGGATCAAGGAGTTACGGCGACATGCGACGGCGCGTGGACGAGCCAGGGGGCGGTCCGGTTTCCCGGGGTAACGGGCGCGGTCCCCTGGATCCGCACGCTCCGATGTGAGGACGCTCCTGCACTCACCTGTCAACTCACACCGAGCACGCCTGGCGTGAGCTCACACGGGGTCGCGGGTGCTCCCGCGATCCGATGTGACCGCTCTTGGACTCGGGCCCGAGCCCGTTGCCCGAATCCCGAGCCCCGAAGCCCGAGACCCGAAGCCCGTTCCACGTGCCCGTGCCCGTGCCCGATCGCTCGGGCACGGGCACGGGCACGTGGAACGGGCATCGGGCATCGGGCATCGGGCGACGGGACTCGGGCTTCGGGCAACGGGCACTGGCAAGGGCATGAGACTGGCACCCTGGACTGAGCCACCCCCCGGATTCGTACTGACTCGTGCGCACTCGCGGATCGTCCCCGTCGCCCGTCAGCAGCCTTGCGGATCCGGGCGCCTCGTGCCAGGATTTGGGAATCCGGGCAAGCCACCCAACCCGGCGCCCCACCCGTCGTTCCAAGGACGAGGAAGGAAGGAACGTGTTCGAGGTCTCGCCCGAGGTCATCGACGGGTGCCGTCGGAGGAGCGAAGAGGCGTACTCCGCCCTCTTCGGCGTCCTCGAGCTCCCCGTCGTCAACTTCCTCCACCGGATGTGCGGCGAACGGAACCTCGCGGAGGACCTGTTCCAGGAGACCTTCGTCCGGATCCTCAGGGGCCTCCCCTCGTGGCAGCCGAGGGCGAAGTTCTCGACGTGGGTCTTCACGATCGCCCGCAACCTCGCGCTCGATCACTTCAAGCACGAGCGGCGCGGGCCGGGGACCTCCACCGACCAGGCGATCCACGAGGAAGGCGGGAAGATCATCTTCCTCTCCGAGATGATCCCCGAGGAGGGGCCCTCCCCCGCCGCGCTCGCGGAGCGGGCGGAGGAGGTGGAGCGGCTCCGCGACGCCATTGAACGGCTCGGCGTCGTGAAGCGCGAGGCGCTCGTGCTGCGCGTCTTCCAGGGGCTGCCGTACACGGAGATCGCGGAGATCACGGGGTGCCCCGTCGGGACGGCAAAGTACCGGGTCCACGACGCGGTCCAGGACCTGACCAGGATGCTCGCCTCGAACGAGGCGATGGAGGCATAGGGCATGGCCGGGTGCGAACAGTCGAAGCGGTGGCTCCCCGCCCACGCGCTGGGGGAGCTGGAGGAGGCCGACCGCGCGGCGCTCTCGGAGCACCTCGCCTCGTGCGAGGCCTGCCGCCGCGAGGAGGCCCGCGTCGCGCACGCCCTCTCCGCGCTCCGCGCCATGCCCGAGGTTCCCCCGTCGGCGCTCAGGCGCGAGAGGGCGCTTGCGGCCGCCCGTGCCATGTCGCCCGCGCCGCGCCGCCGCCGCTGGGCGTGGGTCGCCGCCGTGGCGGCCGTCCTGCTCGTCGGCGTGTTCGTCCGACAGGCCGTCCGGCGGCCGCAGCCGTTCACGCTTTCCGTGGAGGGGGTCCAGGGCGTCGTCGAGCGCGAGGTCGGCGGACAGTGGGTCGCCGCCGCCGCGGGCGAGCCGGTCGGTGAGGGGGCCCGCCTGCGCACGGCGCTCGGGCGGGCGTCGCTCAGGTCCTCCCGTGGCGACCTCGTAGTGCTCGACGTCGACTCCGTGCTCTCGGTCGGCCCGACCGACGAGGCCGAGGAGGGCGTCCTCCTGCAATCGGGACGGCTCTGGTGCGAGGCGACGAAGCGCCAGGGCCGCCGGCTGGTCGTGCGGACCCCGGCGGGCTCCGTCGAGGTCGTCGGGACGAGGTTCGAGGTCTCCTATCGATAGGTGATGGCCATGCGCTTCCTCTTTCTATTGGTCGCGGCCCCGCTCCTCGCCCAGGACGACGTGCTGTCGTTCAACGGCCCGCTCAAGGACGTCGCCGCACACGTCGAACGCCTCGGCGAGGTGAAGATCGCCGTCGACCCCTCGATCGCCGAGGAACGCGTCGCGTTCCGCGTCGACACCGCCGCCGGACCGAGCGACATCGTCCACGCCTTCGACCGGACGCTCGAGGCCCTCCAGATGGCCCTCGTGGCCCGCGACGAGGGGTACGAGGTCCTCAGCTTCCAAAGCGAGACCGCGCAACGGCCTCCGCGGATGGAGGTTGGGGTCGCGGAGGGCTCCGTCGACCTCGTCGGCGAGGGGGGCCGCGTGGGCGTCTCCGAGGGGCAGGAGTCCCGCATCGACCCCTCCGGCAAGCCCGCCCCGGCGACGCCGACCGACCGCGAGGCCCTCGGCGCGTGGCGCGAGACCCCGCTGGCGCAGCCCCCGTCCGCCCTGGCCAAGGTGCCGCTTCCGGCGCTCCGCGTCCGCCGCGTCGGCAGGAGCGCGCGGGACGGCCGCCCGATCGTCGAGTACTCCCTCCCCGCGGTCGAGACGGCCGACGGCATCGTCGTCGAGGTGGAGCCGACCAAGGTGGTCCTCGCCGAGGGGGACGGCGTCGTCGTGCCCGTCCATGTGCGCCTCCGATGATTCCGGAGAAAGATCCAGCCTCCGTTCGGCCGATAACGGATCGAGCATTTCTCTCGTTCGGGGGCACGGAGGGTCTGATGCGCGCATCCAGCCGTTTTCTGCTCGGGGTCGGCCTGCTCTTCCTTCTGGCCGCGCGGACGCCCGTCCTCGCGCAGGCCCCCGCGGCGGACCCCAACGAGAGGCTCGGCCTCCAGTTCAACGGGATGGACCTGGACCGGCTCCTCAAGGTCGTCAGCGACGAGCTGGGCGTCCGATTCCTCTACGACGAGAAGATCCTCAAGCGGAAGGTCAACCTCCTCTCCCCCGTGGACATCAAGAGGAAGGACCTCATGGCGGTCCTCCTCTCGATCCTGGAGATGCAGAACTTCACGATGGTGAAGGCGGGGCCGCCCGAGGCCGAGCTCTGGAAGATCGTCCCCTTCACCGCGCCGATCGCCAACCCGCCGAACAAGGGGATCATCCCGACGCTCAACATCGAGGAGATCGACAAGCTCCCGACGGACGAGGGGCTGGCGACCCTGGTCGTCCGCCTGAAACACGTCGACGCCCGCAGCGCCTTCATCGCGATCCAGGGGATGGCGAGCGACCCGAGCATGGTCCAGGCGATCGAGAGCGCCAACGTCGTGGTGGTGACCGACACGGCCCAGAACCTCCGCCGGATCGCGAGGATCGTCCAGCTCATGGACATCGAGAAGCCGGGCCCCGAGATCGAGGTGATCCAGCTCAAGTACGCCGACCCGAAGGACATCGTGGACAAGCTGACGCCGCTCCTCCAGATCTGGACGACGACCGGCGGGGGCCCGAAGATCCCCGGCCAGCCCGACATGCCCGGCCAGGGCGATCAGGGCCGCCCCTTCCTCGTCGCCGACCAGCGCACCCAGCAGATCATCATCTTCGCGACGAGGGAGCGGATCGCGCAGATCCGCGACCTGATCAAGAACGAGCTCGACATCCCGGTGAAGTACGCCGAGCGGCAGGTGCAGATCCTCTTCCTGAAGTACGCGACCGCGAAGACGCTCGTCGAGGAGCTGAAGCAGTTGGCGACCGACATCCAGCAGGGGACCGTGCAACCGGGCGCGCCGCAGCCGGGAGTGCCGACCGTCCCCACCCCGACGCCGGGCGGGACGGGCACGAGCACGGGGCCGAAGATTGTCGCCGACGAGCCGAACAACGCGATCATCATCGTCTCCGACCAGAAGACCACGGAGCAGCTCGCCAAGATCGTCGCGGGGCTCGACATCCGGCGGCCGCAGGTGCAGATCCACGCGCTCATCGTGGAGGCCTCCCAGGGGCTCGACTACCGCCTCGGGATCGAGGCCACCACGGTCGACGACCCGACGAAGCACGACCTGGTCACGTTTTCGGGGACGAACTTCGGCATCACGCGCATCGTCGACCTGAACGGCGACCAGATTCCCGACGGGCGCCTCCCCGTCGCGGGGCTCGCGGGGCTCGTCACCGGGATCATGAAGGAGCGGTTCAGCAACATCCCGCTCATTCTCCACGCCTTCCAGAGCGACCAGGACATCAACGTCCTCTCGCAGCCGCGCCTCGTCGTGAACGACAACACACCGGCGAGATTCGACGTATCGGACCAGGTCCCGACGACGACCCAGTCGACGACGGGGACCGGGATCGTGACGACGTCGTTCAACGGCTTCCAGAACGCGAGCCTCACGCTCAAGATCACGCCGCACATCAGCGAGAGGGAGTACCTCCGCCTGGAGATCGACCAGCTCATCGAGGCCTTCCGCGGGGAGGGGCAGGTGATCAACGGGACGCAGATCCCGCCCGCGAAGGCGACCCGGCAGGTGGTCACGACGGTCACGGTGCCGAACGAGCAGACGGTGGTGATCGGCGGCCTCGCCGAGCAGCGCGAGGACGAGACGACCGACGGCGTGCCGTACCTCTCCGACATCCCGCTTCTCGGCCGCCTCTTCGAGCGGACCGTGCGGAACCGCGACCGTCGGACGGTCTACATCTTCATCACGCCGACGATCCTCCATGACGCGAACTTCGAAGACTACCTCGCCGTCTCCAGGGACGCGAAGTGCCAGATCTATGACGAGACGGAGAACTATGTCGGCGTCCGCGAGAAGGAGGACGAGCAGCAGGGCGCGCTGGACTCGATCCAGTTCCGCAGCCCGTTCCCCTGCCGGGGAGAGGCGCCGTCGAAGGAACCGTGGGAGGGCGTCAAGCGCCGCGACTGGCGCGCCCCGGCAAAGCAGCCGGATCAGCTCGGCTTGATGGGCGGCCGTTGACGCAGATTGCAATCGCGGAGGGAGGGAACTAGAATCCGGTGTCTCATCCCATGGCAGAACCCATACCCATGCCAGTCGAGGCCCCCGGCGCCCCCTCCGAGGAGGGCAAGCCCACGCTCCCGCCGTGGCTCAAGGCCAACGGCATCATCGACGCGGTGAAGCTCGCGGAGGCCCTCCACGTCGCCAGCGAGTCGGGAGAGACGCTCGACAAGGTCCTCACGAGCCGAGGCTACCTGACCGAGAAGGACATGCTCAAGCTCATGTCCGCGAACCTGGGCCTCGCGTACCTCGAGTCGCTCGAGGGCGTCCAGGTCCCGGAGGAGTTCTCGACGAAGGTCCCCGTGGGCGTCTCCAGGAACCACAACCTGGTCGCCGTGGGCCGCGAGGGGGCCGGGTGGAAGGTGGCGACCTGCTACCCGCTCGACGCGCACCCGATGGACGAGATCGCCCGCATGCTCGGCGGCGAGGCGATCCCCGTCCTCGCCTCGAAAAGCGACATCACGAGCCTCATCAACCGCGCCTACCAGCAGAAGGTCGACGTGGTGAGCGAGATGATCGAGGGGATCAAGATCGACGACCTCCAGGCCGCGGAGCGGGTCGTCGACGAGTCGCACGACCTCCTCGACATCGCGAACCAGGCGCCCGTGATCCGCCTGGTGAACATGATGCTCTTCCAGGCGCTCAAGATGCGCGCGAGCGACGTGCACGTGCAGCCGTACGAGGAGAAGCTCCAGGTCCGGTACCGGATCGACGGCGTCCTCTACGACATGCTGACGCCGCCGAAGAAGATCCAGGACGCGATCCTCTCCCGCGTCAAGGTCATGGGGAAGATGGACATCGCCGAGCGCCGCCTCCCGCAGGACGGCCGCGCGACGATGAAGATCGGCGACGGAGAGGTCGACGTCCGCATCTCCAGCGTCCCGACGCAGCACGGGGAGCGGATCGTGATGAGGCTCCTCGACAAGAGCGCGCGCGTGCTCGACCTCGAGGAGATGGGCCTCGACCAGATGCAGATGAAGTCGATGCAGACGTTCATCGACATGGCCCACGGGATCGTCCTCGTCACGGGGCCGACGGGGAGCGGCAAGTCGACGACGCTCTACGCCGTCCTCAAGAGGATCAACTGCCAGGAGTACAACGTCATCACGATCGAGGACCCGGTCGAGTACCACCTCCCGGGGGTCTCGCAGATCGAGGTGTCGAACAAGAAGGGGCTGACGTTCGCGGCGGGCCTCCGGTCGATCGTGCGCCAGGACCCCGACATCATCATGGTCGGGGAGATCCGCGACAAGGAGACGGCGGCGATCGCGATCCAGAGCGCTCTCACGGGGCACCTCGTGTTCTCGACCTTGCACACGAACGACGCGCCGACGGCGGCCACGAGGCTCCTCGACCTGGGGGTGGAGCCGTACCTCGTGTCGAGCTCGCTCATCGCGGTCGTGGCGCAGCGCCTCGTGCGCGTGATCTGCAAGAACTGCAAGGTGGAGCACAAGCCGACGCCCGAGGAGCTGCAGAGCATCGGCCTGACGCCCGAGGAGGCGGCGGGGCACACGATCTACCGCGGGACGGGGTGCTCCCAGTGCTTCAACACGGGGTACATGGATCGGACGGGGATCTACGAGATCCTGCCGGTGAACGACCACGTCCGCGAGCAGATCCTCGAGAAGGTCGGCGCGAACACGATCAAGACGGACGCCGTGAAGACCGGGCTCCGCACGCTGCGCATGGACGGGGCGCTGAAGGTGCTCCGCGGGACCACGACGATCGAGGAAGTGCTGCGCGTCACCCAGATGGACGTCGTCTAGGGGCCCCATGGCCGTCTACGAGTACAAGGCCCTGAAGCACGACGGCACGCCCACCACGGGCGTGATCGACGCAGATTCCCCGCGCGATGCGCGCACGAAGCTCCGCGCCCAGGAGCTGCACGTCACCGACCTCGAGACCTACGCCGCCGCCCGCGCCAAGGAGATCCGGATCGAGCTCCCGTTCGGGAAGACGCTGTCCCGGAAGCGCCTCTCCGACATGGCGGTCCTCACGCGCCAGCTCGGGACGCTCCTGAACGCCGGCATCCCTCTCGCCCAGGCGATGAACGCGATGATCGAGCAGACGGACGACAAGGCCGTCGAGGCGGTCCTGCGCGACGCGCGCGAGCGGATCACGCAGGGGGCGAGCTTCGCCGACGCGCTCGCCTTCCACCCGAAGTACTTCGGCGAGCTGTACGTGAACATGGTCCGCGCCGGGGAGGCGAGCGGGTCGCTCGACCAGGTCCTCCACCGCCTCGCCGACTACCTGCAGAAGCAGGCGCGGACGCGCGGGAAGATCGCCGCGGCGATGACCTACCCCGTGATCATGCTGATCGTCGGCGCGGGCGTCGTGATCTTCCTCATGTCGTTCGTCGTCCCGCAGATCGTCAACCGCCTCGTGCAGCAGCGCGGCCTGGCCTCCCTGCCGCTGCCGACCGTGATCCTCATGACGGTCTCGGACTTCGTGAAGACCTGGTGGTGGGCGCTCCTCGCGGCCGTCTTCGGCGGGCTCGCGTTCCTCCGCATCCTCACGAGGACGCCCGCGGGACGCCTCGCGTGGGACGGCTTCCTCCTCAAGCTCCCGCTCCTCGGGGACCTCTTCAAGAAGACCGCGATCTCGCGCTTCGCGACGACTTTCGCGACTCTCCTCGAGAGCGGGATCCCCGCCATGGAGGCCCTTTCGATCGTCAAGCAGGTCGTCGACAACATGGTCCTCTCCAAGGTGATCGAGGAGGTGAGGGCCAAGGTGATCGAGGGCGCGGACATCTCCACGCCGCTCAAGAACTCGAAGATCTTCCCGCCCGTGGTCAGCTACATGATCGCCATCGGCGAGGAGTCGGGGAAGCTCGAGGACCTCCTTAGGAAGGTCAGCGACGCGTACGACGAGGAGGTGGACATCACCACGCAGAAGGTGACCACGCTCCTGGAGCCGCTCATGATCATCGCCCTCGCGGTCGTCGTGGGGTTCATCGTGCTCGCGGTGCTCCTACCCATCCTGGAGCAGGCCAAGGGGTTCGGCGGGATGTAGGAATCCACCCAACAGATCGGGCCCCCGGGGGGTTAATCTAGAGGCAAGCAACCGTACCCAGACACGTGGAGAACGCAATGCGGGGGAAGAACCGTCGTCGCGGCGTGACGCTGATCGAGATGCTCGCCGTGCTCGTGATCATCGGGCTCGTGGCCACCGTGGCGGTCATCAACGTGATGGACCGCATGGAGCGCGGGCGGGTCGACTTCGCGAAGGGGCAGATCGACACGCTCCGTCAGGCGACGAACCTGTTCAAGATGGACCATGGGAAGTACCCGGACTCCCTCCAGGACCTGGTGACGTCGCCGGGGTGGATCAAGAAGCCGTACCCCGAGGGAGGGTACTTGCAGCAGACGACGGTGCCGGCGGACCCGTGGGGAAACCCGTTCTCCTACGTTCAGGACACGGCCTCGCGGTTCACGATCACGTGTTACGCCCGAGACGGACAGCCGGGCGGTACGGGGTACGATGCGGACCTTACCAACCATGACACCGAGACGCCGAAGTAGCGGATTCACGCTCATCGAGATGATCGCCGTCACGGCGATCATCGGGATGATGGCGACGTTCGTCGCGTTGCGTCTCGACTGGGCGGTGCCGAAGTACCAGCTCCGCTCGGTGGCGCACCGGATCTCGGGCCTCTCCGCGATGGCGCGCGGGTACGCGGTGTCGCGCGGGAGGGCCTTCTACGTCGAGTACGACCTCAAGAACCGCCGTGCGATCCTCCTCGGGCCGAGGGCGCCGGAGGGGGAGACGCCGCAGCCGGGGGACGAGTTCGTCCCGGTCCCCGCGATCGCCCCGGCCGACCAGTGGGAGGAGGTCGGGCGCGAGGACCTCCCGGACGGGATCTCGTTTGAGGACGTCTGGGTGGGCTCGAAGGCCGCGGAGGGGGACGTCGTGCGGATCGAGTTCTCCCCGCTCGGGACGGCGGACACACACACCGTGCACCTGAAGGACGAGGGGCAGAGGCGGTTCACAATCCACGTGAACGGCATCACCGGGAGCCCCATGTTCCACGAGGAGCGCTGGGACCCCCCGGCGCCGAAGAGGGCCGATGAGTACTAGGAAGCAAGCCCCGAAGGGGCGTCTCAAGACAGCCAGGGGCGCAGCCCCTGGTTCCGCCGGGCGCTGCCTGTTGGGAGCACTGAAGGGGCGCCCCATCCACGCATTCACGCTGCTCGAGATGATCGTCGCCCTGGCGATCATGGCGGCGGGGCTCGTATTCCTGGGCAACGTCGTCACGGGCAGCATCGGCCAGGCCGGCTTCGCCCGCGACGAGCGGATCGGCGCCATGCTCGCCGACCAGAAGATGGGCCAGATCCTCGCGGCGAAGGACCTCGAAATCGAGTTGCACAGCGGCACGTTCGAGGGGTACGACGGCTACGACTGGAGCTTCGAGCACTCGAACAAGTCGCTCAAGATCACGAAGCCCCCGGACAACAAGGAGGAGGAGCAGGGGCAGTTCGCCGAGGTCATCCTCCAGGTCCGGATCCCCGGCCGCGACAAGGCGATCAAGGTCGTCGCGCACAAGCCCGTCGAACCCGAACAGCCCGCGCAGGGCCAGGGCCAGGGGCGATGACCTCTTCTGCGCGGGCCTTTACGCTCATCGAGGTCATCCTCGCCATCGCGGTCCTCGTCATGGTGATGGCCCTCTCCTACGGGGTCCTGAACGCGAACCTCACGGCCGCCGATCGTGTCGGCAAGCTCCTCGAGCGGGTCGAGACGGGGCCCGCGGTCGTCGCGGCGGTCGAGCGGGACCTCCGCTGCGTCCTCCGCGACCAGGAGAACGCGAAGCCGACGTTCGTGGGAAAGCAGGGGAGCGACGGCCCGGAGCTGGACCAGCTCGACTTCCTCTCGACGCGGGACGGCTTCGACAGCGAAAAGGGGAAGGTCTGCGACTACGGCGAGACGGGGTTCCGCCTGGAGCGCAACTCCGAGGGCCCGGACCAGGGCCTCTACACGCTCTACCGCCGCTTCGACCCGTTCGTCGACACGGAGCCGCTGAAGGGCGGCACGCTGGTCCCGATCTACACCCGCGTGAACCGCTTCAACCTCCGCTACTTCGACGGCAACGAGTGGAAGGAGGACTGGGACAACAAGCAGACGAACGCCTACCCGAAGCTCGTCGAGGTGACGATCGAGCTCCGCTACGCCGACAACGAGGACAAGAACACGGAGCTGACCACCTTCCAGATCGTCGTCCCCCTCCCGCAGTAGCGCGAATCCACACAGCGGGACCATTGCACGTCACACGGGCCCGCGCTACCATCCGCCGAGACTGGAATCCGAAGGGGAGGTGCCTCGTGGGGATCCGCACAATCGCCGTACTCGTGACGATGGTCCTGCTGCAGGCCGTTCCGGCCTCCGGCGAGGACCGCAAGACCCGGCCGGAACGCACGAAGAAGAGCGAGTACTACGGCATCTCGGCGATCAAGCCCGAGGCGGCCGAGTGGGAGATCGTCCAGGAGAGCGGGTTCGACGACTACTTCCGCGGGGGCACCTCGGACATGGAGCTTTGCTTCGTGCGGTGGCCGAAGCCCAACCCGGACAAGTCACAGGCCGCCCCCGAGATGGTCTTCTACGTCATCGACCTGTCGTCCGAGTTCTTCAAGGAGTTCGGAGGGTCGAAGGGGCTCTCCAAGGAGCTGTTCAAGCTCTATCTCAACAAGTACTATCGGGACGTGGAGGACGTGAAGGAGCCGACGCGAAACAACACCTACAAGTCCACCGGAGGCAAGTCGGTCACTGAGTTCTCGTTCACCGGGACCAGCATGAGGCTGGACATCGTCCGTCGCGTCCACGTCATGCTCCACAAGGGCGACGACCACGGGTACATCATCGTCGTCGAGGGGGAGCCCGAGGCCGTGAAGCGGAACAAGGCGGAGGAGAAGTACATCCTCGACAACATGACGTTCGCGAAAGGGTCCCGGGACAAGTAGCCGTCTACCCCTTCGGGCGCGCGATGCACCAGGCGGCCAGGTCGTCGGAGAGGTGCGCGGCGAGGCGCTCCTCGACGTCGCGGGGCATGAGGCGCGTGAGCCACTTCGGGAAGTCCAGCGGGTCCACGCCGCGGACCGCGTAGCCGAACATCGAGAACGCCGCGCTCTCGGGGTCGTCGAAGCTCCGCACGTAGCGGCCCAGGTACTTCCGCCGCATCCGCTCGATGTCCCGCTTCCTCACCCCCTCGCGTCGCGCCCGGCGCACGCCCGCGAGGAGCTCCTCGCGCAGGCGCTCGGGGTCGTCCGTGTCCCCCCCCACCACCGTGAAGCCGTACGACGCGTGGCCGAAGTAGGCGAACGAGAAGCTGTCGTCCACCAGCCCCCGGTCGTAGAGCCGCGCGTTCAGCGCCGCGCCCTTCCCGAACAGGAGGTCGAGCGCCACCCCCGTCGCCGTCTCGCGCCGCACCACCTCCTCGGCCGTCCCTCCGAGCACCGGGTCCTTCCAGCCGAGGAGCAGCTTCGGACGAGGCAGGCACAGCGAGAGCTCCGTCGCCGCCCGGTGGACCCCGCGCGGCTCCTCGGGCAGCTTCCGCTCGACCTTCACGGGCGTCCGCTTCTGCCGCGCGATCGCCTCCCTCGCCCTCCGCGCGACCCGCTCCGGGTCGACGTCCCCCGCCACCACGACGACCAGCTCCGACGGCGTGTAGAAGACCCGGTGACACAGCGCGAGCGTCTCCCGCGTGATCCCCCGCACCGACTCCACGGTCCCCGGCACGTCGATCCGGACCGGGTGGTTGGCGTAGAGCCCCTCCAGGAGCGCGTTCATCGCCCTCGTGTCGGGCATCTCCTCGCCCATCCGGATCTCGCTCTCCACGATCGGCCTCTCCCGCTCCACGTTCTCCTCGGTGAAGTGCGGCTCGAGGACGAGCTGGAGGAGGACGTCCAGGCACTCGTCGAAGCCCTCGGTCGAGGCGAAGTGGTAGTACGTCGAGGAGAGGTCGGTGACGGCGTTGTCGTTCGCGCCGTGGCGCGCGAACTCCTCCGAGAGGTCGCCGGACTCCTTCTTGAAGAGCTGGTGCTCCAGGAAGTGGGCCACGCCCGCGGGGACGCTCACCGGCTCCGCGGTGTCGGGGTGGGTGAAGCCGAGGTCGATCGACCCGAACGGGATCCCCGCGACCGCCGCCGACTTGGTCCTCCCCGGGGTGGCCAGCACGAGGAGCCTCGTGCCCCCCGGGAGCGTGGCGGAGCGGATCGTCTCCCTGAGGTACCGGTCGCGGCGCTGGACGAGGGTCACTTGCCCTCGCGCTCGAGGTTCAGGATCTTCGCGCGCAGCTCGTCGACGAGGGAGGGGTCGAGGCGGAGCGCGTTCTCGAGGTCCTTCTTCGCCCCCGCCTTGTCCCCCGAGAGCATGCGGGCGTTTCCGCGTACCGCCCAGGCGCGCGCGTCGTCCTTCGCGAGCTCGATCGCGCGCGAGGCGTCCTCGATCGCCTTCGGGTAGTCCTTCGCGAAGAGGTCGAGCTGCGCGCGGAGGCGGTACGACTCCGCGTGGGTCGGGTCGACGACGATCGCCTGGTTCACCGAGGCCAGGGCCTTGATGTCGTCGTTCTTCGCGAAGTGGGCCATCGCCTTCTGGAAGTGGAGCGGCGCGCGGCGCGGGGCGATCGCGATGGCGCGGTCGAAGTCGGCGATCGCAACCTCGAACCGGTCGAGCGCGAGCGACGCCTGGGCCCGGGCGACCAGCGCGTCCACGAGGTCCGGCCGGTACGTCACGGCGCGGTCGTAGTCCGCATAGGCGACCTTCGCCTCCCCCTGCAGGGCCGCGACGTTCCCGCGCAGGAGGTACGCCTCCGCCCAGTCGGGCTTCATCCCGATCGCCTGGTCCAGGCTCGCGCGGGCCTCTCCGTACTTCCCCTCCGCGACGGCGTGCTGCGCCGTGGCGAAGTGCTTCTCGGGCGTCGCGGACGGGAGGTGGATCGTCTCCCTGGGCTGCTCGGTCTTGACGATCGCGATGGCCGGGTCCTTTGGCGCGTCGACGGCCCCCTTCTTCGGCGGCGCGGACGCGCACCCGACGGCCAGCGACAGGACCACGAGCACGGCGTACTTCATGATTCCCCTCCGGATCGGTCCCCCCTCCCATGGAAAACCGGCTGGTTTCCCATGTAAGGGCGGCCCGGTGGGCCGCCCCTCGCCTCGCAGTGTATTTTACGCTTTGTCGTTGTCAAGGCCCGGGCCAAAAACCTCGCCCCACTTCCGGTCGACGATCGCCTTCACCTCGGGAGACATGACGATCTCGTCCGGCCACTCCCGGACGTGCCCCTCCTCGGGGAGCTTCCTCGTCGCGTCGATCCCCATCTTCGATCCGTAGCACGACGCGCGCGCCGCGTGGTCCAGGATGTCCATCGGCCCGTGGGCGAACTCGATGTCCCGCTCCGGGTCGATGTGGTTCAGCGCCTTCCAGCAGACCTCCCGAGGGTCCTGGACGTCGACATCCTCGTCCATGACGACGATGACCTTCGTGAACATCGCCTGCCCCATCCCCCAGATCGCGTGCATCACCTTGCGCGCGTGCCCCGGGTAGCGCTTCCGGATGGAGACGAGGACGAGGTTGTGGAAGCACCCCTCCACCGGCATGTGCATGTCGACGATCTCGGGGATCTGCATGCGCAGGAGCGGCAGGAAGAGCCGCTCGATCGCGTACCCCATCACGCCGTCCTCCATCGGAGGCGGCCCGACGATCGTCGTCTGGTAGATCGGGTCCCTCCGGTGCGTCACGCAGGTCAGGTGGAACACCGGAAAGCGGTCCGCGAGCGAGTAGTACCCCGTGTGGTCGCCGAAGGGCCCCTCGAGCCTGAGCTCGTCGGGGTCGAGATACCCTTCGAAGACGATCTCCGCGTTCGCCGGGACCTCGATGTCGACCGTCTCGCACTTCACCAGGCGCACCGGCTCCCCCGCAATGAGCCCGGCGAACATCATCTCGTCGACGTCGGGCGGCAGGGGGCAGACCGCGGCGAAGGCGACCGCGGGGTCGGGGCCGATCGCGACGGCGACCTCCATCCGCTTCCCCGCCTTCCGCGACTTCCCGAAGTGCCTCGCGCCGTCCTTGTGAGGGTGCCAGTGCATCGCGCAGGTCCGCGCGTCGAAGACCTGCATCCGGTAGACGCCGCAGTTCCGCTTTCCGCTCTCGGGGTCCTTCGTGAAGACGCACCCGAACGTGATGTACTTCCCTGCGTCCTTCGGCCAGCACTGGATCACCGGGAACCGCTCGAACGAGGGCGTCTCCTTGTCGACGACCTCCTTCACCGGACCTGTGGAGACGCTCTTCGGGATCGCCGCGCCGTACTCCAGGAGCTTCGGGATGAGCTTGAGCTTCTCCCACAGCCCCCCCTTCGGGGGGTGGAGGGCCGGCCCGAGGAGGTCTTCCATCTTCGCGGTGAGGTCCGGCAGCGTGGGGACCTCGAGGGAGAGGGCCATCCTCGCCGGGGTCGCGTAGGTGTTGATGAGGAGGGGGACGGTCGACCCCTCGACCTTCTCGAAGAGGAGCGCGGGCCCGCCCATGGGGGACTTCACGGCCCGGTCAGCCCACTCGGCGACTTCAAGCAGCGGCGAGACGGGGGCCGCGATCCGCTTGAGCTCGCCCTTCGACTCGAGGACCTCCAGGAAGTGGCGCAGGTCTCGATAGGCCATCCAGCTAGCCCTTCGGGGCCCACTGCTTCTTCTGCTTGTCCCAGGCGAGGTTGGCCTTGTTCGTGTCCCACCACCCCTTCCACGCCTCCTGGGCCTTCTTGCAGGCCTCCTCGTCGCCGTGCGGGCCGCCGTGGTTCAGGCGCGTGGCCCCCTCGAGCGCGGTCAGGGCGAGCTTGCGGTACTGCTCGCGGGTGTGGCCGACGAAGGGGAAGAGCTTCTCGACGGCGCTCTTCTCGCCGAGGAGGGCGAGGGCGTAGAGGGCCGCCACGCGGACCGCCTCCGACTCGTCGCTGACGAGGGGCTTCAGGCGCGGGACGTCCTTGTCGCTGCCGAAGACGCCGACGGTGGCCGCGGCGGAGGCGCGACGGACAGGGTCGCGGAGGGACAGCTCCGACAGGGCGCGCTCGTATTCGCGAGGATTTCCCTTGCCGATCATGTTGCCTCCCGGAAGTGTCGAAGGGCGGGGATTCTAAAGCCACAGGTCCTAATGAGCAACGTTCATTGAGAGTTGCTCATCGAGCCTTGAGAGTTGGGAGCAGGTGTCATGCAAGGGGGGCCCGAAGGCCCCGCCCTGCATGCCCTTGATATGCGGTGGGAAGTCTACGCCTGTTTCTTGGTGACCTTGGCCTTGGAGGGCTTCTTCTGCTGCTCCTTCCACTCGACGAAGATCCGGGTCCCCAGGATCTCCTTGAGCAGCGGGTCGGGGTTGAAGTCGAACTCGGCCATGAAGGCCGCGAACGAGTTCAGCCGCTCCCAGAGCCTGGCACGGTTCTCCGCCTCCAGGACGAACGCGACCCACGCCTTGACCTTGGCGCCGAAGCCGTCGTTCGTGATCGAGAAGGTCGGCAGGGCGTCGATCTCGTCCCTCAGCCGCCCCATGTCCTCCTCGGAGCGGATGGTGAACGAGCGGCGGCCCAGTTCCAGCAGCCGACGGAACGCGCCGGCGTGGAAGAAGCCGTATTTCTCCAGGTAGTAGCGAAGCTGCGGGGCCAGGGAGATCTCGCCGCTGCGGATCCTGTCCCTCAGCTCCACCATGGCCTGAAGATGGTCTTTCGGGATGTCGCTCATGGTTACCATCGTAGGAACCCTCGCGAGCACCAGGTTCCCCCTCTACCTGGAATATCGGCGCAAATCCGGATCCATTTCACGAAATTGATCCCTAAACCAGAAGGTCTTACGGGTGTGGCTGTTAGAGGTTAGGGGAATTCCGGGGCTGGAACGGGTGTGCGCCAGATCCGCACATTCTGACAGCCGGATTGAACACTCGTTCTATCCGCTATCCCTTGGAGGCGAGTCCGACCAGCTCGGCTGAGGCGTCGGCGTAGGCGGCGGTGACCGCCCCGACGAAGATGGGGAGGCCGATGAAGGGCAGGACGACGACGTACCCGGCGACCCCGAATACGAGGTGTCCCGGCAGGTCCTTCATCGCGCGGGCGAGGCTCGCGTTGAGGGCGGGCTTCCAGCCTAGCCCCTTGTCGACCACCAGCGGCATCGCGTACATCGTCAGCGCGCTGGCGACGGGAAAGGCGAGCACGCTGAAGACGGTCGCCAGGATCGAGCCCAGCGGCATCATCGCGAGGACGGTGCTCCCCACCATGACGGCCAGGAGCATCACGCCGACGAAGAGGGAGTTGACGAAGTGGTCGAACCCCTTGAAGAGGTCGAGGACCTCGGGCTTCTCGCCCCTCCTTGCCTTGAGGGCGATGTACACGAGCCCCGCGCACGCCGGTCCCGTCAGGACGACCGTGCAGAACATGACCAGGGCGATGAGCCCCGCCGCCATCATCTCGAGGGGGTGCTTCGCGAGGAGGTCGATCCCTCCCTTGAGGTAGTCCGCGACCTTCATGCCATCCCCCGAATGATCGCCTGCCCCGTCGGGGCGGCGGACCAGGACCGGCTAGGACCCGCTGCCGGTCGGGGGCGGGGCGCTCGGAGCCGGCGGGGCCGGGGTGCCCTCCGGGCCGGCGGGGGGGGCCGACGCGGCCGGGGCCGCCGCTGGTGCCGCGGCCGGTGCCCCAGCCTGCGGAGCGGGGGCCTCCGGCGGGAGGTTCGACGGGAGCTCTTCCTTCTCCTCGTACACCTCGTTCACCTCGATGCCGTCGACCTTCTTCCGCAAGAGGAAGTAGATGATCGTCTGCGCCGAGAAGAAGTAGGACAGGCCGTAGGCGAGGACCAGGCCCGCGACGAGGGAGTACCAGAAGGCGTAGATGTACCCCGCGAACGCCTGGAGGTTCGACTCGGGCGCCTGGATCCAGATGAACGTGATGTTGTGGAACGTGTCGCCCATCGAGAAGCCGGAGGCGTTCGTGAACGTGAGCATCAGCCAGCCGAAGAGGTAGACGAACCCGACCGACACGATGCCGTGCCCGAGGGCGACGAGCTGGTAGGCCACGTACTGCCAGGGCCTGGTGTAGACGTACCCGAACCCGCGGCTGATCGCGTCAAAGGCGTCCGTCCCCTCGGCGCTGATCGCGGGATAGAAGAGGGGCGAGCCGAACACGGTCCCGATGGCGATGAGCGTCATCAGGAAGCCCGCGAGCACCGCGAGCGGGTAGAGGAGCATCAGGAAGATGGACAGGACGTCCCCGATGTACCACGGGATCGCGCCGAGCAGGCTCACGGCCGACACGACGAGCATGAAGAACAGGAAGCCGGCGACGCAGGCCCCGATCGACCAGAAGTACGAGCTGTACTTCCGGTTCGAGAACTTCATCGCCTTGTCGAGCTCGAGGCTCTCGTCCTTGGTCACCTGCAAGGCCGCCAGGCGGGTCGTCGCGCCGCCGAAGTAGGACCAGAAGAGGGAGTTCAGCACCACCAGGACGAGCGTGAAGAGCGACCACGTCACCGGGGGGCCCTGGTAGATGGCGTCGCAGTTCGCGCAGAACCACGCTCGGAACCCGAACTCCCAAGTCGAGAGGTTGAGGTTGGGGTCGATCGCCTTGCCGACGATCATGAGCAGCATCACTGTGAGGAAGAACGAGAGGGCCAGGCCGAGGAAGCAGAGCAGGAGCTTCTTCGGGTCCAGGGCCACGCGGAAGGCCATGAAGATGTCGCGCCAGTTCCCCTGCATCTCTCGCATCGAATCCCCTCTATCAACAGCCTCTTAGGCCGACGCCTTTTTGCTCTCGGTTTTGGCCGCTTCCGCGGGCTTCGCGGGCCCCGCGGGCTTCGCGGACTCCGCGGCGGGCTTGGCTTCGGTGTCCGACTTCGCCTTTGCTGAGTAGTCGGACCCGCGGTAGTCCGTGATGTAGAACCCCGACCCCTTGAAGAGGAGCGCGGCCCCCCCGCCGATCTTCCTGCGGGCCCGTCGCTTGCCGCACTCGGGGCAGGTCCGAACCGGGGCCGCGGACATGCTCTGGAAGCGTTCGAATGTGGCCTCGCAGGCCTGGCACTCGTACTCGTACGTGGGCATGGGGTCCTCCCGAGAGGCGGGGATTCTAGCGATCCCTCGCAAGGGTGTCAATCTGTCAAGCAGCCCCTGCCCCTTCCCGTTCCCCTTCCCTTTCCCAGCGCGTCGCAAGCGCTGGGAAAGGGAAGGGGAACGGGAAGGGGCTGAGTCGATCTCCCAACGCGGTCTCACTGCGTCTTCGCATCACCCTCGGATGCAGCCCTGGCTTGCGGTGCCCTGGAGACCCGCACCTGCGCGGGCCTGAGCAGGCGGTCCCCCAGCCTGTACCCCTTGCGGACCTCGTCGACCACCGTCTGGTCCGGGAGGTCGGCCGTCTCGACCACGGCGACCACCTCGTGCTCGTGCGGGTCGAACGGCTTTCCCTTCGTGTCGATCGGCTTGAGGCCCTGGTTTTCGAGGACGCGGAAGACCTCCCGCTCCGCGATCTTGAGGCCCTCCAGGAACTTCTCCACCCCCTGGACCCCGGCGCAGGCCTGCACGGCGAGGTCGAAGCTGTCGAGGGCCGGCAGCAGGTCCCGCACGAGGCCCCCGATCGCGAGCTGGGTCCACGCCTCCCGCTCCTGCTTGTTCCGCCTCTGGAAATTGGCGAAGTCCGCCTGGACGCGCTTGAGGTCGTTCAGGTACTCGTCGCGCTCGCGGGCCTTCTTC
Source organism: uncultured Planctomycetia bacterium (assembly GCA_964649705.1). GTDB lineage: Bacteria > Planctomycetota > MHYJ01 > WSZJ01 > CAZYRM01 > CAZYRM01. The sequence goes on from CAZYRM010000084.1 coordinate 23,844, forward strand.
CGAAGCTCCTCGACCTCGGGCGACGGGAGGGTGACCTCGGCGGGCTGCGGCTCGGGGGCCTGCGGGTCCTTGGGCTCGGTCTCGGTCATGGCGTCCTGCTACTCGAAGATGTCCTTGATCCGGTCGAGGAACCCCTTCTTCCGGGGCCTCACCTCGACCTTCTCCGTCTTGGCGAACTCGCGGAGCAGCTCCTCCTGCTTCGGGGAGAGCTTCTTCGGGACCTCGATGCTCACGCGGACGATCTGGTCCCCCTGTCCGCCCCCCTCCAGGTCGGGGAGGCCCTGTCGGCGGAGGCGGAAGAGCTGGCCGCTGTCGGTCCCCGCGGGGACGTGCATCTTCGTCGGCCCGGCGAGCGTGGGGACCTCGATCTCGGCGCCGAGCGTCGCCTGGCTGAACGTGACGGGGATCTCGCAGAAGAGGTTCTTCCCGTCGCGCTCGAAGAAGGCGTGCGGCTTGACGAAGATGTCGCAGTAGAGGTCCCCCGTGAGCGACGGGTCGCTCCCCGGCTCCCCCTCCCCGGCGACCCGCATGCGGGTCCCGTCGTCGATCCCCGCGGGGATGCGGACCTTGATCTGGCGCTTCTCCTGGACGTGGCCGCTCCCGCGGCAGTCGCGGCAGGGGTCCTCGATCACCTGCCCGGCGCCGCGGCAGTGAGGGCACGGGGTCTGGATGCTGAAGAAGCCGTGGGCCTGCAGGACGACGCCGCGCCCCCCGCAGCCCCGGCACGCCACGGGCTTCGTCCCGGCCTTCGCGCCCGTCCCCCCGCACGTCGCGCAGCGCGCGGAGCGCCTGATGTCGACGCTCTTCTCGCAGCCGCGCGCGGCGTCCTCGAACTCGATCGTGATCTCGGCGCGGAGGTTGGCGCCGCGACGGCCGCGCGCGCGGGAGCGCGCCCCTCCAAGGAAGCTGGAAAAGAGGGAGTCCTCGCCGAAGATGTCGGCGAAGGCGTCGAAGATGTCGTCCGCGCTCGTGTACCCGCGGGTGGCGACGCCGGAGAGCCCCTCGTGTCCGAAGCGGTCGTACCGCGAGCGGCGCTCGGGGTCGGAGAGGACCTCGTACGCCTCCGCGACCTCCTTGAACTTCCCCTCGGCCTCCTTGTCGCCGGGGTTGCGGTCGGGATGGTACTTGAGGGCCGCCTTGCGGAACGCCTTCTTGACGTCCTCCGGCGAGGCGTCCTTCGCCACGCCCAGGACCTCGTAGTAGTCGCGTTCCGTCATCGCTTCCAGGGGTCTAGCGGACCGCCCCCTCGATCTTCTTCTTCTCGTCCTTCTCCTTCAGCTCCGTGACGAGCGTGGTGCTCGTCAGGAACGTCCCCGCCACGCTCGCGGCGTTCTGGAGGGAGACGCGGACGACCATGGTGGGGTCGATGATGCCGGCCTGGACGAGGTCGCGGAACTGCCCCGTCGCCGCATCGTAGCCGAACGCCCCCTCCTTCGCCCCGACCTCCTCGACGACCAGGTCGGCGTCGGCGCCGGAGTTCGCGGAGATCTGCCGGATCGGCCCCTCGAGGGCCTTCGCGACGACCTTGGCGCCGATCGCCTCGTCTCCGTCGAGCTTCACGCCCTTCGCGGCCTCGATCGCGCGGAAGAGGGCCACGCCGCCGCCGGGGACGAACCCCTCCTCGCGGGCGGCCTTCGCGGCGTTCACCGCGTCCTCGACGCGGTACTTCCGCTCCTTCATCTCCGCCTCGGTCGCGCCGCCGACCTTGACGACGGCCACGCCGCCCTGGATCTTCGCCAGGCGCTCCTCGAGCTTCTCGCGGTCGTAGTCGCTCGTGGTGTCCTTCACCTGCTTCCTGAGCTGGGCGACGCGGTCGGCGATCGCCTTCTTGTCCCCGCCTCCCTCGACGATCGTGGTCTTCTCCTTCTCGACCTTCACGCGGCGCGCGGTGCCGAGGTAGTCGACGGTGAGCTTCTCGAGCTTCACGCCGAGGTCCTCGCTGACGAGCTTCCCGCCGCAGAGGACCGCCATGTCCTCGAGGATCGCCTTCCGTCGGTCCCCGAACGCGGGCGCCTTGACGGCGCAGACGTGGAGGGTCCCGCGAAGCTTGTTGACGACCAGCGTCGCGAGGGCCTCGCCCTCGAGCTCCTCGCAGACGATGAGGAGGGGCTTCCCGACCTGGAGGACCTGCTCGAGGACGGGGACGATGTCGCGGATCGTGGAGATCTTCTTCTCGAAGAAGAGGATGTACGGGTCCTCGAGCTCGCAGGTCAGGTTCTCGACCTTGGTGACGAAGTAGGGGGAGATATACCCCTTGTCGAACTGCATCCCCTCGGAGTACTCGACCTTGGTCTCGAGGCTCTTCCCCTCCTCGACGGTGAGGACGCCCTCCTTCCCGACCTTCTCCATCGCCTCGGCGATCAGCTTCCCGAGGACGCGGTCGTTGTTCGCGGAGATGGTGGCGACGTGCTCCATCTGCTCGCGGTCCTTGACGGGCGTGCTCATCCCGCGGACCTTCTCGACGACGGCGGCGACGGCCTTGTCAATCCCGCGCTTGAGGGCCATGGGGTCGGCGCCGGCGCCGATGTGCTTCATCCCCTCGCGGTAGATCCCCTCGCAGAGGACGACGGACGCCGTGGTGCCGTCGCCCGCGACGTCGTTCGTCTTCGACGCGGCCTCCTGGCAGAGCTTGGCGCCCATGTTCTCGAACGGGTCGGGGAGCTCGATCTCCTTGGCGACGGTCACGCCGTCGTTGACGGCCTGCGGGGACCCGAAGGCCTTCCCGAGGAGGACCTGCCTGGCGGAGGGGCCCATGGTGATCTTCACGGCCGCCGCGAGCTGGCGGATGCCGGAGAGGACCTTCTTGCGGCCTTCGTCATCGAACATCAGTTGCTTGGGCATGAACGTCTCCCGACCAATTCAGGTTCTCGGCGAGGGGCGGCCCACCGGGCCGCCCCTACATGTCTACCAGCGCTGATTCCGGCTCGGTGGCGGTGGCGTGCTCGGGATCGTACTCGACATCGTTCTCGTGCTCGTTCTCGTGCTCGTTCTCGGTCTCGTACTCGATCGCTAGTCGATCTTCGCCAGGACCTCGGTCTCGCGCATGATCGTGTACTCGACGTTG
>CAZYRM010000085.1:0-26751 GCA_964649705.1 uncultured Planctomycetia bacterium
CGCGCCCCCAGCCGGTGCCCCCCCCCGTGGCCGGTCGCCCGGGCCGGTCCCCGGCGTCCCGGGGGTGGGCGGGGGGGGCGGGTGGGGTGGGGGGGTGGGGCGGGCCGATCCCGCCCCTCCCGTGGTCGTCGCTACGCCACGCCGACGCGCTTCATCAGGTCCGGCCTCGCGGAGAGCGCGTGCCGCACCATGCGCCGCCAGGGGGTGAACCACCTGCGGAACTCGATCTCCTCCTCCCGCACGGCGGCGGTCGCCGCGTGGTAGGCGTGCATGGCGTCGTCCTGCTGGACGTTCATCGCCTTGAGCCCGTCCAGGCGCGTCAGGAGCGACGCGATCCGCTCCTTTCCGAACCCGTACGAGGCCAGGAGGCCGACGGCCTCCTCGTTCCCGAGCACCGTGCGCACGAGCACGCTCGCCTCCGCGAGGAACTGCCCGATGGCGCGGCTCCGCTGGCGGCGCTCCCGCCTCCCGGGCTGCGCCGTCGGGGGGATGCCCCCCGCTGGGACCTCCTCCTCGGGGCTCGGCGCGCGCGGCCCGAGGGCGAACGCCTGGACGAGGTCGGTCCGCCGACGGAAGGCGCGGAGCGCGACGAAGCGGAAGATCGAGACCTCGCGGAAGAGGCCGTCGAACACGCGCTCGACGGTCTCCGAGAGCCCGCGGCTCTTGATCTTCGCCTCGCCGTCTCTGGCGAGCGTGGCCCTGGCTCTCTCGGCCACGGCGTTCCCCTGGGAGAGCTGATCCAGCGGGAACCCTGACTCGGCGAGGTAGGTCCTCACCTCGTCGTCCACGAGCGCTGCGAGCAGGGACTCGGCCCACGCGAGCAGCGTGATGACGGACTTCAACATGGAAGTCCCTCCAACCAGGCGTCTCCGGCTCGGGTCGGCCCTTCGCGCATGCGAAAGACGCCGCCCTCACCGTGCCGCGCGGTTGCCATCGAATCGGCCCCGCGCGACGGGGAGAGATGATGCGACGGGCGTGCCAGCGCGGAGATTCTCGACGGGTTCGGTGGATCGACCTGCGCACGCGCGGGTTAGGCGCGCAGGGGAGATTCGGGGCAGATCGGGCGCAAACCATCTCGACGGGGGCGTGTCGCGGAACTGGGACGCGCATTTGCGACTGGGGGCCTGCGCCGTCCCAGAAACGCGACGGGCGGATCGTCGCGGGTCTCCCGCGGATTGTCGGAAGTCTCCCGCGCATCGTCGCGGGTCTCCCGCGCATCGTCGCGGATCTCCCGCGCGCCGTCGCGGGTCTCCCGCGCGCCGTCGCGGGTCTCCCGCGCATCGTCGCGAGTCTCCCGTGCACCGTCGCGGGTCTCCCGCGCATCGTCGCGAGTCTCCCGTGCACCGTCGCGGGTCTCCCGTGCACCGTCGCGGGTCTCCCGCGGATCGTCGCGAGTTTTCCGTGCACCGTCACGGGTCCCCCGCGCATCGTCGCGAGTCTCCCGCGCACCGTCGCGGGTCTCCCGCGCACCGTCGCGGGTCTCCCGCGCACCATCGCGGGTCTCCCGTCCACCGTCGCGGGTCTCCCGCGGATCGTCGCGGGTCTCCCGCGCACCGTCGCGAGTCTCCCGTGCACCGTCGCGGGTCCCCCGCGCACCGTCGCGGGTCTCCCGCGCGCCGTCGCGGGTCTCCCGCGCATCGTCGCGGGTCTCCCGCGCACCGTCGCGGGTCTCCCGCGATCGACTGGGCGTCTACGACTCTCGCCCATCTGACCCGGGGGCCTCGCAGCGGGACGGGGTGGGGCGCCCCAGGTCGGCGGGGCCGATCCGGTACCGCTTCATCTTTCTATAGAGAGCGGACCGGCTGACGCCGAGGGCCTGGGCGGAACGGTCCACGTCCCCTCCGAACCGGTGAAGGACTCCGAGCGCGTGTCTACGGAGGGCCTCGGTCTCGCGATCCGCACGGAGGGGGAACGCGGGCTCGGCGTTGGCCGGCACGCCGTCGATGGCGAGGTCCGCGGCGGTGACGACGCCGGTCACCGCGGTCTGGGCGGCTTGGGAGGCGACCACGCGGAGCTCGAGGAGGTTTCCCGGCCATTCGTACTCGAGGAGGACTCGCTGTGCGCCCTCGGTGCAGGCCTCAGGGGCAGGGCGGCCGAACGCGGCGGCGGTCTCGGCGGCGAACTGGAGGAAGAGGGGGACGACGTCTTCGGGCCGCTCGCAGAGCGGCGGCAGGTCGACGACGACGTCGCCGGCGAGGTCGCGCAAGTCCCTTCCCAGGACGTGCGGGTCCATGTCGAAATCGAAGGCGACGCGGCGCGTGGAGGCAATCAAGCGTACGTCGGGTCTCTCGGCGAAGCGCTCGGCGAGGTACGAGGAGGCCTCGTCGTAGAGGTCGACGGGGTCGGAGAGGTAGAGCGTGCCCCCTCGCGCCCGCGCGATCTGCTCTTCGACCCAGCGGGGGGTCGAGCGCTCCTCGGAGGTGACGAAGGCGGCGACGAACGGCCCCTCGCGTCGGGGGCTCTCGAGGTGCACGGCGCGGGCGAGCGTAAGGCGCCCCGATCCGACGTGCCCGCGAAGCAGCATGTGGGCCCTCCCGGCGGCTACGGCCCTTGCTCGTCCCCAAGCCTCTTTGTAGATGGGGTTTGCCGCCTGGAGCTGATCGAACCTGAGGCCTGCGACTCGTGACATGGCATCCTCCTCGTGGCGGGAAACTCGATGTCCCTCCACATTCTGTAAGAGGAAAATTGGCTGAAAACCCAGGAAATCCGGTCCGCGCGCCCGAATTGACCCCCTCTCGGGCCGCGGATAGAATGGGTCCAGTTGAGGTGTCAACGATGCCCGTCGCGCTCTCCACAAATCTGGACGACCCCGAGTCGTATCCCTATTTCCTATGGGACGACCCCATGCGGGTCCGGGAGCTTCGAGAGCGGTTGGCGTCCGCATCGGAACCCGAACGCGTCAGGCTTCTCGCCACGATCTTGCGGGAAGCTCGCGACACGGAAGTCTGGAAGTTCACGACGCTCGACGAGGTCCTCTCCCACTGGCCCGCCATCCGACTGCAGCTCGGCCGCCGCCGGGGTTTCTGGGAGTGGCTGTTCGCGGAGTGGCGACGGGGGGGGCTGCTTGGCCGATAGCCGACTGAGCGCTTTCCAGCGGCAGGTGCTCGAGGGCTTCTTCGCGCGCGAGCAGCGGTTCTTCCTCACGGGCGGCGCCGCCCTGGTTGGGTTCTACCTTGGGCACCGCACCACGCGCGACCGCGGAGCTGCTCGACGAGGGGGAGGCCGCCCTGCGCGCTGTCGCCTCGGAGATGGGCGCTACCGTAGAAGACGTGCGGACCTCCCCCGGATTTCGGCGGAAGCTGGTTCGGCGCGGGGGCGAGGGCGTCGTCGTGGACCTGGTGTTCGACCAGGCGCCGCAGATCCAGGCCCGCATGGCGAGGATGTCCTTCCCGGAGTAGGTCGCGACGCGTGGCGCGCGTCACGCGCCCCTTCGCGCAGCGTGCGGGCCAGCTCCTGCTTGAGCCTCGCCTGCTCGGCTGGGTCCTTAGGACTGCGCCAGTTGCTCGGCGAGATCGAGGAACCGCTGCTCCCGGTGCCTCTCCGGGCGCCTTGACTCCGTTGGGGCGGCGCTGTAGCATCGCGGTGGACAACGTGGTCTTCCCAGAGGCAACGGTCGGAGAGACTCGTGCTCACGGCACCCCTGACCCACATCTCCCTCGATGAGCGCGGCGTGGCGTGGATTGAGGGAACGAACACGAAGGTTATCGAGGTCGCGCTCGACAAGATCGCCCATGGTTCGAGCCCCGAGGAGATCCACTTCCAACATCCGCATCTTTCGCTCGCTCAGATCCACGCGGCGCTGGCCTTCTACTACGATCACCAGACTCAGCTCGACGCGCAAATCGAGCGGGACTACCGCGATGCGGAGGCCGCGCGGACGGCCGCCGGGGAGTCACTCTTCGTCCGGCGCTTGCGCGCCGAGGGCAAACTCCCGTGGGCGTGACGCTCTTCATGGACGTTCACGTGAGACGGGAGGTGACCGACGCGCTTCGACTACGCAACGTGGACGTCCTGACCGCCCAGGAGGACGGCTCCTCGAGGCTGACAGATCCGGAGGTGCTCGACCGGTCTACAAGCCTGGGGCGGATGCTCTTCAGCCAGGACGACGATCTGCTGCGCGAAGCGGCCCGCCGTCAGCACGAAGGCATCGCCTTCAGCGGCCTCGTTTACGGCCACCAACTCAAGGTCACCGTCGGCCAGTGCATCCGGGACCTGCATCTCATCACCGCGGCCGGGGAGCCGTCCGACTTCGAGAATCGGACCATCTACCTACCCCTGTAGTCGACCGCTGCCTTGGTGCTCCCGAATGGGCAGCGCATCTGGATTCGCTGCGCCCACGCCCGGGGACGGAGAAGGGGATCACGGCGGGGGTCGAGTAGAAGCGGCTACTGCATCTCGGAGAGCGGCGCGTCGGGGGATTCGGGGTTCGGGACGAGGCGCCTGGCGACGGGGTCGACCCAGAGGTCGAGGACCTCGAGGGGGACCTGGCCGAGGAGGGCGTAGGCCTTCGCGGGCTCGACCACGGCGTCGACCAGCATGCGCCGCCCCATCAGCTCGATCATGACGCCTCCGACAATGTCGCGGACGGCCCTCCGCTCGTCGGCGTAGCGGACGGGGAGCCTTCCCAGGATGGCCAGGCCGAGCTGGTCCGCGACCGCCTTCGGCAGGACGGGGCGCGTCGCACCGGTGTCCACGACGGCCTCCACCTCCGCCCGACGAACGCGCTCCGGAGCCAGGAGACCCAGGCGGGCGTTCTCCTCGTCATAGAAGTTCGCAAGCGCCAGCTTGACCCGGAGCTCGCCCATCTCCGCCCTCCACTCCCTGGTTACGGTCGTGATCATCGTCGTATCCTCCTGTCGAGCATCCTACCACCGTCTCGCGTCGAGTGCTCGCGGACCGATCCGTTCCTGCGGCTTGCCGTGAGCATGCTCGCCAGCTTGACCCGTGGCCGCACGTCACCGCGGTCAGCGTCTCCCGCCACCGTCGGCGCCGCACGGCCCGGATCCCCCCGGGGTCCCTGGTGCAAGACGAATCTGAGGCTCCTGGCCCGCTCACTTTTGCGAGCCTCCACCATCCCCCCCTTCACCAATCCCTCCAATGCACCCGGAATTCGCGGTCCCCCGGCCGAGTTTGCTTAACCGCAAAGAGGCTCACACCGATTCCGTTCGCGATTTCCGTGGAATTCACTTCGGTGCGTGAATAGGGTTTCCCCATCGCCGCGAGGGGGGAGGCCGGACGGAACCGACAGGAGGCTTGAAGAAGCCCCGCCTCGCAGCGAGCTGACCCCGCCCACATGGAAGAGTCCGATGGTCGTTCGCCCGCCATCGCTGCTCGACCCCGCGGCGCCGCCCCGCGCCGACCACGTCGACCCATCCCATTCGTCAAGCCTCACCATCGAGGAGACCCACCCATGAGGATGCTCCATCTCGTCGTCGCCCTCTTCGCCGTGTGCGCCTGCGCCGACGCGAACGACTTCTACGTCGACGCCGGCGCCACCGCGCCGGGGGATGGCACCGCGGCCTCACCGTTCCCGACGATCCAGCAAGGCGTCAACGCGGCGGTGAGTGGGCGCGGGGACCGCATCTTCATCCAGCGCGGCACCTACAGGGAGCAGGTGGGCATCGCCAAGGATCGGCTCAGCCTCGTCGGCGTGGGGACCGCCACGATCGAGGGGCAGTCCACTGGGATTGGGCTGGGCGGGGCGACAAACCTCACGATGGAGAATCTCGTCCTCCGACAGTGCACCCGGGGCGTCATATACTCCGGGTCGAACGCGGTCACGTTCACTCGGTGCAAGTTCGTCGGCAACTCGATTGGAGTGGAGGCCGCCAACACGAGCACCAACTTCCTTTTTCGCGAGTGCGACTTCTACAACCACAACGGCATCGCCGTGCTTCCGGCCGGGATCAATTGGACCTTCGATCGCTGCACGTTCGCCGAGAATGCCACCGCCATCAACAACTCCTTCAGCACGACGAATCTCGTCCTCCGCAACTGCATTGTCGCGTTCAACTCGACGGCGGGGTTCGCGGGCACCGCAGGCACGTCGCAGCCGGTCCTGTCGTACAACGACTTCTTCCAGAATGGGGCCGACGGCAATCAGCACTACGGATCGTACACGCCTGGGGCCAGTGACCTGAACGTCGACCCTCAGCTCCGGGATCGCGGCGCGCGGGACTTCTCCCTGCTCGCGGGCTCGCCGCTGGTCCTCGCGGGACTGGAGGACGGCCTCCCCGCGACCATCGGCGCGCACGAGATCGGCGTCTCGGCGCCCCTCGACACATGGACCGACGTGGACGGCACGCCCGTCACGGACCCCGGCTCGGAAGTGCTTTTCCAGAATGGGGCCCTTCGCCTGAATGGAGTCCCCACCGCGTCCGTCCTCAGCCCGGTCATCGACCTCGGCGACTCGGGCGCCCTCACGATCCGTGCCGTCTATGCTGCGTTCGAGGACTCCCTCCGACCTGTCGGCTCCCGACGGGTCATCGATCGGGACTCCGGCACGTTCGCGCGCGAGTTCAGGATCCGTGCCTCGCCGACCGCGTTCCTGCCGCTCGACCCTGGCCCGGCCTGGCTGGCCGTGACCAACGATGAGGTACTCAGCCTCTCCGGCCAATTCGTCCAGATGGAGTTCACCCTGACCACCGAGGGGCAGTAGCAACCCATTCCATCGGAGAAGTGTCCAGTGCTCGCCCGCGTTCATCTGGTCCTGGGAGCCCTGCTGCTGCTGGCGGCGCCGTCCGCCTGGGGACAGGAGGAGACTCCACAGCTCCAGGACGCCCTTGTCGAGTACCGCCCAGGCGGAGACGTGAGCCTCCACTCGGCGCGCTTCGAGTACCGCCCGGGCGGAGACGTGAGCCTCCACTCGGCGCGCTTCGAGTACCGCCCGGGCGGAGACGTGAGCCTTCACTCGGCGCGCTTTGAGTACCGGCCAGGCGGAGACGTGAGCCTGCGCTTCGCGCGGCTGGAGTTCCGCCCCCCCGTCCTGGGAGTCGCGGCGGGCCCGGCCAACCCAGGCGGACGCGAGGTCGCCCCGGGCGAAGCGGGGGTGCCGGTGCTGCATCTCGCCCTGCGCGGGTTCACGCCCGGGCGCACGCTGACGCTCGACTCCGTGCGCCTCATCGCCTCCGGGACGCTCGACGACCCGAGCGGCATCGCGAGCGTGTATCTATATGTAGATCAGAATTCCGACGGCGCCGTCCAGGGGGGCGAGGCGCTCCTCGGGACGACGACGATCGGCACCGACAACGGCGAGGCCGTCTTCTCGGGCCTCTCCCAGCCGCTCCCCGCCGGGCAGGCCGTGGCCCTGCTCGCGGTCGTCGACTTCGCCGCGGGCGCCGCCTCCGGCACGACGTTCGCCCTCTCCCTGGCCGCGCCCGGCGACGTCCAGGCCCTCCTCGACGGCTCCATCCCCGTGGCGGGGGAGGGTAGCCCCGTCGCGGGCGCCGCCTTCCCCGTGGCGCAGAACGACACTACCCCCCCGACCGTGGACTTCCGCAACCCCGTCCACTCGCAGGTCTACACCAACACCAGCTCCACCGTCTTCGACTTCGGCGCGGAGGACCCGGAGTCTGGGGTTCCGACCCTCTCGGCGTCGATCGACGAGACCACCCCCGTCTCGCCCGGTGAGACCGTGGACCTGGGGACCCTGCTCGAGGGGAAGCACGTCCTCCACGTCGAAGCGACCAACGGCGCGGGACTGCAAACCATCCGCGAGGTCGAGTTCTTCGTACAGCAGGTCCTCTCCCAGCCGGGGGACCGCAACCCCGCCAACGCCAGCGTCCCGGCGGGCCGCGCCGACGTTGTGGCCCTGCAGATCGCCGTCAACCGCTTCGGAGCGACCGACCCGCTGACGCTGGAGTCGGTCTCGGTCCGCGCCTCCGGGACCGTGGACGAGACGACCGAGGTCTCCTCCGTGCGCCTCTTCGTCGACGCGAACGCGGACGGGCTCCTGGACGGCGGGGACACGCCCGCCGGCGGGGCCGCCTCGTTCGCCATCGACGACGGGATCGTCACCTTCGGCCCGCTCGGGCTGGGCTTGGCTCCCAATGCCCTAACGCGCCTCCTCGTCGTCCTCGACGTCGCCGCGGGGGCCACGGAGGGCGACACGATCCAGGTCCGCGTCGAGATCGCCGACGTCGTCGTCCGCAACGCCGCCGGCGCCATCGCGCCTCGCGGAACCGTGGCGCTGGGTCCCGAGCTCAGGGTCGTGGAGAGCACGCCGCCGACCGTCACGATCCTCTCTCCCGAGGAGCGCATCTACGACACCGGCACGGTCCGCATCGACGTGACCGCGACCGACAACGTCGGGGTGGCCTCGCTCGTCATCCTCCTCGACGGCGCCGCCGCTTCAAACGGCCAGGTCATCGACACGGAGACCCTGACGCGAGGCACCCACATCGTGGAGGCGACCGCGACGGACCTGGCGGGCAACACGGCGAGCGCGACTCGGGGCTTCATCGTGGGGACGCCGCAGGCCTCGCTGCAGCAGACCGCGGACGGCGTCGCGACCCTGCTGACCGATCAGAGCCTCTCGCCCGCGGCGCGGCAGAACATCCAGGCGGCCGTGGACCTCCTCGCGGGGAACGGGCAGTTCGCGAACAACGGGGCAATCCAGAAGATGCGCGAGGGTAACCTCGTCGTCGCCTTCACGCGCGTCCAGCAGGCCATCAACCGCCTGATCCGCGCGCAGGGGCAGGGGGCGCCCACCGAGGGGCTGCAGGCGGAGCTCGCGGAGTTCGTCCACGACATGCTGATCCAGCGCGTGCACGAAGTCACCTTCGCGCTCGGCCCGGAGGACCCCGATGTCCTGGCGATCCGCGAGAAGTACTTCCAGGGCGAGGTCGCGCTCCTCGCGGGGGACTTCCAGGGCGCGGTCCAGAGCTTCCGGCAAGCCCAGCAGCTCATCCAGGGGCAGGACGCATCGGGGGCGGACATCGACGTCTTCTCGCCGTTCGAGGGGGAGGTCATCCAGAGCGGGCTGGTCCCCGTCCGGGTCGAGTACACGGACTCGCTGACCCTCGCGGTGAGGAGCACCTTCTACGCGGAGCTGGACGGCTCGAACGTGACGTCGCTATTCACGACGGGCGGCTTCGAGGCGACCGCGTCGCTCGTGGTGGGCTCGGGGACGCACACGCTCGAAGTCTCGATAGGCGACTCGGCAGGGAACGTGGCGACGGCGACGCGAACCTTCTTCTATGGGCTGCGCATCGTGGTCGACATCGAGCCCGTCCGCGGGACCTCGCTGACCGTAGGAGACCTGTTCTCGGCGAGCCTCAGGACCGTGAACACGAGCGGGCTGACCGAGCCGGTGAACGGGCCGGTCCGGGTAGTGTTTACCGGGGTCTCCACCCCGGAGCTCCCCTTCCCCGACGCCGTGCTGGCGAACTTCGTCGAGGGGCAGGCGTACCTGCCTCAGGTGCACAGCTTCCTCGTGTCTGGCACGCAGACCGCTACGGCGACGTACGTCCCGAATCCGGCCCTGACGGGCATCGGGGCGGCGAGCGTGGCCGCCGGGCCGCCCTGCGAGGTCACGAACGTCACCGGCGACCAGCAGACGGGGAACTCCGGGGAGGTGCTGCCGGAGGAGACCTCGTCGACGGTGAGCGACGACTTCGGCAACCCGATCGGTGGCGCGGAGGTGGTCTGGTCGATCGCCGGCGGCGGTGCGGTCTTCACGTCGTCGGGGACGTCGACGGCCACAACCATCACCACGGAGAGCGGCACGGGAACGGCGCCGCCGATCCAGGTCAGCGGCGAGGCGGGGCACTTCACCGTGTCGGCGACCATGGGCGACGTCACGGTTCTGACGGTCGTGGACACCAGGCTGAACATCGTGCCCGGGTTCGACGACGACGGGGACGGCATCCCGAACGCGGACGAGGGGCCGCTGGGCACGAACCCGAACCTCGCCGACAGCGACGGCGATGGGCTGATCGACTCGTACGAGGTCGCCATCGGGACAAGCCCGCTGCTTGTCGACACGGACGGCGATGGGGCGAGCGACTACACCGAGGTGTTCTTCACGCACACGAACCCGACGGTCTCCGACGGCGGCGCGGAGGTCATCTTCGACCCGATCACGGGCCTCCACAAGGTGGTCTATAGCCTGGACCGGTCGCCCTTGCGTGCCACGCCGCAGGAGTCGCGGCTCGGTCCGTGCGGCAAGCAAGAACCTGTGTTCATGGATACGGGCGAGTACGTAATGCAGGTCACCGACCTGACCATTCCGGGCCGGGGATTCGACTTCTCGTTCACGCGGTCCTACCGGTCGAAGATCCGTTTCGACGGTCCACTCGGCCACAACTGGGACTTCAACTACAACGTCCATCTCGACGCGGATCCCGGCGGCAACGTCTCACTGCTCGACGGAGGGGGCCGGAAGGACACTTTCGTGGCCAACGGCGCAGGCGGGTTCGTCGCGCCGCCGGGCCACTTCTTCGTCCTCGAGACCGAGGGCGCAGGCTACCTCCTGCGTGCCCCGCAGGGCGTCGAGCACCACTTCAGCGCCGACGGGCGGCTGACCCTCATCCGCGACCGGAACGGGAACGAGATGTCCTTCCTTTACAACGGTGCGGGGCAGCTCGGGACGGTCGTCGACACCCTCGGCCGTCCGATCGAGTTCCTCTATAACTTCGAGGGGCGCCTCCGGGAGATCCGCGACTTCTCCGACCGCTCGATCATCTACAGCTACGACCCGAACGGCGATCTGGTCGGCGTGCGTTCTCCCATCGTCGTCGGGACGCCCACGGGCAACGACTTCCCCGGCGGGAAGTCGGTCACCTACGCGTATCACAACGGATGCCTGAATCCCGAACTCAATCACAACCTCCTCACGATCACGGACGCGAAGGACCAAGTCTTCCTGGTGAACCAATACGATGCCGAGGACCGGATCCGAAAGCAGTTCTACGGCACGGGCATTTTCACCACGGACTATGATCCTTTGCTTCGGGTGACGCGATCCAAGGATCGCAGAGGGACGGTGGTAGAGTACGAGTTCAACGCGGCCGGGAACCCCATCCGAGAGACGGTCCTGACGCGTGGCCTGCGCCCGGGCGATCCGGGGAGCTTCACGACCCGCCGTGAATACAGCCCCGACGGTCTCACGACCAAGACCATCTACCCCCGCGGCAACTCGGTCGAGTACGTTTTCGATTCAGGGAATCCGGACCGCCTCGCCCAGGCGAACCTCGTCGACATCATCCAGAAGGCGAACGGCATCCCGTCCGACCAGGCCGAGCTCAAGGTCCACATCGACTACGAGCCGCAGTTCCAGCTCCCCAAGCGCGTGACCGACCCCCGCGACGGAGGGGTGCCGGGCCAATTCACGACCGAGTTCGTGTTCGACTATGAGGCCGGTCAGGGGAGCGCAGGCAACGTCGTCCAGGTGATCGCCCCCACGGTGACCGAGGGGGTCCTGGCGCCGCAGACGATCCTCTCCCGCATCGTCTACAACGCCCGCGGGCAGCTCACCTCGACCGAGGACCCGGAGGGGAACGTCACCGACTACTTCTACTTCCCCGAGGGCGACCCGAGCGGGCTCGTGGATGCCTCCGCCAGGACGCAGGCGCCGGGAGGCTACCTCGCCGAGGCCGTCGTCGACGCCCGGGACAACGGCCGCCGCAGCGAGAGCGCCCCGCTCGCGATGATCCGAAACTCGTGGACCTACGACGAGGTCGGCAACCGCACCTCCTGGAAGGACGGCCGAGGGCGCTTCACCACCTACATTATCAATTCCCTCAACCAGGTCGTCCGCCGCATCTCGCGCGCGCCCTTCTCCTACCAGACCGACACCTTCTACGACGAAAACGACAACGTCGAGCGCGTCGTCCACCAGAACGACGCCACCGTCCCCGGCGAGCCCGCCTCGTACGAGACCCGCTACGAGTTCGACATTCTCGACAACGTCGAGCGCGTCCTCCGCGAGGAGAAGCCCGGGAAGTTCCTCACGACCCGCTTCGTCCGGAACGCCAACGAGATGATCGAGGAGGTCCACCTCCCCGAGGGGAACGTCTTCCGCACGGAGTTCGACGAGCGCGACCTCGCCGTCAGCCGCACGCGAGGCTACGGGGCGAGGGGCCAGAGCACCGCGCGCTTCTTCGTGGACGCCAACGGCAACGTCGACCGCGTCCTCGACGGGACCGGGGACGAGACCACGAGCACGCTCGACGGCTTCGACCGCGTGAGGCGCGTCCGGGACGGCGTCGGCGGCGAGGCGGCCCTCGTGTACGACGCGGCCTCGAACGTCCTCGAGGCCTCCTTCCTCGGGACGATCGGCGGCGTGAGCCCTGGCGATCGGAGCGGCTCGCGCAACATCCTCCTGGCGCGCGTGCAGAGCCTCTTCGACGAGGTCTCCAGGCCCTACGAGACGCGGCAGTCCTTCTTCGACCCGCGCACGGGCGCGACGCTCGGAGACGGCCTCGTGACGACGAAGCGCCGCTTCGACCGCGCGGGGCGCGTGGCGCGCGTCGAGAACGACAACGCCCACGGCGTCGACCTCTTCTACGACGGCGCGCACCGCCGGGTCCTGGGGAGGGACGCGCTGGGGAACGAGGTCGAGGTCGCCTACGACGCGAACTCGAACCCGGAGTCGATCGTCGAGCGGGAGCGCCCGAGCGGCGGGGGCCCGGTGGAGAGCTTCACGACGCTGAACGTCTTCGACGAGTTGGACCGTCTGAAGGAGTCGGTGGACCCCGGCGGGCACGTCAGGCAGGTGAAGTGGGACTCGCGCGGGAACCGGGTGAGGTTCGAGGACGCGGAGGGGAACGTCACGAGGTGGGCGCTCGACGGCCTGGACCGGGTGACGCGGATCGAGAGGGACCTCCGCGAGGGAGGCACCGGGGCGGGGGCGCTCCTCCGGACGATCACGGTGAAGCAGGCGTGGGACGGGAACTCGCGGCTCTCGTCGACGACGGACGACCGCGGCGACGCGACGAGGTACCAGTGGGACGAGCTGGACCGGCTGGAGGAGGTGATCTACGCGGACCTGACGACGCGCAGCCGGACGTTCACGCCGGACGACCGCGTCGACACGGAGACGGACCAGAACGGGACCGTCGTCAAGCACTACTACGATAGCCTCGACCGCCTGACGGAGCGGATCGTCTCGAAGTCGCGGGTGGTGATGGGGACGACGTTCGAGCGCTTCGAATGGGACGGGCTGTCCCGGCTGGCGAAGGGGACGGACGACGACAGCGTGGTGGACATGGGATACGACTCGCTGTCGAGGGTGATCGAGGAAGTGCAGAACGGGCGGTCGATCCGGACGGCGAGGGACGGGGTAGGGAACCCGGTGGAGTGCACCTACCCGGGTGGCCGCGTCATCACGCGCGCGTTCGACGCGTTGGAGCGGACGCAGCGGATCGAGGACGGGGCGAGCGTGCTGGCGGCCTACGAGTACAAGGGGCCGTGGCGGCTCTTCAAGCGGACCACGGGGAACGGCATCGAGGAGCGGAACGAGTTCGACTCGGACCGTCGGGTGACGTCCAAGGTCCATCGCCGCACGAGCGACAACGCAGTTGTCGCCGGATTCCAGTACGCCTACAATGCTGAGGACCAGAAGCTCTTTGAAAAGGTGTTGCACCCCTCCGCCCAGGGACCCACGGGGTCCGGGCAGGTGTACCGGTACGACTCGCTGTACCGGGTGAGGGAGGCGAAGTACGGGGTGGCGGACCCCGAGGGCGAGGCGGCCTCCCCGGGCAGCTCGGCGTTCGGCCGAAAGGTGAGCTACGAGCTGGACGGGGTAGGGAACTGGTCGGGCCGGACGGAGACGGACGGCCAGGCGAACCTGATCTCGTTCGTGGCGCCGGTCGTCAACGAGATGAACGAGTACACGTCGTTCGGCTCGGCGCTCGAGCGGCACGACGAGAACGGGAACCGGACGGAGTTCACGCGGGAGATCGCCCCGGGCCGCGTGAGCTCACAGCTCATCACGTTCGACTTCCGCAACCGGCCGATCCAGGTCTGGGAGCGGGAGGCGGGCGTTGACGGGTTCGTCGCCGAGTACAAGTACGACGTCTTCAACCGCCGCATCGAAAAGCAGGCGGCTGGAGCGACGACTCGCTTCCTCTGGGACGGCTGGCGTTGCGTGGAGGAGCAGGACGCCGCGGGCCTGACGCTGGCGACATACGTGGACGGCCCCGCGTACCTCGACGAGCACGTCTCGATGGACCGTGCTGGCAGCAGGTACTACTACCACCAGAACACGCTCTACTCCACGGCCGCCCTCACCGACGAGCTCGGCAACGTCGTCGAGCGCTATTCCTACGACATCTACGGCACCCCCACCTTCGAGGACGCCGCCGGCGTCTCCACCTCCCGCACCTCCTCCGCCGTCGGCAACCCGTTCCTCTTTACCGGCCACCGCTGGGACCCCGAAACTCGCTTCTACCAGGCCCGCAACAACTCCCTTGACCCCCTCACCGGCCGCTGGATCGCCCACGACCCCCTCGGCGATGACGCCCTCGGCTCTCTCTACGCCTACTGCAACGGCAACCCCGTCAACGCTATGGACCCCCTTGGTCTCCGGACTCCGCTCAAAGGCGAGCAAGACGTGATCGATTGGTTGTGGGAAAACGGTTACGGCGAGAAGGCCTCAACGATCGCGAAGAGGATTAGGCGTGAGGACGACGACCCTGCGAAGAATAGGGCTGCGGACGCTGCGGCCGCCGCAGAGACAGTGCCCGGATCTGTCGTCAGAGTTGCTGAGGAGGTTAAGAGCGAGGTTAAGGGACAGGTCTTGGATCTCGGAACCTGGGAAGGGTGGGGGCGGCTCTGGCGGTCGACACAGCCACAGGGACTGGTAGAGGGCGTAGTCGGCATTGTACGCACCACCGTGGAGGCAACCACTGCCGCACTTGAGGGAACGGCAGCGGGAGAGGATGAGGCCCGGAAGAAATCGGCCAAGTTGGGAGCGCAAGCTGTACTGGTCGGTGCACAGGCGTTCGGCGCGAGGCTCTGGGGGTGGGCGAAGTCTGGGCGTTGGGGACGCGCGCGCACAGCACCCGGTGCCCAGAGTCAGAAGTGCGAGCCGAATGGCGGAGAGAGGACTGGTGGGGCAGACTCCGGCGGACAGGGCGCAGAGTTTGTCGACACGCCTGAAAACCTGAATGGGGGAATGGCGCAACCGCCCGCGAAGAAGCCGCCAAAGCCGTCTCCCAAGTTTAAGACACCGACAAATCCGCCCCAATTGCCGCCCACAGATGTACCACCGGGGTGGAAAGTCCGCGTGATGCCCCCGACAGAGCAGTATCCAAATGGATACTGGGTACTCGAGAAGCCAATGGCTGACGGGTCATGGCAGCCGATCGACCCTTCGACCATGAAACCGGGTAGCAGACCGGAGACGCACGTTCCACTGCCACCTCGGTAACGCCATCGCCGACTTGGGGGGGAGTGGGGATGGTCCTCTGGCTGGCAGTTGAGCCGAGCCCTGAGCATCCCTCGGGTGGCGAACTTCCCAGCGATTCGGGATGTGCCTTTGGTGGATCCTGAGATGTACGAATGGCCGAACACTCTCGATGAGAGCACATTCGTCGGACGGACAATTCAGGCAATCACGTTCACAGAGAACACCGTTCACTTCGTCTTCGAACCTCCATGTTCAATCACTGTCCTCTCGGCCCTCACCTTCAGGATGGCTGACGGAACGCTGGAGGAGTCCACCATCCCCATCCGCGAGACTAGGTTGCCGCAGACACTCGGCCTAGCGGTCCGGCGTGCAACGCTAGTGGATCGTCGGGACTTGCACCTCGAATTGAGCGACGGGTCGGAGGTATGGATCGATGGTGCATCACTCAATTACGAGTGCTATAGCGTTAGCTTGGGTGGGCGGGGGTTTGTTGTCTGATGGTTCGAAGCGCTTGAAGGCGTGATCGTGGTTGATGCGACGGGGCTTGCGCGCGGTCACACAAGTGCGCGGTCGCGGCGCGGGACGCGTTTCGGCAGTCGGCGAGGCCGCGGGGAGCGGATGGAGCGCGAACCGGGGCGGAATCGGGGGCGGAGGGGCCGCTACGCGGCCCCGGAGGCCCGATCCGAGTGGAGTGTCTCCGTAGGCGTGTCGAGGGGGGAGTCGGGGCCCCTGGTTGCCGCTAGGAGGAGTCTGGGAGCGGGACCAGCCGGGGCGGGGCCTCGCGGAAAAGCACCTCTATGACGCCGCCGACGCGAGGCATCTTGCGCGGAGAGAACTCGACGCGCTCCTGCGGAGCCGATAGGACGGCCTCACGGGCCCGCCGGGCGGCTTCCTCTCCCGCCCAAATCCCTACCTTGATCGGCGCGCACCAGCCCTTCTTGTCAATCACCTCGGGGTGCCGCTGGATCACCTCCCGCGCGACCTCGACGCCGTCCTCTCGCCACCGGGGATCGCTGAACATCTCGGCGAAGAGCGCCTCCATCGCCTTCCAGCGCGCCTCAGGGTCGCGCAGGACGAAGACGCCGAGGATCGCAGTCGCGACCCCGTCCGCCGTTCCGCGTCGGTAGAGACGACCGGACGTGTTCACGTCGTCCGCTCCCCCGTCGACGCCGTGCTTCACCGGGTGCTCGGGATCGAAGGCCTTTAGGGCCTGATCGTGGTTGATGGCGTGGGGGTTGCGGGGTTCACGCGAGTGACTGAAGAGCGGCAACGCGACTGCCCGGCCGCGACGCGGCGTGGAGTGGAGGGGAAACGGGGGGAATCGAGGACGGAGGGGCCGCGAAGCGGCCCCGGAGGGCCCCGGACAGGGGATCGAGGCAGAGCGTCTTCGTGGGGCCTGACGAGGTGGGATCGCGGCTGCCGCGAGACGGCTACGAGGAGTCGAGCGCCGAGGCGAGGAACGGGTGGATCGACGGCACCTCCTCGAACACGATCGTCACGATGTCCCCCGGCGCCGGCGCGTTCCGCCGCGTGAACTTGACGCGGACCTGCGGCGCCGACAGCACGCTTTCACGGGCGCGCTTCGCCGCCTCCTCGCCTGCCCAGAGGGCGACCGCGATCGGGGCGGACCAGCCCTTCTTGTCGATCACGTCGGGGTGGCGCTGGATCACCTCCCGGGCGACCTCGACGCCGTCCTCCCGCCAACGCGGATCGGCGTACATCTCGCGGAAGAGCGCGACGATCGCCGTCCACCGCAGCTCGGGGTCGCGCTGGAGGAAGAGGCCGAGCACGGCCGTCGCCACGCCGTCGGCCGTTCCCCGGCGGTAGAGCTTGCCCGACGTATTCTCGTCGTCGAACCCTCCGACGAACCCGTGCTTCACCGGATGCTCCAGAATGTAGCCGAGCGACTGGAGCGCCTGCTCGGGGCTCGGTCTGCGTCGGGAATAGTAGGATCTTTCGAGGAATCGCCCCTGGGAGGAGTGCAGCGCGTTCCCGTACCGTGCGATCGAGCTGAGGACGTTTCTCATGAACCAGGCGATCCCGCGCCGGCGCGCCCTGCTGACTCCCGTGTGGTCCTGGCTCAGCAGAAGGTGGATGTGATTCCCGGCAAACGTAAAGGCGATGACTTCGACGCCGGTCTTCGGGGCCCACTTCGCGATCTGCCGCTTGATCTCCGTCTTCATGGCCGGCCGCTCCATGAACCTCACGCGCAGCACGCACCGCGAGGTCACGAGCACCGGCTCGTCCTTCACGTAGTCGCGGGGAACGGAGGCCATCGTCGACTCCACCAGCCCGCGTCCTGATGCGCACCTTGGGTGCCAGGGGGAGCCCACGCTGAGCCCTGCGTCGGACTTCGCAACCTCGGAACGCCGTGACCGTTCCGCTGCCGTCATCGCGCGCGCGGATCGTGCGGTCCGGGACGCTGCTGGAATTGACGACGGTCGCCCGGGGCACTGCTGGATTTCACCCCAGTGCCGAGCCCCCTCGCGGCGTGCCCCGTGGTCCGCCGACCCGGGTCCCCACCCGTCACCCACCCACCCCGCGCGCCGGTGAGACCACGCCACGGCTCCCGCCTGGTTCACTGCCGGCCGCGAGATCCCCCGGCGGGAATGCACCGACCTGCTTGCGAGCTCCCTTGACCCGACACCCTCCTCTCTCTTCTCGCCCCCACGGTGACCGAGGGCGTCCTCGCGCCGCAGACCATCCTGTCGCGCATCTCCTACAACGCCCGCGGGCAGCTCACCTCGACCGAGGACCCGGAGGGGAACGTCACCGACTACTTCTACTTCCCCGAGGGCGACCCGAGCGGGCTCGTGGATGCCTCCGCCAGGACGCAGGCGCCGGGAGGCTACCTCGCCGAGGCCGTCGTCGACGCCCGCGACAACGGCCGCCGCAGCGAGAGCGCCCCGCTCGCGATGATCCGGAATTCGTGGACCTACGACGAGGTCGGCAACCGCACCTCCTGGAAGGACGGCAAGGGGAGCCTCACCACCTACATCATCAATTCCCTCAACCAGGTCGTCCGCCGCATCGCGCGCGCGCCCTTCTCCTACCAGACCGACACCTACTTCGACGCCAACGACAACGTCGAGCGTGTCGTCCACCAGAACGACGCCACCGTCCCCGGCGAGCCCGCCTCGTACGAGACCCGCTACGAGTTCGACATTCTCGACAACGTCGAGCGCGTCCTCCGCGAGGAGAAGCCCGGGAAGTTCCTCACGACCCGCTTCGTCCGGAACGCCAACGAGATGATCGAGGAGGTCCACCTCCCCGAGGGGAACGTCTTCCGCACGGAGTTCGACGAGCGCGACCTCGCCGTCAGCCGCACGCGAGGCTACGGGGCGAGGGGCCAGAGCACCGCGCGCTTCTTCGTGGACGCCAACGGCAACGTCGACCGCGTCCTCGACGGGACCGGGGACGAGACCACGAGCACGCTCGACGGCTTCGACCGCGTGAGGCGCGTCCGGGACGGCGTCGGCGGCGAGGCGGCCCTCGTGTACGACGCGGCCTCGAACGTCCTCGAGGCCTCCTTCCTCGGGACGATCGGCGGCGTGAGCCCTGGCGATCGGAGCGGCTCGCGCAACATCCTCCTGGCGCGCGTGCAGAGCCTCTTCGACGAGGTCTCCAGGCCCTACGAGACGCGGCAGTCCTTCTTCGACCCGCGCACGGGCGCGACGCTCGGAGACGGCCTCGTGACGACGAAGCGCCGCTTCGACCGCGCGGGGCGCGTGGCGCGCGTCGAGAACGACAACGCCCACGGCGTCGACCTCTTCTACGACGGCGCGCACCGCCGGGTCCTGGGGAGGGACGCG
This sequence comes from uncultured Planctomycetia bacterium, assembly GCA_964649705.1. Taxonomy (GTDB): domain Bacteria; phylum Planctomycetota; class MHYJ01; order WSZJ01; family CAZYRM01; genus CAZYRM01. The sequence continues at coordinate 19,165 of CAZYRM010000085.1, forward strand.
CTGGGGAACGAGGTCGAGGTCGCCTACGACGCGAACTCGAACCCGGAGTCGATCGTCGAGCGGGAGCGCCCGAGCGGCGGGGGCCCGGTGGAGAGCTTCACGACGCTGAACGTCTTCGACGAGTTGGACCGTCTGAAGGAGTCGGTGGACCCCGGCGGGCACGTCAGGCAGGTGAAGTGGGACTCGCGCGGGAACCGGGTGAGGTTCGAGGACGCGGAGGGGAACGTCACGAGGTGGGCGCTCGACGGCCTGGACCGGGTGACGCGGATCGAGAGGGACCTCCGCGAGGGAGGCACCGGGGCGGGGGCGCTCCTCCGGACGATCACGGTGAAGCAGGCGTGGGACGGGAACTCGCGGCTCTCGTCGACGACGGACGACCGCGGCGACGCGACGAGGTACCAGTGGGACGAGCTGGACCGGCTGGAGGAGGTGATCTACGCGGACCTGACGACGCGCAGCCGGACGTTCACGCCGGACGACCGCGTCGACACGGAGACGGACCAGAACGGGACCGTCGTCAAGCACTACTACGATAGCCTCGACCGCCTGACGGAGCGGATCGTCTCGAAGTCGCGGGTGGTGATGGGGACGACGTTCGAGCGCTTCGAATGGGACGGGCTGTCCCGGCTGGCGAAGGGGACGGACGACGACAGCGTGGTGGACATGGGATACGACTCGCTGTCGAGGGTGATCGAGGAAGTGCAGAACGGGCGGTCGATCCGGACGGCGAGGGACGGGGTAGGGAACCCGGTGGAGTGCACCTACCCGGGTGGCCGCGTCATCACGCGCGCGTTCGACGCGTTGGAGCGGACGCAGCGGATCGAGGACGGGGCGAGCGTGCTGGCGGCCTACGAGTACAAGGGGCCGTGGCGGCTCTTCAAGCGGACCACGGGGAACGGCATCGAGGAGCGGAACGAGTTCGACTCGGACCGTCGGGTGACGTCCAAGGTCCATCGCCGCACGAGCGACAACGCAGTTGTCGCCGGATTCCAGTACGCCTACAATGCTGAGGACCAGAAGCTCTTTGAAAAGGTGTTGCACCCCTCCGCCCAGGGACCCACGGGGTCCGGGCAGGTGTACCGGTACGACTCGCTGTACCGGGTGAGGGAGGCGAAGTACGGGGTGGCGGACCCCGAGGGCGAGGCGGCCTCCCCGGGCAGCTCGGCGTTCGGCCGAAAGGTGAGCTACGAGCTGGACGGGGTAGGGAACTGGTCGGGCCGGACGGAGACGGACGGCCAGGCGAACCTGATCTCGTTCGTGGCGCCGGTCGTCAACGAGATGAACGAGTACACGTCGTTCGGCTCGGCGCTCGAGCGGCACGACGAGAACGGGAACCGGACGGAGTTCACGCGGGAGATCGCCCCGGGCCGCGTGAGCTCACAGCTCATCACGTTCGACTTCCGCAACCGGCCGATCCAGGTCTGGGAGCGGGAGGCGGGCGTTGACGGGTTCGTCGCCGAGTACAAGTACGACGTCTTCAACCGCCGCATCGAAAAGCAGGCGGCTGGAGCGACGACTCGCTTCCTCTGGGACGGCTGGCGTTGCGTGGAGGAGCAGGACGCCGCGGGCCTGACGCTGGCGACATACGTGGACGGCCCCGCGTACCTCGACGAGCACGTCTCGATGGACCGTGCTGGCAGCAGGTACTACTACCACCAGAACACGCTCTACTCCACCGCCGCACTCACCGACGAGCTCGGCAACGTCGTCGAGCGCTACTCCTACGACATCTACGGCACCCCCACCTTCGAGGACGCCGCCGGCGTCGCCACCTCCCGCACCTCCTCCGCCGTCGGCAACCCCTTCCTCTTCACCGGCCACCGCTGGGACCCCGAAACCCGCTTCTACCAGGCCCGCAACAACTCCCTCGATCCACTCACCGGCCGGTGGATAGCTCACGACCGCGCCGCAGACGACCAGCTGGGAAACCTCTACGGGTATGCCCAAGGGAATCCTGTCAACGTGATCGACCCACTTGGGCTCGGCGGTCTGGGAGATCACCCGTTCACCACCGGCTACTCGAATCCATCTCCTAGCGATCCGAGAGACTACTGGGGCCACGAAGGGCCGCCCCTGGGAGGGGGGCAGGACCAGGGCGGCGGCGGAGACGATGCTGGAGAGGGGCCTGGGTTCTGGGCAGGTGTGGAGGCCGGACTGGAGGAGGAAGGGGAGGCACTCGATCAACTTGTGCATGACCCGCTCGCCCTGGCGATAATGGGCTTGATCACAATCGCGATGGCCGAGCCAACGCAGTTGGGAAAGGCCGTCACGCTCACAGTCGTCTTCATGATGGTCGTGAAGGCGGGCCTGGATGCGTCGAAGCTGTCGGAAGCCATACAGAGGGGAGATTCCTTCGAAGCGGGTAAGAGCCTCATTCATGTTCTCGTCGACATACTCATGATGTGGGTGGGGTCCCGCGCCGTGGGGCAGGCGTTGGGTGGTGGGCGGGCGGCAGTTGTCGTCGCAGGCGGGGGGGAAGCGGCGGTTGTTGCAGTTGCCCAGGGCGTCGGAGCCACCGAGGCTGTTGGCCTCGGCGTCATCGGCATGAACCGCGGCTGGGCGATGATGTCGGGCGGGCCGACGGAGACGCCCGGCAGCAGCGATCCTGGTGGGAACAAGGGCGGAGGTGGCGGGGGTAGCGGCGCACCGCCCCCGGGAGCACAGTCGCAGAAGTGCCCCAAGACCGTCACGCTTGAACAGATGCTGGCAGCATTCCGCCAGTTGGCCGCCGATTGGGGTGGAATGCTCCTCAAGCACTACAAACAGCAACTCGATACGCAAGCCAGCGGGAGGAGTGGCGGGCACGGCAAACCCTACGATAGAGCCGCGGCAGATCTCGAGAGAGCTGCGAACATCTTGCCGAGTGATCATCCTCTCGCGCAGGCGATGAAGGCAGAGGCAAAGCGACTCAGAAACCGAGGGAAGGGACACAGCCACAAGTAGGATCAGGAATACGGTCTGGTGGGTCATCGTCCCAACACCACCAATACTAGAGGGGACGCCAGGATGATCGATGACAGATTCTCACCCCGGGCCTTCCAGGAGTGCCTATCGGATCCCGAGAGAGGGCGTCGCCTCTGTCAGCTTCTCGACGAGGAAGTGACCAAGGAGATGCACGCGGCAGTGCTCGATCGCTTCTTGACCATCATCCAGCGATTGAACGAACTTGGGCATGAACTGCGCGAGTACGAATGCGTACCGGGGGACATCTCGTTCAGGGACGGCCTTGGTGAAGGCGTTCACTACGAGTACAAGCTCCGCCTTGCTATCGACACGACTGTCTCCAGCGGTTACGCCCACCTCAGTGACGTCGAATACGATGGCTCTCAAGACTCCCTAGACACGCCAACCCCACCGTGACGGGGGATGAGCTGTCCCAGGGCAGAGGCGACGTGACGGGGCATGGGCCGTCACGTGGCAAAGATGGCCTGGGACGGGGCAATGAGGTGTCCCAGGGCAGATGGCCTGCGATAGCGCATAGGCGAGCGCAGGGCAAACACTGAGCTTTCACCGCGCATGCGGTGTGGATGGATGCCGCGGGGGGGCGCGGATGCGCACCCGTGCGGCGGGCGGGGGACGCGGCGCGTGCGACGCGCGGGCCGAGGTCCTCGCCGCGCGCGGCGCCGAGGTCGGCCTCGCGGAGATCCTCGACGACCTGCTCGGCGCGGACCTGCGCGGGCCGAACGCGCGAGCATCGCGCCGACGGTCCCCGCCCCTCAACCCGCCGAGGTGGTGCCGCGACGAGCGGCCGGCCCGCCGGCCGGTCCGCCTCGTCGCGCCCCGCCGTGCGCGCCAGCGCTGCGGCGACGGGTGGTGGACATGGCCCCGGGAGAGGGACTCCAGGGAAGTCTGAATTCCCCGGCAGGCTGACTGATGCACAGATCATTGAAGGTGTGGAGCGGATCGCCAACGACCCGATGAGCTATCCAGAGCAAGCTGTTCCGACCGGCCTTGGACGGTACGAGGCGCTCGGCAGGATAGGAGACACTCCGGTGAAGGTAGTCGTCGAGCCCCAGGGGGAAGGAGTCATCACCGCACATCCAATCGGGGTGGAGCGCAATCCGAGGTAGTTGGAGAAGTGGATCATGACCGACTCCCGCGCTCTCATTCAGAGGATCGAAGGGCTTTTGAATGCAGCACTGGGATGCCTTGAATCCCGTGTCGAGTCGCCGGAAGAGGGCGTTGGTCCAGGGGGGCAGCTCCTGGGCTCTCGTTCGCAATTCGATGGATTCATGGATCATGGGGAATATGAGCTCGCCTGGGATGCCATCGCGGACGTTGCAGACCGGGAAACTGCGTCGCGACAGTTCTGGGCCTACCTTGCGGAAGCGGCAAGCATCATGGAACTGGAAAAACAGGAGGGTCGCGCTGAGACGCACCTCCGACCCGAAGGATCCAAAGGCCCCGAGGCGTGATCGTGGTTGATGCGACGGGGCATGGGCCGTCACGAGGCAAAGATGGGCTGGGACGGCGCAATGAGCTGTCCCAGGTTCGAAGCGCTTGAAGGCGTGATCGTGGTTGATGCGACGGGGCTTGCGCGCGGTCACACAAGTGCGCGGTCGCGGCGCGGGACGCGTTTCGGCAGTCGGCGAGGCCGCGGGGAGCGGATGGAGCGCGAACCGGGGCGGAATCGGGGGCGGAGGGGCCGCTACGCGGCCCCGGAGGCCCGATCCGAGTGGAGTGTCTCCGTAGGCGTGTCGAGGGGGGAGTCGGGGCCCCTGGTTGCCGCTAGGAGGAGTCCAGACCTCCTGACCTACCCCCCATGCGTCCATCGCGCCGCGCAAGCCTGATCGCCCTGGAAGCCGCCTAGATCCTCACCTCGCGGACACGCGGCTCCCGGCCGCTGTGCGCCTCCACGGCGCCCGGGGTGCGCACCCAAACCTGTCCGCTTTTTCCGCCGGGGGCGTAGGCTGGCGACCATGAGAAAAAAACGCCTGCGCAGCGCGAGTTGTTCCCCCGACCTTCTCCGGATGAGACCGGGACTCGCTTTATCAACACGCGTTGCCGCATCGACGAACGGGATGGATATCGGGTCGTCACCGTCGCAGGGATCAGCCTCTGCCACTACGCGGTCGGCGATGCCGCCGCGGAAGCGTACGCGATGGTCAGCCTCGTGGAGCAGGGCCACGCGCTGCAGATCGAGGTCGCTCGCGCCTTCGAGAGCGATGTCCGCACCGTGCGACGGCACCAGCGACGCTTCCAGACGGGTGGCCTGAGCGCCCTTGGGCGCGCCAGCGGCTACCCGAAGGGGCAGCCTCGGATCGCACTGTCCCGCCTGAACAAGGTCGACGCATGGAAGGCGGAAGGCCTCTCCAACCGCGAGATCGCGCAGCGTCTCCACGTGACCGAGAACGCAATCCGCAAGATGGTGCGTCGCCTTGGCTGGAAGGAGGAGCGCGCGGACCTAACGGAACTCCCCTTCACGGATGCGCACCCAAACCTGTCCGCTCCCGGGGAAGAGCCCTCGGAGAGACCGTCGCAGAAGGCCTCCAAACAGCCAGATGGGGCCCAGCCGCCGTGCGCACCCTCCCGGTCGAGTGCGCACCCAAACCTGTCCGCTCTGGGGCGCGTCGAGGCGGCGCCCTTCACGCTCGACACGGACCCCGACGACCGACACATCGATCGGCTGCTGGCGTGCCTCGGCGCCCTCGACGACGCCGCGCCGATGTTCGGGAACCGCAACGGGGTCGCTGGCGTCGGGGTCCTCGTGGCCATTCCGGCGCTCGTGGCCAGCGGCGTCCTCGATGTCGCCCGCGAGGTCTACGGGAGCCTCGGCCCGGCCTTCTACGGCCTGCGCACGAGCGTCGTCACGCTGCTCCTGATGGCCCTCCTCCGCATCCGGAGGGCGGAGGGCTTGAAGGAGCGGTCACCGCGTGACCTCGGACGAGTCCTCGGGCTCGATCGCGCTCCCGAGATGAAGACGATCAGGAAGAAGCTCAAGCGTCTCGCCGCCACGGGCCGCGCGGAGGCCTTCGGGCGTGCGCTTGCGAGACGTCGCGTCGCCGAGCGCGGCGCGGCGATGGGCTTCCTCTACGTGGACGGCCACGTCCGCGTCTACCACGGGAAGCGCCCCCTGCCCAAGGCGCACGTCGCCCGGATGCGTATCTCTATGCCAGCGACGACCGACTACTGGGTCAACGACGCCGAGGGCGAGCCCGTCTTCGTCGTCCCAACCGAAGCCAACGAGGGTCTCGTGGCCATGCTGCCTCCGATCCTGCAGGAGGCGCGCCGCCTCGTGGGCGAGAGGCGCATCACGGTGGTCTTCGATCGCGGCGGCTGGAGCCCCAAGCTGTTCCAGAAGATCATCAACGACGGCTTCGATATCCTGACCTACCGCAAGGGTCGTTTCCCTCGGGTGCGCCGCAAGCACTTCGCAGAGAAGCGGGCGACGATCGACGGGAGGCGCGTGCGGTACGTCCTCGCGGACCGTGATGTGCGATTCAAGATCGGCCTTCGCCTGCGACAGGTCACGCGGCTCGCAGAAGACGGGCACCAGACCCCGATCGTCACCTCGCGCCGCGACCTCTCGGCGGTCGAGGTCGCCTATCGGATGTTCTCGCGGTGGCGGCAGGAGAACTTCTTCAAGTACCTCCGCGAGGAGTACGCCCTGGACGTGCTCGTGGACTACGACGTCGAGCCGGCGGACACGGCGCGCGAGGTGCCCAACCCCGCACGCGCGCGCATCGATGCCGAGCTATACAAGGCGCGGGCTGTCTTCAAGGAGCTGCTCGCGCGGTATGGCGGAGAGGCCCTCACGAACTCCGAGGCGCGGCGCCGCACCATGCGGGGCTTCCACATCGCAAACGCCGCGGCGAGGCGGCAGATGCTCGCGGTGGTTGGGCGCATGCAGGACCTCGAACGGCGGCGCGCGAACGTCCCGAAACGTGTGCCGATCCGCGTCGCCAGGCCTGACGAGGTGCACAAGCTCGCGGTCGAGCGCAAGCACCTGACCAACCTGCTGAAGATGGTCGCCTATCAGGCGGAGGGCGACCTCGTCGCCCGCGTCGCGCCTCGCTACCGCCGGGCGGAGGACGAAGGGCGGACGCTCGTGCAAAGCATCGTGGCGCAGTCAGGCGACCTTAGCGTCGTCGGGGAGGAGCTGCGAGTCGCGATCGAGCCGCTCAGCTCGCCGCATCGGAGCCGTGCGCTCGTCGCCCTCTGCGAGGAACTCAATGCGACACGAACGGTCTTCCCCGGCTCGTCGCTCCGGCTGCGCTTCGAGGTGAAGCCCGAGCCGAAACGCTGCCCGGCATTCCCGGGATCGACGCCTCCCGAACGCCGCCGGAGACGCTCGAAACCGGACATTTCGGACAGGGGGTAGGTCAGGAGGTCTGGAGTCTGGGAGCGGGACCAGCCGGGGCGGGGCCTCGCGGAAAAGCACCTCTATGACGCCGCCGACGCGAGGCATCTTGCGCGGAGAGAACTCGACGCGCTCCTGCGGAGCCGATAGGACGGCCTCACGGGCCCGCCGGGCGGCTTCCTCTCCCGCCCAAATCCCTACCTTGATCGGTTCGAAGCGCTTGAAGGCGTGATCGTGGTTGATGCGACGGGGCTTGCGCGCGGTCACACAAGTGCGCGGTCGCGGCG
>CAZYRM010000086.1:0-26596 GCA_964649705.1 uncultured Planctomycetia bacterium
ACTTCACGTCGGCCCCGATGATGCGGCGGACGAGCGAGAAGTGGGCGTAGCGGAAGGTCTGGAACCCCTCGTCGAAGGCCATCAATTCGGACGCCAGGCGGTACTCGTCCCAGTGCGCGGTCGGCCTGCGGTGGACGTCGATGAGGGTCATTCCGTGCCGCTGCATGACCTTCTCGAACGGCGGCCAGACCCACGGGCGGCAGTCGAGCAGCCGGTTGAAGCCGGGGGAGTCCTGCCCGCTCCCCCGCCCCAGCGTCACGCGGATCCCGTGGTACGACAGCGGGCTCATCGTCTCGAGGACGCCGAGCCCCGCGCAGCAGACCTTCAGGATCTCGACGCAGCGGTGGAACCCGTGCGCGGCCTCCAGGAGCTTGTCGTCGTCCATCCGGCGGACGTTTTCCTCGAGCTCCTGGTGGACGACCTTGAGCCAGAGCTCCATCGCCTGGTGCGTGACCTGGAAGCAGAGCTCGTCGTGGTTCGCCTGTTCCGCGCGGGGCTTCTGGAGCGCGAGGAGCCCCTGCGTCTGGACGTACTTCTCGTAGAACGTGAGGCCCTGATAGAGGGGAACCTGTTCCATTCCGCGCACTCTACAGGGCCCCCGCGGGCGCGTCAACGCCGGCGCGTGACGCGGAGGAGCGCCTGCCTCGCGCGGCGCTCGGCCTCGTCGGTCACGGCGCGGAGCGAGCCCTCGATGCGCGCCCGGGCCTCCTCCAGGGCAGCCTCGTCCGCGTCGTGCGGGACGTCGATCGGCTCGCCGTACGAGACGACCGCGCGGGCGCCGGGGACGGGGATGGTGAAGCCGTCCCACGAGCCGAACTCGAGCGCCGCGGAGAAGCCGCAGCCGATCGTGACGACGGGGAGGCGCGCCTTGGCCGCCAGGAGCGCCACGCCGCCCTGCGCGACGTAGCGGGGGCCGCGGGGGCCGTCCGGCGTGATGAGGAGGCAGTCCCCGTGGCGTGCGCGCCTGAGCAGCCCGAGGAAGCCCTGCCTCGCCCCCCGCGACGTGGAGCCGCGCACGACGTTGCCTCCGAGGGCCTGCGCGGTGCGCGCGATCATCTCGCCGTCCCTGCTCTCGCTGATCAGGACGCTGCACGGCGCCTTCCTCCAGGCGAAGCGCCAGCCGAGGTAGTAGGAGCAGTAGAAGATCCTGTTGTGCCAGAAGGCGAAGACGACGGGGCGGCGGTCGATGTGGATGCGGGAGAGGACGGCGTCGGCGTGCAGCTCCTCGACGCTGAGGGACCGGCCGACGAGGGTGATCAGGGCACGGCCGAGAGGGGGGACGATCGCGAGCACGCGCTAGTCGATGAGGACCTCGTCGGCGGTGCGGTGGATCCCGTTGATGACGAGCGCCGCGACGAGCTCCTTGTCCTTCTTGTCGAGGAGGTCGATCTGCTTGCGGATCTCCATCATGAGGTCGCGGATCTCCTTCTCGCAGCGGTCGATCTTGCGGGCGATCTCGGGCTTGAGCCGCTTGATCTCGCGGACCTTGTCGAAGATGGAGAGGACCATCCCGGTGACGTCCTGGGTCTCCCCTCCCTGGGCGGCGCGCTTCGACTCGTCCATCGGTTCCTCCTCGGTGACGCCGCAACCCTATCAGAATCGGCGGGACGAATCAACTGACAGAGCCGGGTGGCCAGTCGACGGGCCGACCGATTGACATGCCGGCGGGCTCGATGTACCCTTGGAACCCGCACGCGAGGGCTCACTGATGGCGGAACTCGACCCGTTCGAGGCCTACCGCGCCAAGAAGAAGGCGGACAAGGAGAAGAAGGACGCGGCGCAGCCCGCGCCGGGCCCCCAGCCCAGCGAGGACGGGCGGCCGAGGGGGTTCGCGTCGCACCGGATGGACTTTGACCAGCGCCAGGACGGCGCCCCGCCGCCCGCTCCCCCGCCCGCCCCGCTGCCCAAGGGGTTCGAGAACGGAAAGCTCGGCAAGCTCGGGCACCTCGACCCGGGCCAGAAGCCCAGGGGGTTCGGCAGGGACAGGCTCGGCCCCGGTCCGAAGCGCCCGCCCGCGCCGCCGGACCCGCCCGACAAGCGCCCGAAAGACGAATAACACACCGTGCTTTCGGTCGTCATGCCCGTCTGGAACGAGCGCGCCACGATCGCGGAGATCCTCTCGCGCGTGCTCGCGGTCGACGTCGGGATGCCGATCGAGGTCATCGTCGTCGAGGACTGCTCCACGGACGGCACCAGGGAGTGGCTCGTGGCGAACGCCGCGACGGACCCCCGGGTGCGGCTGGTCCTCCGCGACGTGAACGACGGGAAGGCGAGCGCGGTCCGTGAGGGGATCGCGGCGGCGCGCGGCGAGTACCTCGTCATCCAGGACGCCGACCTCGAGTACGAGCCGCGCGAGTTCCGCTCGCTGCTCGACCGGCTCCGCGCGGGACCGGCCGACGTCGTGAACGGCTCCCGATACCCCCACGACCGGGAGGTGCCCGACCCGCTCCACCGACTGGTGAACAAGGTCTTCACGACGACGTTCAACCTCATCCACGGGACGAGGCACACCGACCTCCTCTCCTGCTACAAGGTCATGCGGATGGTCGTGGCGAAGGGGATGAGGATCCGCTCCCGCGGCTTCCAGCTCGAGACGGAGATGATGACGTGGTTCGCGCGGAAGGGCCTCCGCGTGATCGAATCGCCGATCTCCTACCGCCCGCGCTCCTACGCGGAGGGGAAGAAGATCTCCTGGAAGGACACCTTCCGGATCTTCTGGGCGATGGCGAAGTTCGCCTGGCTCGCGCGCGACTGACGAAGCGTTGCCGGAACGGGAGGGATGCGCTACAAAGTACGGTCCGCCCACCGAAGCGAGGAGATCCATGAGCAAGACCCGTGTGGAGAAGGACTCCATGGGCCCCGTCGAGGTCCCCGCGGACGCCCTGTGGGGGGCGCAGACCCAGCGGGCGATCGACAACTTCCCCGTCAGCGGGATCCGTTTCCCGCGCTACTTCATCGAGGCCCTGGGCCGCGTGAAGCGGGCCTGCGCGCTCGTGAACAAGGACCTCGGAAAGCTCGACGAGAAGCTGGCGCGCGCCATCGCCGACGCCTCCCAGGAGGTCGTGGAGGGAAAGCACGACGCGCAGTTCCCGCTCGACATCTTCCAGACCGGGTCGGGCACCTCGACGAACATGAACGCGAACGAGGTGATCTCGAACCTGGCGATCGAGCGGCTGGGCGGCGAGCGCGGATCCAAGAAGCCCGTCCATCCGAACGACCACGTGAACAAGGGGCAGTCATCGAACGACGTCATCCCCACGGTCGCCCACCTGTCCGCGCTCCTGTCGCTCCACCGCCAGCTCTACCCGGCGCTCGACAAGCTCGCGACGTCGCTCGAGAAGAAGGCGAAGGAGTTCGACGGGATCGTCAAGAACGGGCGGACGCACCTCATGGACGCCGTCCCGGTCCGGCTCGGCCAGGAGTTCGGCGGGTACGCGCGGCAGGTGAGGAAGGGGAAGGAGGCGATCCAGGCCGCCTCGGACGGCGTGCACGAGCTGGCGCTCGGCGGGACGGCCACCGGCACGGGAATGAACGCCCACCCCGAGTTCGCGCGCCGCGTGATCTCGCTCCTCACGAAGGAGACGGGGCTCCCCCTCGCCGAGGCGAAGGACCACTTCGAGGCCCAGGGCGGGCGGGACGACCTCGCCGTGCTGTCGGGGTCGCTCAAGGCCCTCGCGTGCGGGCTGATCAAGATCGCGAACGACGTGCGGTGGATGGGGAGCGGCCCGCTCGGGGGGTTCGGCGAGATCATGCTCCCTGACCTCCAGCCGGGCTCGTCGATCATGCCGGGGAAGGTGAACCCGGTGCTCTGCGAGGTGATGACGCAGGTCTCGGCGCAGGTGATCGGCAACGACATGGCGGTGACGATCGGCGCGCAGGGCGGGAACTTCGAGCTGAACGTGATGATCCCCGTGATGGCGCACAACGTCCTCTCCTCGACGGCGCTGCTGGCGAACGCCTGCACGCTCTTCGCGGGGCGGTGCATCGACGGGCTGCAGGCCAACCCCGAGCGGTGCGAGGAGCTGGCCCTGAAGAGCCTCTCGCTGGTCACGGCGCTGAACCCGATCATCGGCTACGACAAGGCCGCTGCGCTCGCGAAGGAGGCCTTCAAGAAGCGGGTGAGCGTCAAGCAGCTCGCGCTGGATCAGAAGCTCATCACGGAGGAGCAGGCGAAGAAGGCGTTCGACCTGCGCCGCATGACGGAGCCCGGCGAGGTGGAGGGCGGCGGAGCCGGCGGATAGAGCTTCTGCGCGCGGAGAGACGGGCGGCGGGGTCTGGAAAGTCGACCACGGCGTGGTAGAATCTCGACCATGCTCCTTCCCCGACATCTGGCCCCCCGGCTGGAGCGCGCTCTCCGATCCTCGCCGGTCGTCCTCCTGACCGGGGCGCGGCAGGTCGGCAAGAGCACGCTCGCCAGGGACCTGGCGTCGAGCCGGTGGGCAGCGACGTACCTGACGCTGGACGACCGCCCGACGCTCGACGCCGCGCTCATCGACCCGGACGGGTTCCTGGAAGCCCAGCCCGTCCCGCTGGTCATCGACGAGGTCCAGCGAGCACCCGACCTCTTGCGGGCCGTGAAGAGACGGGTCGACCTGGACCGAAGGCCCGGGCGGTACCTGCTGACAGGCTCCGCCAACGTCCTCACGCTCAAGAGCGTCTCCGAGCGCCTCGCGGGCAGGGTCTCCGTGTTCCAGCTCGAGCCGTTTTCGTGGCGCGAGGCGACGCGCGCAGCGCCCGGGCGGGCCTTGGAGGTCCTCTGGAGGGCGCGGAAGGCCTCCGATGCCGTGCGAGCTCTGGGAGACATCGGCCGAGCCCACCGGTGGCGCGAGCTGCAGGACCTGATGCTCCGCGGCGGCTATCCCATCCCCGCGCGCCTGCGATCGGCGATCGCGCGACGGGACTGGTACGGGGGATACCGAGCGACGTACCTGGAGCGCGACATCCGCGATCTCTCCTCCATCGCGCACCTGCCGGAGTTCGGGCGGCTCCTCTCCATCCTCGCGCTGCGCACGGGCCAGCTCGTGAACTTCGCCGACCTGTCGCGCGACACGGGGCTCCCCGCCGTGACCCTGCACAGGTACTTCGGACTGATGGAGACGACCTACCAGATCGTCCTCCTGCAGCCCTACTTCGTCAACGCGGCCAAGCGCCTGGTCAAGACCCCGAAGCTCTACGCCACGGATACGGGTCTCTCCTGCTACCTGGCGGGAACGGACACGTGGGAGGCCATCGAGCGGCAGGGGCGATCCGGCCCACTTCTCGAGACCTGGGTCCACTCGGAGCTGCGCCGGGCCCTCGCGTGCGAAGACGATCGCACAGGTCTCTACTTCTGGCGGTCCCATGACGGGTACGAAGTCGACTTCGTCCTGGAGGGTCCGGGTGGTCGTCTCCTGGGAATCGAGGCGAAGCGCAGTTCCACGATCGACCGACGGGACCGGTCGGGCCTCGACATGTTGCGCAAACTCGTCGGAGATCGTCTGGGCCTGGGCGTCATCGCCTACGGCGGCGCCGAGATCGTCGGCCTGGACTCCAACACCCTCGCGGTGCCCTTCGGACGGTTCTTCGGTCCTGATGCCTGAGCGGCGACTTGGAGCCCCATGCGTCTCGCCCTGTTCCTACTCGCGCTGTCGGTGTACCTCCTGTCGATGACGGGGACGCTCGGGATCGACGAGGAGACGATGTACCTCGTCACCGAGTCGATCGCCGAGAGGGGCGGGGTCAACGTCGGGCCGTCCATGCTGCGCGAGACGTGGACGGTGCCCGCCCGGGGCGGAGGCAGGTACTCGATCCTCGAGGTCGGCCAGTCCGTCCTCGCCCTCCCCTTCTACTATATAGGGAAGCTCGGGGCGTCGATCGCGCCTACCCAGCTCAGGCCGTACGCGACCCGGGCCGCCGTCGCGGCGATGGGGCCCGTCTTCGGCGCGCTCGCCGTGCTGCTCGTCGCCCTCCTCGTGGAGGCCCTCGGCCACTCCCCCGCCCGCGCCGCCGCCGTGGCGCTACTCGCGGCGTTCGGGACGATCCTGTGGCCCTACGCGAGGACCTTCTACCGAGAGCCCGTCCTCGCGGCGCTGTTCCTGGCCATCGTGTGGGCACTCGTGCGGTGGCGGGACGACGGTCGGATGCGGTGGGTCGTCCTGGCGAGCACGGCGTTCTTCCTCGCGGGGATCGTGCGCGTGCTGGCGCTGGGGTTGTTCCCGTTCTTCGCCGCGGCAATCTGGAGAGCGGGATTGGACGTGCATGCGAGGGGCGACGGGGCGCCCGCTCGCGGGCCGGGTCGCCCCTACATGGGAAACGTCGCGGCCGCGGCGATCTTTGGCGTGGGGGCCATCGCGGCGCTGGCGGTCGATTTGGGGTACAACGCCCTGAGGTTTGGATCGCCTTGGGCCACCGGGTACCCGAAGGAGGAGACGTTCAGCCACCCGCTGCACATCGGCCTCTACGGTTTCCTCTTCTCCCCCGGCCGAAGCGTGTTCCTGTTCTGCCCCGTGCTCGTCATCGCGATGTTCGGCCTGCCGCGGATGTGGCGGGAGGCGCGGGAGACGCTCGGCCTCGTCGCGGCCGTCGTGATCTTCCACCTCTGCGTCTACGGCTGCTGGTGGGCCTGGGCGAACGGCCGCGGCCTCTGGGGGCCACGCTACCTCGTGCCGATGCTCCCCCTCGCCCTCCTGCCGGCCGCGTGGGTCAAGCCCGGTCGCCTGTGGATCGGGGTCCTCGGCCTCTCGATCGCCATCCAGGCGATGGGCGTGCTCACCTGGGGCCGCTTCCTCGCCGCCCCAGAGAAGGAGCGCGCGAGGGTCGAAGTGAAGGCGTTCGACGTCACACACAGCGCCGTCCTCTCGGGGGACGCCTGGGCCTCGCTCGGCACGCTCCGATGGGACCGCGCGTACGAGCCCTCGGTGCTCCGGGACCCGCACTCCCCCGAGGCGCACGATCTGAAGGCGACCACGGCGGCCGTGTGGTGGGCGTACGCCTGGCGCGCCAACCTCCCCCTGAGGACGCTCGCGCCGGCCGTGGTCCTCGCCGCCCTCGCGCTCGGAAGCATGATAGCGCTTGGAGTTAGGGCATTCCGGAATCTCGCGTGACGATTGACAGGGGTCCGCATCACACCTATGGACGCACAGGGGAACACGGAGGCCGACGACAGGCGCGACCTGGAGGCCTGTCGGACCGGAGACGCGGGGGCGCTCGAGCGGCTGTACCGCCGTCACGCCCCGCGGGTCTTCGGCCTCGCGCTTCGGACCCTGAGACGAGCCGACCTCGCGGAGGACGTCGTGCAAGAGACCTTCCTGAACCTGACGAAGTCGGCCGCGGGGTTCCGCGGCGAGTCGCGGGTCGGGACCTGGCTCGCGGCGATCGCCCTCAACGCCTCGCGGATGCGGCTGCGGGAGCTGCGTCGCGGGGGCGTCCCGCTCGATCAGGCGGACGAGGTCGCCGCCCCCGCGACGAAGCAGCCGTCCGGCGCCCTCGAGGCGGCCCTCGCGAAGCTCGACGACGAGATGCGCGAGATCCTCCTCCTGGCCGCGACCGGGGCCTCCTACGAGGAGATTGGCGCGGCGCTCTCCCTCTCCGCCGACCAGGTCCGCGGGCGCCTGTACCGCGCTCGCAAGGAGCTGCTCGCCCGGATGTGGGCGGAAGGGGGCGAGGATGCCTAGCGGCGAGTTCCGTGCAGTCTCCGGCGAGGAGTCGCGCTGCGATGCGCTCGCCGAGTCCCTGTCCGCCTACGTCGACGGGGCGCTCGCCGAGACGCCCAGGCAGGAGGTCGAGGCCCACGTCCGCGCGTGCACGACCTGCGCCGCGGAGCTCGCGCGGATCCAGAGGCTCTGCGCCGATCTGCGCGACCTCGTGAACGTCCAGCCCCCCGCGCTCGTGTGGGACAAGGTGCGCGACGCTGCGGCCGGCCCGGCCGCCTCGGGGACGCGTGAGCGCTCGCGGACCGCCGCGGCGATCGCGCACGTCCTCCTCTTCCTCTTCGACGGCGACCTCGCGCGGCGCTGCCGCGTCGAGGGGACCTGCCGCGAGAAGGCGGGGGCCGAGCACGGCGTGATCGCGCTGGTCGCGGGGCTCCTCCTGGGGCTCCTCGCGCAGGGCCTCACTGCGGCGACTCCGGTCCTGCCCCTCGCGGCCGGCGTGCTGCTCGCATGGCTCGCCTCGACCCGCCTCGAGGGGCGCCTGTCGCACACGGGGCTTGTCGCGACCCTCCTTGCGGGGACGGCATTCCCGGGCGCCTGGGAGCTGGCGCGGGCGGCGGCCGAGGGGTCGGTCGCGCCCATGGCCCTGCCCGCCGCAATCGCCGCCCTGGCCGCGGCGCAGGCGGTGATCCTCCCGCGGCTGCGGCCCCAGGTGCTGGGCCGCCTCCGCGTGCCGTGCGTGGTCCGTTCGTGCGCGGTCGTGCTCCTCGCGGGGGCGCTCGCGCGGCCCGACCTGGTCGGCCCCGTGGCCGCCGTGCCGCCCCTCGCGGGCGCGGCGGGCGGGGCCCTCGCGGCGTGGGCGCTCTCGCGCCGGCGCCGCGCCGCATAGGAGGTCGCCATGAGGACCCTGCTGCTGTCGCTGGTCTTCGGTCTCACGGCCCGCGCCGAAGAAGTCAGGATCTACTACGGCAACGCCGACGACGCGGTGTCCGCGACCTTGGACGCACGCGAGGTCTTCTCCCACATCCCCGAGTACGCGACCATCGTGAAGCAGGGGTACCCGAAGGAGGCCCCCGAGTACTGGATCCTCCTCGAGCGCGCGAACCGCCGATTCTACGCGGCGCTCCACCGCGTCGCACGGCGGATGCGCCTCGACGCCGTCGTCGAGGCTCGCGGCCGTGCGGCCTCGGACACCGAGGACGTCACCCCCCTCGTCGTCGCCGAGCTCTCACGCTAGGTCAAGGAGGTCCCCGATGCGCACCACGCTCGTACTCTGCCCCGTGATCGCCCTGGCGGCCTTCGCCATCGCGGCCCTCGCGCGCTGCGAGGAGCCCTCGAGAGGCTCCCGGCCGACCGCTCAGGCCTCGGCCACCCAAGTCGCCCTCGTCCCGCCCGCGCCGGCGCCCATCGTCGCGCCGGTCCCCTCGCGGGAGGAGCCCCCCTCGGCCGATGCGACTGAGACGCCGACGGCACCCGCGGCGCGCCCCTTCTACGATGGGCTCCCTGCGTTCGCCGACACGCCGGAGGGGGCCTTCGGTCGCATGAAGCTCGGGATCCTCGCGAAGGACGTGGCGATCCTCCGCGACGCGACGACCGTGACGGACGAGAAGGCCCTCCAGGAAATCCTCGCGGCCGAGCCCCTCCTCTCGGCGGAGGTGACCTCGGTGGAGGCGAGCGGCGACCAGGCGAAGCTGGAAGTGACGTGCCAGGGCCAAATGGCTCTCACGATGGGGGCGTCGCGCGTGGACGGGAGGTGGAAGATCGACCCGAGCCTGTTCCGCGAGGGAACCCAATGCCGCGACTGCATGAACAACCTCCGCCAGCTCGGGACCTACATCGTCATGTGGGTCTGCAAATTCGGCGAGGAGACGCGCTACCCCGGCCCTGGCCCGGGGCTGTTTCTCGACCTGTTCAGGCAGCCAACGCCCGAGGAGGCTATCGCGCGCGGCGGCGAGGCGATGGTGCATTGCGCGGCGGACGGCGGGGGCTTCTCCCCCGAGCGGGTGCTGGCAGGCGACCCGACGTGCATGTCCTACGAGTGCACCTCCCAGGTCCTGACGGATGCGATGGACCCCTGCGCGCCGATCGCCTGGGACCGCACGGCAGCACACGGCGGCCATCGGAACGTGCTCTTCTTCTCGGGCTCGGTCGCGCTCATCACGGAGGCCGAATTCCTGGACCTCATCAGCCGCTACGGCAGATAGTCGGAGTCCCCGATGTACCAGCACTGCACGATCTGCGAGCACCGTTGCGGCGTGGACCGCACGCAGGGCCCCGCGGGGGTCTGCCAGGCCTCCTCGCGGCCCCGCGTCTTCTGCGAGGTGATGGAGTACGGCGAGGAGCCCGAGTTCGTCCCCGCGTACGCCGTCTCGTTCTCCGGCTGCAACCTCCGCTGCGTCTTCTGCGTGACGGGCGAGGAGAGCCAGGACGCCTCCGCGGGCGACGCGGCCCACGCCGCCGCGATCGCGCGTCGCGTGCGCCGGGCCGTCGCGGAGGGCGCGCGGTCGGCCTTCTTCCTGGGCGGCGAGCCGACGATCCACCTGCCGTTCCTCCTCGACGTCGCGTCGAGGCTCACCGGGCTCGGCGTGCCGCTCGTCCTCAAGACGAACCTCTACCTGAGCGTGGAGGCCCTCCTCCCCGCCGTCTCGGCGTTCGACGTGATCGTGGCCGACTTCAAGTTCGGAAGCGACGCGTGCGCCGAGCGGCTCGGGGGCTTCGCGCAGTACGTCTGGGTCCTGCAGAGGAACCTCCTCCTCGCGGCGGCGCGCAGGCGGGTCGTCGTCCGGCACCTGTTGATGCCGAGCCACGTCGACTGCTGCCTGCGCCCCGTCCGCGACTGGATGGGGAGCGAGATGCCGGACGTCGAGTTCCACGTCCGCGACCATTACGTCCCGGCCTTCCGCGCGCCGTCGTTCCCGGAGATCGCTCGCACGACGACGGAGGCGGAGTCGGAGGCGGCACGATCGGCGATGGAGGCCGTCCGATGACGAGCGCCGAGACGCTGCGATTCCACATCGACCGCCGAGGGCGTATCCTTGTGGAGAATGCCACCCGCGCCTCCCTGGAGATCGCGCGGGCGCTCGCGCCGGAGGACCCCGCGGTCCGGGACCTGCTCGCGCGGGCCGACGAAGCTGACTGGCAGAGCCAGCTTGCTGGTCGGAGGAAGCATGGCGAGCGACGTGCGTGACCAGATCGAGCTGCTCATCCGGGCGAGGTATCCGATCCTCTACCTGGTGAGCTGGGAGGAGACCCGCGTGCGCGACATCGTCGCGGACGTCGCGAAGCGCCGCAACAAGCGCCTCTACGAGTGGTCCGCGACCACGGGCATCACGCCCGCCGGGACGCCGATCCAGTCGCAGAAGGGGCGCAACCCCGCGACGCGCGACCCGCTCGTCGCCCTGGACCAGGTGATCGACCAGGTCGAGCCCGCCCTCTTCCTGTTCCACGACTTCCACCCCTTCCTCCAGAAGAACAACTACGCCGTGATCCGTCGCCTCAAGGAAATCGCGATCCACCTCAAGAACAGCTACAAGACGATCCTCATCGACTCCCCGATCCTCGAGGTCCCGCCGGAGCTGGAGAAGGAGATCACCGTCGTCGACGTCCCCCTGCCGTGCGTCGAGGACCTCTCCGCGCTCCTGGACCGCATCGTGGAGGAGGTGCGGGACAACCAGAAGGTCGCGATCGACCTCTCTCCGGACGGGCGCGAGCAGCTCCTCAAGGCCGCCCTCGGCCTGACGCTCACGGAGGCGGAAAACGTCTTCGCGAAGATCATCGTCTCCGACGGACGCCTGGACGCAACGGACGTAACGCAGGTCTTCGCGGAGAAGAAGCAGATCCTCAGGAAGACCGGCCTCCTCGAGTACTACGAGAGCCGGGAGGAGTTCGGCCACGTCGGGGGCCTGGACCACCTGAAGGAGTGGCTGGGGAAGCGCCAGTCGGCGCTCTCGGATCGGGCCCGCTCCTTCGGGCTGCCTCCGCCGAAGGGGATCCTGCTCCTGGGCGCCCAGGGGTGCGGAAAGAGCCTCTGCGCGAAGGCGATCTCGGGCCTCTGGAAGCTGCCGCTCCTGCGCCTGGACGTGGGGCGGATGTTCGGGAGCCTCGTGGGGTCCTCCGAGGAGAACATGCGGCGGGCGATCCGGATCGCGGAGTCGGTCGCCCCGGCCGTCCTCTGGGTCGACGAGATCGACAAGGCGCTCGCGGGTTCCGGCGGGTCGGCGGCGACGGACGGCGGCACGACGGCGCGCGTCTTCGGCACGCTCCTCACGTGGCTCTCGGAAAAGTCCGCTCCCGTGTTCGTCATCGCCACGGCGAACGACATCTCCCAGCTTCCTCCGGAGCTGCTCCGGAAGGGGCGCTTCGACGAGATCTTCTACGTCGACCTCCCGAGCGAGGAGGAGCGGAGGGAGATCTTCCGCATCCACCTGGCGAAGCGGGGGCGGAAGGCGGAGGCGTTCGACGTCGCGGCCCTCGCGCAGGCGGCGAAGGGGTTCAGCGGGGCGGAGATCGAGGAGTCGATCATCTCGGCGCTCTTCGACGTCTTCTCGGAGGGGAAGGAGCTGGGGACGGCGGCCGTGAAGAAGGCGATCGGCGAGACGAACCCCCTCTCCCGGACGATGGAGGAGGGCCTGACGCGGCTCCGCGCCTGGGCGGAGGGGCGCGCGCGGAACGCCTCTGTCGCGCGGCAAGAGGCGGTCACGAACGGCCGGAAGATCGAGTTCTAGCGATGGCGAAGTACATCGTGGTCCGGGACCCGGGCGGGAAGAAGACCCGCGTCCTGCGCGTCGAGGAGACGCGGCCGGGCGCGGGGCTCAGCGCGGCCGACCTGCGGGGGATGCCGCTCGAGCGGCGGACGCGCCTGGCCAAGGTCGTGGCGTGGCTGGGCTCGAGTCGCGGGGAGATGTCGGAGTGGGCCGACCGCTGGCACCTCCGCGGGATCGTGATCTTCTTCCTGCTCGTCTACGGCCTGCCCATGCTGGCCGTCGTCGGGCACGCGTCCACGAGGAACGAGGCGTTCCTGGGGGTCGATGGGGCCGGCCTGGTCGGCCTCGGCGTGCTGCTGTCGGCGGGGCTCCTCGGCTTCCTGTTCTATCTCGCGGTCCGTCCCAAGAGGAGATAGCGTCATGAGCGCAGTCGTCGTCCTGGCCCCGGCCCTCATCGCGGCGTGGCCCACGGTCGCGGCCTCCGTCGCCGGGGCCGCCACGGCCCTGGGGTTCGCGAAGGTGACGGGAGGCACGGCCCGAGTCGAGAAGAGGCAGGAGTGCATCTCGCTCGAGGTGAAGGGGAGCCAGGTCGTGACCGACGGCCTCTCCCTCGACGAGCGGCTGACGTTCGCGAAGGGGGACGTCACGGTCGTCTTCGCGCGCGAGGCGCGCGGGGCGTGCAGCGTGAGCGTGGCCGGGGCGACGCACTCGAAGTCGGAGCTCGAGGCCATCGGGCGGGACTTCGCGGAGCGCGTGGTCCAGCAGTACGCCTATCACCGCCTCATGCAGGAGCTGGGGAACCAGAACTTCGCTGTCGTCTCCCAGGAGGTCGGGGAGGACCGGACGATCCACGTGCATGTCCGGCGATTCGACTAGCCACACGACGCTGGTAACCAAAAGGGTCGGTGGCGGTGGCGTACTCGTAATCGGGCTCGAAATCGTTCTCGTGCTCGTTCTCGGTCTCGTTCTCGGATCGCACGCACTCAAGCCGAGAACGAGACCGAGAACGAGCACGAGAACGATTTCGAGCCCGATTACGAGCACGCCACCGCCACCGATTCTCCAGAAAGGCGAGGACGCGATGACGCCGCATGAGTTCGAGATCACGATCGGCACGGACGGGAAGGTCCGCGTCCACATGAAGGGCGTGAAAGGGCGCCAGTGCGAGGAGTACGCCGCGTGGCTCTCCCGCGTCCTCGGCCCGATCGCCTCCCGCGACTTCACGCACGAGCGGTGGGAGCCCGAGGAACAGGTCCGGATCGACATCCAGGGCGGGACCGCGGGGTAGCCTCCGATGCAGTGCTCGCATTGCGGTTTCCACAACCTGCCTGGGACGAACGAGTGCCTCTCGTGCCGCGTGCCCTTCGGCCGCACCGCGACGGCCGTGCTGACGCCGCCCAGGGCCCCGTCCTGGCGGAAGCGGTTTCGCGCGTTCCACGGCCTGCCGCATGTGCGCCCCGGCGCCGTGCGACAGGTCCTGGTGGCCTCCCAAACGCTCCTGGGACTCCTCCCCGGCCTGCACCAGCTCGTCCTCGGCCGCCGGCGGCTGGGCACCGCGTTCCTCGGCGCCTGGCTCCTCCTCCTCGCGCTCGCGTTCGCGTGGCTTGGGACCGCGACGTGCACCGTCCTCGCCGGCCTCGCCCTCTCGACCCACGTCTTCTCGGCCCTCCACCCCTACCAGGAGGCGATGCGACCGCTCCCCCTGGTCCGGCGATGCCTGGTCTCGCTCGCGACCTGGGCCGTCCTCCTCCTGGCCGTGTACCTGCCGCTCCAATGGGGCGTGGAGCAGCTCGTATTCCCCCTCCGCCTCCCGGCGGGGGTTTCCGCGCCCTCATTCAAGGAGGGCGACGTGGTCCTGGTGAGTCGCGTCCGCGACCCCGGCTGGCGTCCCGCCCGCGGCCGCCTGGTCGCCTTCAACCGCGCCTGGGGAGGCCCGACGATGGACAGGGTCCTCGGGGTGGCGGGAGACCACATCGAGGTCCTCGAGGGGACCTTCGTGCGAAACGGCACGCCGATCCCTCCCGCGGAGCGGCCGCTGGATCCCGGCGTCGTTCCCGCGGTGCTCGACCTGGTCGTACCGGAGGGATCAGTCTTCGTGTGGCCCTCGCTCGGTATGCGGATCTACAATCAAGAGTACTTCGACCTGGCGCCCTTCGGCCTGGTGCCCCTCGGGTCCCTGCTGGGCACTCCGTGGCGCGTCTGGCAGCCGTGGTCGCGCCGTCGCGCGTTGGAGCCGTAGATGGGCCGCTTCTCCAACCTCGAGTTCGACAAGAACGAGGACTCCTCGGAGCGACGGGCATCCGAGCCGTCCCGCGACGAGAAGCACTACCTATCCCTCGCGACGGAGCGGTTCCGGGACGGCCAGTTCGAGGACGCCCTCAAGTATTATTCGCGCGCGCTGGAGTACGACGCCCACCTCCCGGAGGCGTGGCTCGGGCAGGTGCAGGCCCTCATCGAGCTGGAGGAGCCCCACGAGGCGCGGGTCTGGGCGGACAAGGGCCTCGAGATGTTCCGCACGCAGCCGGAGCTCCTCGCGGCGAAGGGGGTGGCGACCGCGCGGCTCGGCGACCTGGACCAGGCGATGGCATTCTCCGATGCCGCGATTGCGGAGAAGGGGGCGAGCGCGTACCGCTGGCGCGCGCGGGGCGACGTCCTGCTGTCGCGCGGGGACCGGAACGACGACTTCTGCTTCGGCAAGGCGCTCGCGGCGGCGCCCGGGGACTGGTTCGAGCCGCTGGCGATCGGCCGGGTCTACCTGGCGCACGAGCGGGCGGCGGCGGCCCTCAGGTACCTGGAGTTGGCCACGTCGCGGAACGGGTCGAACGCCTTCGCGTGGGAGACGATTGGCCGCTGTCTGGAGCTCGTCGGGATGGCCGACCGGGCCCGGGCGGCGTACCGGAGCGCGCTCCAGGTCGCGCCGGATCGCCGGACGGCGCAGGAGGGGCTCGACCGCGTGGATCGGGAGGGGGTGTTCACGGCCATGGTGAGGCGACTCTCCTCGTTCTTCCGAAGGTAGGAGGCCTGACGTGCAGATCGACCGGCTCCTTCTGGCGGCGCGCAAGGCGGGCGCCTCCGACCTCCACATCGTCGCGGGGGTGCCTCCCGCGCTCCGGGTCAACGGCGAGATCCTGATGGCCAACGCGGACTCGCTCACCCAGGAGGAGACGAAGAACCTCACGTACCAGCTCCTCTCCGAGAACCAGCGGGCCGCGTTCGAGCGCGAGCAGGGGCTGTGCGTCTCCATCTTCCACACGGCCGTGGGCCGCGTCAGGCTGACGGCCTACTACCACGCCGGGAACGTGGAGGCCTCCATCCGCCTCTGCAACCTGGAGATCCCGACCTCGGAGGAGCTGGGCCTGCCGCCGATCGTCGACGAGCTGACGCGGCGATCGGGCGGGCTCCTCCTCGTCACGGGGCCGACGGGCGTGGGGAAGACGACCACGCTGAACTACATGGTCGACCTGATCAACCGGGAGCGGCGGTGCAAGATCGTCGCGATCGAGGACCCGGTGGAGTACGTGCACACCCCGAAGAGGGCGATCATCGTCCAGCAGGAGGTCCACACGGACACGCCGTCCTTCGCGAAGGCGCTGGTCCACGTCCTCCGCCAGGACCCGGACATCATCGTCATCGGGGAGATGCGGGACCTTGACACGATCGAGACGGCCCTCGTCGCGGCGGAGACGGGGCACATGGTCATCGCGACGCTCCACACGCCCAACGTGGAGCAGACGGTGGAGCGGATCGTCGGCGTCTTCCCCGCGGAGCGTCAGAACCAGGTGATGCTCCAGCTCACGGCGTCGCTCATCGGGATCCTGGCGCAGCGGCTCCTCCCCCGCGCCGACCGCAAGGGGCGGGTGCTCGCGACGGAGATCCTGGTGGCGACGACGGCGGTGAGGAACATCATCCGAGAGGGGAACCACCACCTCCTCGTCTCCAGCATGCAGACCGGGACGCGCGACGGGATGCGGACGATGGACGCCGTCCTCGAGGACCTCTACCAGAAGGGGACGATCACCTGGGACACCGCGCTCTCGAACGCCCGCGACCAGGACATGTTCCAGAGGAAGAGGAAGGCGACGGTGCACTGAGAGAATACTCATTTCTCAATACGCAGTTTTCAACAGAGGCTTAAGTCAGGATCCGAGCCCCTCCGACGTTGAGCCTGTGTTGAGACATGCGTCTTCCGACGATCCTTCTCGTGGACACGCAGGGCGGAGCGGGTTAGAACGCCCTTCCCCTGGAGGGCGTCATGAGGCTCCGCGTCGCCGCGGTCACCGGGAGTCGCGCCGAGTTCGGCCTGCTTAGGCCGATCCTCCAGGAGCTCAGACGGCGGCCGGGCGTCGACCTCAAGCTCGCCGTGACGGGCCTCCACCTCCTCGCCGGCTACGGCAACACGATCGAGGACATCCGGAAGTCCGGCGTCCCGATCGAGGGGACCGTTCCGATGTACGAGGGGGAGATCGAGGACCCCAACTACCACGGGAAGGCCCTCGCGCGGGGGGTGGACGGGTTCACGAGGCTCCTCTCCGAGTGGCGCCCGCAGTGGGTGCTGGTCCTGGGGGACCGCCTGGAGCCGCTCGCGGCCGTGCTCGCCGCGTCGACGCTCAACCTCGCCATCGCGCACATCCACGGGGGCGACCGGGCGACGGGGAGCCACATCGACGAGCAGATCCGCCACGCGATCACGAAGTTCGCGCATCTCCACCTCGCGGCGACAGAGGCGAGCGCGGAGCGGGTGAGGAAGCTGGGCGAGGAGACCTGGAGGATCCACGTCGTTGGCGCGCCTGCGCTCGACGCCATCCGAACGCTCGTCCTGCCCGCCGACGCCGAGGTCCGCAAGCGGCTGGGGATGCCGCCGAAGGGGGCCTACGGCGTGTTCGTCTACCACGCGACCATCCACGCGGGGGAGCGCGCCGGCGAGGAGGCCCGCATCGCGCTCTCCGCGCTCGTCGAGTCGGTCGGGCACGTGGTTGCCCTCCGTCCGAACAACGACGCGGGGAACCAGCACGTCCGCGCTGCGTTGGCGTCCATGGACGCGGCGCGCGTGCGGACCTTCGATCACCTCGAGCCCGCGCTCTACTACGGAGCGCTGACGAACGCCTCCGTCATGGTCGGGAACTCGAGCAGCGGGATCATCGAGGCGCGCTTCTTCGGCCTGCCCGTGGTGAACGTCGGCGAGCGGAACCGGGGCCGCGAGTGCGCGAAGAACGTCGCGTTCGTGGACGCGGACGCAAAGTCGGTCCAGGCGGCGCTCTTGCGCGCCCGCGAGGACAAGACGTATCGGAAGGCGTGTCGCACGTGCCCGAACCCGTACGGGAAGGGGAACGCCGCGAAGTCGATCGCCGACGCGATCGAGAAGGCGCCGGTGGGCGAGAAGACGCTCAAGAAGGGGATGACGTACTGATGCGGAAGCGGCCGGACATCCTGATTGTCGGCGCGGGGGACCAGGCCCGCGTCGTCCTCGACATCCTGGACGAGATGGGGGCCGGAGGCGAGGTCGCCGGGTTCCTCGATTACGTCGGGAACGAGTCGCTCTGGGGAGCCGACCTCGACGGCAAGGAGGTCCTCGGCGGGCCGGAGCTCCTCGACACGCTCCGCGCGAAGGGGATCCGCCGCGTCCATGTCGGCGTGGGTGACAACGCGGCGCGGAAGGAGCTGGTGCGCCGCGCCATCGCGCTCGGGTACGACCTGGTGACGGCGATCCACCCGAAGGCCTCGGTCTCGCGGAGGGCGCGCGTCTCCGCGGGGGCGGCGATCCACCCGGGGGCGGTCGTCATGACGGGGGCGCGGATCGGCCAGGCGGCGATCGTGAACACGGGGGCCTGCGTCGATCACGACTGCGTCGTGGGAGACTACGCCCACGTCGCGCCCGGGGCTCACCTCGCGGGGCGCGTCCGCGTGGGGACGGGGACGATGATCGGGATTGGCGCGAGCGTCCGCCAGGGGACTTCGATCGGCGAGTGGGCGACGGTGGGCGCCGGGGCCGCGGTCGTCGGCGACCTCAAGGGCGGAAGGACGTACGTCGGCGTCCCGGCCCGCGAGCTCCGGAAGCCGCGCCGCTCCGCAGATCGAGGCGTGTAGTCGAGGCGGACGCCAGTTCCCCGCGTAGTGGGCGCTACGGAGCGAGGAGCCTCTGGAGGCCGCTCCACATTGTAGTTGCCGTGAGGAGGGACTGGGCGGCCGACCAGAGACTCGGGTCCTGACCGAACGCCTGCGCCGCGAATCCTCCCTTGGGAAAGAGGAGCGCCTCCCAGCTCTTCGCGGCCTCCTTCCAGCCAGGGGATCGCCCGTTTCTCGCCGCACACTGGAGGTACGCCTCAACGCACGGATCGAACTCAGGATGGAGCTGGCGCGCGGCAGCAGCCAGGATCCGGTCGAGGCTCTGGTGATCCGAGAGGCCGTATGCGAGAGGAGACTCCGATGCCCACGGCAGGGGAACGACATCGACAGGTCGTGCTGTGCCTAGAGCGGCGACAGGTGCCGAGTAGTCGCCGAACGGTCCCTTCTGGATCGTGGCGTCGCCCCAGGCCTCCTCGAAGACCAGCCTTCGCCAGTCCTGCTCGGCGTCCCCATTCGGGTCGAACGACACACCAATCCGCGAGTACGGCTCGCTTGGCGACATGTCGCGCGCGAACTTGACCCATCTGGCGTGAAGGCCGGGGCGGCCCCCGCCGACCACGAGTTCCAGGCTCAGATCCCCGGTGCGGGAGTCGAGCAGGGCTTTCCGTTCGCCGCCGGAGGGCCCAGCCGAAATCGCGCGACGAGGGACCATCAGGTACGAACGGCACAGAAGCTCACGCAGGGCTTCGAGGTCCTGCGGGCCCTCGCAAAGGATCGCGACCCTGCGCACACTCACCTGCGGAGGTCCTCCGCGAGGTCCTGCCTGAGCATTGCGATATCTGGGCCAGGCACACGGACCGCGGAGAGGGCACCATCGGCGAGCGCCAGGCGCATGAGCGCGGTCCGCTGCAGCCCATCCCTCCGGTTGACGGCCTCAAGAAGAAGCATGTCCAGCAGCTCCAGGGAGTGCGTGGAGGCGATGATCTGGTTCCCCGCGTCGATGGCATCCCACAGGATACGCGTCAACTGCTCCAGCGAGCGCGTGTGCTGGTAGCACTCGGGCTCCTCCATGAGCACCAGGGCTTCACGGAGTGGTGCGAGGTGTGCAGCGATGCTGAACAGCCGGATGATCCCGTCGCCGCTGAATGCCAGCGGGATGGTCCGGTTCGCGTAGTAGGCGTGAGGCACCCAGGCCCCGCCGATCTGTCTTGCTCGGACCTCGCGGACTCCCGGGTCGATCTGCTTGAGGTACCCAATCAATCTGACGTGGGCCTCCTCGCCCGCGGCATCGGCCTTGGAGAGCGCCTCACTCAACGACTCCGATGCGACCCGCGCGTCAAGGAACGCGGACATCCGTGGCCCACCGAAACTACCGGAGTCGCCGCCGTGGACCACGACGAACTGTCCCGCGTCATCCAGAGCAATGGCATGTTGGAGCCCATTCACCGTGTTCCTGACTCGGAGCTCGTGGGCAATCGAGCACGCGAGCGGCTGTCCTTGCAGCCCCTGCCGGCGAGCGAGGTCTGCAAGCGACGTCGAAGGCGCTGGTTCCCGCCGAATGGTCAGGGTGCCGCTGACCGCGGTCGCTCCACCGCCCAGGCTACCTTGAAACGCGACCTTGGCCCCGGCCGTCCCGATGAGGTACTCGACCCCCGCAATTCCAAGCCACCCCCGACGATGTGCGACCCGAATCAGGGCCTCCGCGGGATTGGCCCACCACGCGATGCTCATCGCCTCCAGGCACGTGGACTTGCCGCTGTTGTTCGGGCCCATGAGCACCGTCAGCGGCGCGAGTTGGGAGAGCTCCCCCTGGGCGATGCCGCGAAAGTTCGCGATGGAGACCGAGGTCATCATGCAGCCATTCTCCGCTACTCGCCGGCCCGCTTCAAGGGTGAGGGCGCCTGGTGCCCTTGCTGGTCCATCGACCGAGGTGCCCCTGCCGCATGCTCAGGCCTTCACTTCGGGTAGCATCCGGCTGGGGGTTCCGTTCGCCGTGATCGTCGCGCCGCGCTTCGCGCGCGTGAGAGTCACGTACACCAACGAACGCTCTGCCAGCTCCGCGTTGCGAATGGTCACTGCATCGTCGTCGTCCTGGATCGCCCGAGCCAGGGGCACCACGCCGTCATTCGCTGCAACCAGTGCGCCCCCTATCGCTCCGAGCTCGCATCCGCGGCTCCCTCCCTGGACCGGGTCTCCCATGGTGAGGCAGCCCGTCGACCCTGGACGGCGATACAATAGCCAGGGCAGCGGCACGTTACCGCACGTGCCCGCCGCAGGCAAGGAAGCATTGGGGAGGGAGCGGGCCCGCTCTCGCCCGAAGAGGCTTCCCCGCCGCGCGGGCTCACGGGATTCACACTTCAGGCTCCCGGCCTGCCGGGTCTCCGCGGCGGCGACGATCCACGCCGGCGCCGTGGTCGTGACCCGGCCCCGCACCGGACAGGCGGCGATCGTGAACACAAGGGCCTGCGCTACCTCGGCGACTCGCCGCTTGCGATCGCCGCCGACGAGGCGGTACGATTCCCCCGTCGATTGGCTCGGCGCGGGCACGAACCGGCCCAGAAGGACACCAACCACGCCCTCCGGTAGACCATCTGGACGATCAGCGACGCTCGTCGCCTCACCGTGGGTGTAGTGGGGGGCTTTCTGGGCAAGGAGAACGAGCCCTTCGGCGGTCGGCCCCGGCCGTATTCAGATTCTGCTTGATGATGATCACGCTGCCAGCCGCTATCGACTCCGCCATCTCCGACGCGCTAGTGCTCCTTGAGAGCAGGCTTGTCTGCGCCAGCCACGAGGCGACTACGCACCAGGTGGTCTGGGTGGGCGGTTGGGGGGCCGACGCCAATACCATCCATGCTGTAGGCGCGTACCTGGTCGGTCTCCGGGTCGCGGCGGTCCAACAGTCGCTGACCATCCGGGCGGCGATCAAGAACACGCCCGAGGACCGCGCCGAGGTCGTGACGAGCGTGGAAGCGATCGTCGGCGCGAGCAACGCCGCACTCACGCAGGACCAGAAAGAGGACGAACGCAACCCCTGGCTCGCGGAGGGACTCTGGCACCTGTGCCTGATGCTCGCCTCCCGCCGGAAGGAGCTACACCCGGGCGGCGAAGTGGTGGCGCTCGACTTCCCCCACGTCGCCGCGAAGGACCATGGGCTCGACGTCGTGGCCATTTACCGGTCCAATGGGGCGTTCGGGCTGTCCCTCGTGGAGTCGAAGGCATACGCCCAGGACCCGAACAAAGCAATCTCCGACGCCGTCGCCTTCTTCAGGGACGTGGACGCCGGCATCCACGACACGCGGATCCGCCAGGTGGTAGCGGGCATGCGATCGGCCCTGCCGAAGGATCTCCAGGACGCCATCTCGCCCTCGCTCTGGAAGGCTCATAGGACCTACATCCCGAATCCTCACTACGACATCTCCGTCGCGAAGGACTGGAGCAACGCTCGCCCCTCGCTCAACGGCCTGAAAGCCCCCGTACACATCATGCCCCACCAAGTCGACACCTTCGCCACGTTCTTCGACAACGTAGCTGACGCCATGCGTTCGTTCGCGGCCTCACTCCCAAGCCATGTTTGATCTCCACGCGCAGTCGGTCATCAACGACCTACCCCGACTTCCAGACCTGGATCCCGCGGAGTGCAGGCGCTTGCTCTCCCGCGCCTACCTGATGATCGTCGACGAGCGCGTCGGCGCAAGGTCAGCGGCGGGGCCGGACGCCGAGCGAGCGGCTCTCGTCCCGGAGTTGCGGCGGATGGTCGACGCGCTGGAGAGCGTCGCCGTGTTCGACGCGGAGTACGGCGCAGAGGTACCCGGACCCGCTCGGAGGGCCGCCGCATTCGTCGCCGCAGAGGCGCTCGCCCTGCTGAGGGGAAGCGGGGTAGCCGGAACTCAGCCGGAGGTCGACCCCCTGTCGGACATGAGGGTGTACGCGGCGCTGGAAAGCGGCCTGCTTTACATGATCGGCGGCTATGACGTGAACGCGGTCGCCGCTGTGTCCGGAATTCCGGATACTGCCGCGCCCGAAGGGCAGGGGCTGCGCGCGGAGCGCTGCCGGGCCGGATGGCGCCTGGCGAGGAATGTGATCTCGCTCTGCCGGGGGACGGTCCAGGCGGCGGAAGCCGATCCCGCTGCGACGCCTCTGAACCACACCATGAGCGACGATCTGTTTGAGGACACGCGGAGGCTTCTGTATGGCTCGCTGTCCGTCGCTCTCGAGTGGTACTTCGCCTGGCTTGCAGGCGTGAGCGAGGACGGCGCCGAGCGCGCCGAGGCCGCGGTCCGGAAGGTGCGCGAGTCCTGCGTCGCGGGCACGGCCAAATTCGCCGACTCCCGCCTGCCTCCGCCGTACCCTGACGTCGCCCACTTGTCCGCGCTGCTCGCAGCCGCAGTCCGCGCGACCTGCGAGCGCTCCGTCGTCCACGCGGTGCCTCCACCCGCTGGCGGAGACGCAGGAATCGTCACCGGATTCCCTGCGTACCTTCGGCAGCGTGCCCGAGGAACTGCGTTCGCCAAGGGCCGCCCCTTCCTCTGGCCGTCGACCCTGGAGTACGTCCGCGGGTGCCTGCCGGGCCCTGAGCGGGACGCCGTGGTCTCGATGCCGACCGGGAGCGGCAAGAGCTTCCTCGCGGAACTCGCCGTCGTCCACGCGCTCGCCCGTGGCTGGGTCGTGTATCTGGCTCCCACCAACGCGCTTGCGCACCAAATCCGTCGAGACCTCAAGGCCGCGCTCTCTGCGTTCGACGAGGTTGAGGTGACCGCTTTCGTGGGCGGAGAAGAGTACACCGCGCTCACCGAGGACGCGATCAGCGTCGGCGCGTCCGTGTGCGTGATGACCCCGGAGAAGTGCGCGCTTGCCCTGCGCCTTCACCCCGAGGCCTTCGAAAGCTGCTCCCTCTGCGTGTTCGACGAGTGCCATCTGTTGAACGATCGCGGTCGAGGGGTCGTTGCGGACGTCGTTCTCTCGCAGCTGTTCGCGAAGTCCCCCGCGATGCGCGTCCTGCTGATGTCCGCCATGGTCGCAAACCCGGACGATCTCCGGGGCTGGCTGGCCGACGTGCGCGGCCATGGTGCCCACCGGTCCGTCCTCTCATGGCGTCCATCCAGAGCGGCCCGCGGGGTTGCGTTTCTCGACAGTGAACCGCTGGCCGCGGCGGAGCGCGCGGCGGAGGCCGCAGTCCCCGCCGGAGTGCTCGCGGCGAAAACCGACCGAAGGGCACTGCCTCTCGGCTGGCTCATGGGGTTGTCCGGCCCCTGGACCCTTGATGGACCGCTGGACTACCGAGCCTCGAGTCTGCCGATTGCGGCCGAGCTCGTGCGGCGCCGCACCAGGAGGGGCGTGATCGAGCAGTCCGTCAATAGCTGGAAGAACTCAACGGGTCGCAAGCTCGGCGAGATGCTCGCGGCAAACGACATTCCGACCATCGACTTCATCATGTCTAGCCGGCACCACGCCTTCGGACTCGCGCGCGACGCCCAGCCCGTTCCCGGCTGCGTCGGGGCCGGCCCCCTGCCGCCGATCGTAGAGGCCCAACTCGCGATCGCGGACGCGGAACTTGGCGTCTCCACGGTCCTGCGCGACCTTCTGCGAAAGGGGGTCGCCGTGCATACCAGCGCAATGCTACAGGTTGAACAGGCGGCCTCCGAGCGGATGTACGCGGAGGGCGGCGCCAAGCTCATGTTCGCGACTGGTACCCTCGCCCAAGGCTTGAATCTGCCGGCCGCTGCGGTAGTCGTATCGGGAAGCGAGTTGGGAGGGCCCGTCCCGCCGGACGATGCGGCGGCTGGCCTCGACCGCGCCAACTCGCTGATCCTGAATGGCTTCGGGAGGGCCGGGCGACCTGGGTTCGCGAACCAAGCCGTCGTGCTACTCGTGAGCGACAAGCCGTTAAAAGCTCCGGTCGTGCAAGATCTTACCGGAAAGAGAGTCCTAGCGAGCTACCCAGTGCTCGGCGAGGCCGACGCCTCGGTCGAGGTCCACAGCCCCATCGAGCGCTTCATTGACAACCTGATCCTGGGCGACGACCAAGGGGCGATCCCGCTCGACCTGGCACTGACCACGATGCTCTCTGCGTTCGACGGAGACGTGGAGGGCGCTGGGACCTTGTTGCGACGGACCTTCGGGGGATGGGTGAAGCGTGCTGTATTCGGCGAGGCCCAGGCGATCGAGGCGACGCGCCGAGTCGCCGAGGTGAAGCGCGAGTTCCTTGAGCGGGACAAGGTCCCGCCCTGGATGGCTACCGCGGCCGTGAAGGCCGGGGTCGAGTTCTTTCGAGCCCTGCGCATGTGGCAAGCCCTCTCCCGCCGGGGTCTTGTTCCGCCGGACCAACTCGCCACGCAGGGAGTCATGGGCTGGCTCGACGTGTTCCTCGACGTCGTGGCGCACATGCCGGCCCGCCGCGTCCGGGAGTACCTGGACGACAAGAAGACTGAAACGCCGAGGACTCGCCTCCACGCCCTCGTGGCGGGCGTGGGCGAGGAATCGGAGGACGACCCGGATTGGACCCGCCCGGAAAGGTGGGCGGTGGCTTGGAACGACCTTGGGGACCTCGTGCGGGTCTACATGCAGGGCGGCACCTACAAGCAGATCAGCGCGCGGCTCTACGGGACCCCGCTGGCTGAAGTGTCCAACCAGCGCGGCGACGGCGGACGAGGGCTCCCGCCCGTCTTCAAGTTTGTCAGCGAGGTCGTTGAGCGTGCGCTCGCCATCGACGCCGGCCTGCTGCTTGCGCTGGTCGAATGTTGGCTGGAGGCGGAACAGCCGGAGGTCGTTCCGCCCGATGACTTGAAGGTCCTTCCGCTCTGCGTCCGTAACGGGTGCGACACCCACACCTCGCTCTCCTGGTTCCGGTTCGGGTTCCGCCAACGCGCGTGCGCCCACGCCTTCGCGAGGGTCTTTCCTCTTCCGCAGGACGCAACCGACGACCGGTCTCGCGCTGCGTTTGTGCGGGAGACGCGTCGCCAGTGGCTGGCGACGGAGGCCGAGGAACCGCCCGGTCTGCTCGACCACGCCCGCGTCGTAATCAAGGAAGGCAGCTCGGAACGGGCGTAGTTCGCGACCCGTCGCACGGCCGGCAGACGGGTCGCCCTCTCCTTGTTCGGCGAACTGGCTACCCCTCCGCTGCTGCCACACGTGGTCACCCCCGGGGCGCGTCCGCGTGGGGACGGGGACGATGATCGGGATTGGCGCGAGCGTTCGCCAGGGGACGTCAATCGGCGAGTGGGCGACGGTGGGCGCCGGGGCCGCGGTCGTCGGCGACCTCAAGGGCGGGAAGACCTACGTCGGCGTCCCGGCCCGCGAGCTCCGGAAGCCGCGCCGCTCGCCTTGACTCCGGTCCCTCCGCGCCGCTACGATTCGGTCGATCGCACGGAGGTGATATGCAGCCCGCCCGGATCGCCCTCCTCCTCCCCCTCCTCGCCTCGGCGGAGACGTTCACGCTCAAGGACGGGACGCAGCTCAACGGCACGCTCGTCAAGGTCGGCCCGGGCGGCGCCGTTGTCCGCACGGACGCGGGCGAACTGACGCTCGAGTGGGACTTCTTCGCCCCCGACAAGGCGATCGCCCTCTGGGAGGGGCAGCTCGGGAAGCTGGACGCGGAGGGGTGCGCGGCGTTCGCGGCCTTCGCGAAGAAGAACGGGCAGGCGGACAAGGCGAAGGCGGGCTGGGAGGCGGTCCTCAAGAAGAACCCCGACCACGCCGCGGCCCGCGGGGAACTGGGGTACGCCCGCGAGGGAGGCCAGTGGGTCAAGCCGGGGGAGAAGAAGGCCGACCCGACGCCGAAGGAGGCGGCGGCCGAGCCCGCGCCGGTCGCGAAGGGGCGCACGGACAACCTCAGGCCGCCCGAGGGGACGCCGCAGGCCGCGATCGAGGCCGACGCGAAGGGGAACCTCCTCCTCGAGGAGGCCAAGAAGCAGCGCGGGGACGCGATCGACACCGTCGAGCGCGCGATCAAGGAGCTGGAGAAGGCCGTTCGCGCGCCGAAGTTCGCCCTCCCCCAGTACCACCTCGGGATCGCGTACCAGTACACCAAGGAGTACGACGACGCGAAGACCGCGCTCGAGAAGGCGCTCAAGATCAATCCCGAGTTCCACGAGGCGATGGTCGAGCTGGGGGACACCTACGCCTGGCTCAAGAAGAACGCGAAGGCGCTCGAGCAGTACGACCGCGCGATCGCCCTGGCGCCCGAGTACGCGCTCGCGTGGCGGG
>CAZYRM010000087.1:0-26441 GCA_964649705.1 uncultured Planctomycetia bacterium
TGAGGGCGTCTCTCAGGGCGCGGATGGCGTCGTCGCCGGTCGGCATGGGGCCTCCTTGCGGGAAGGCGCGATCGTAGGGGCTCGCGGGCGGCCGTGTCAATCCCTCGACGCGGGGGGCGCGCATGAACGCGATCGCAGAACGACCCCTTCCCGTTCCCCTTCCCGTTCCCATTCCCCTGCCACCGACGCGCTGGGAAGGGGAAGGGGAACGGGAAGGGGAATGGGGGCAATGGAGCCACGATACCGGTCATGCGCCAGCGCGGGTGTGCTCGCCTACCTGATGAACGACTCCTTGCGCGACGCCTCGCTCAGGCGGATGAGGAACTTCCCCGGCGCCCGCCCGACCTTGGCGCGGGCGTCGCGCAGCGACGTCTCCCCCGCGTAGCTCACGGCGGACTGGAGGTGCCCTCGGATGCGGGCCAGGATCGCGAGGACGCTCCCGCGGTAGGGGAGCTCGACCGACTGGCCCTCCTGGGGGACCGCGAGGAGGTCGTCCGCCTCCTCGGGGTCCGCGTTGGCCAGGACGGCCTGAGGAGAGGTCATGCCGCGGTAGAGCTTCACCTTCTGCCCCGTCCCGGGGTCGTCGATGACCATGCCGGGCGACTCGTCCGTGCCGGCGAGGGCGCTGCCGAGCATCACCGTGGAGGCGCCCGCGAGGATCGCGAAGGCGATGTCCTTGTCGTCCCGGACGCCGCCGTCGGCGATGGCGGGCACCCGGGCGCCGAGCGCGAGGCCGACCTCGCGGATCGCCTGGAGCTGGGGCACCCCGGCGCCCGTCTCGATCCGGGTCCGGCATCCGCGGCCGGGGCCGATGCCGACCTTCACGGCCGCGATGCCCAGCCTCGCGAGGAACCGCGCCCCCTCGAAGGTCCCCACGTTCCCGCACACGAGCGGAACGCCGTCGCACCGCTTGCGGAACGCGCGGACGCCCCGCTCGACGCTGACGGAGTGGGCGTGCGCCACGTCCATCAGCAGGCAGTCGGCGCCCGCGGCGAGGAGGGCCTCCGCGCGCTCCAGGAAGTCTCCGCGCGCGCCGATCGCCGCGCCGACGAGCAGGCGCCCCTTCGCGTCCTTGCTCGACCAGGGCTTGTTCTTCGCCAGCCTGAGGTCCCTCATCGTGATGAGGCCCTGGATCTGCCTGCCGGGTCCGATGAGCGGGAGCTTCTCGACCCGGCGACGGAACATGAGCTGCTCCGCCTCCTCCACGGCGATGTCGGGCCGCGCGGTGACGAGGCGGGCGAAGGGCGTCATGAAGCTCTCGATCGGCTCGCCGTCGGGGACCGGGAAGTTCGGGATGTCCCGGTGGGAGAGGATCCCGGCGAGCACGCCGCTCCCTGGCCGCTCCTCCACGAGGATGCCGCTGACGTTGTGCCGCTCCATGTGCCTGCGCGCCTCTCCGAGCCCGATCCCGCGGTGGAGGCAGCGCGGCTGCTCGATGATGTAGGCGTGCTGCCGCTTGACGTGGCGGACGGCGGCGGCCTCCTCGTCGATCGAGCAGTTGCGATGCAGGAAGCCCAGGCTCCCCTCGAGGGCCAGCGCCTTGGCCATCTCGGGGCCCGTGACGGTGTCCATGTTGGCCCCGACGAGGGGCAGCTTGAGCACGATCCCCCGGACGAGGGGCATGGAGATGTCGACCTGCCGCCGCGACTCGACCACCCCCTCCTGCGGACGGAAGAGCATGTCGTCGAAGGTGGCCCCGTGGAACAACGGCTCGGCGTCGGTGCGTTTCGGCATGGGGGCCCTCAAGCGTCCAACAGGCAGCGGATGGCGACGCCAACGTATGACATCGGGGGGCGGGGGGCAAGAGACTGAGAGGTGCGTCCCTTTAGGAGTCGGGATAGTCCGTCCACGTCCAGGGCACGCCGAGCGCGTGGGCGAGTTCCGCAACCATCGGCATGCTCATCCGGTACGGAGTCTCCATGTCCCCCTTGTACTTCTCCGTCCTGATGGCGAAGTTCAAGGGCCCCGGCAGCAGCACTTTCACCTCGCACCAGAAGGGCCTTCCCTCGGGCTCCTCGTCCTTGCGGCCGTAGGTCTTCCCCCGCAGGACCAGGCCATCGATCGCGGAGAACGGGCTCGTCTTCCGCCAGAGCCACGTTCTCAGGCGAACCTCGCGGCGCGCCCAGTCGAAGACGATCCGGCGGAACCCGAAGCCCCAGAGGCAGCCGAACCAGCCCAGGACGAGGGAGCCGACGGTGACTCCCAGGACCCGTTGGTCGGCCGCGGGCCTGTCGATCGTGGTCGCCGACAGTGCCGCGAGGTAGGCGAGGAACCACCCGATCCCCCCCGCGGCCAGGGCCCCGATCAGGAGGACCCACTCGGAGGCGGGGGGGCGGCGGAACTCCACGTACTCCCCCGGCTTCCAGCGTTGTAGCTCGAACGGGCCTCGGAATCGTGACGGGACGAACTTCGCGACGCGGTACGCCGGCTCCGCGAGGCCCGAGTCGCTCGCGGCGTTCTCGTAGCAGGCGTCCGGCTGGAGGGGCGGGATCGGCTCGGCCCCACCGACACCGCTCGGCGACGGCACGACCACCATCGTCAGCTCGAACGGGTCGCTCGCCAGCGTGCGGCTCGCGCTCCAGCCGATCGCGCGCCCGATCCGGTAGAGCAGCTCCATCGCCTGGGTGCGCGTCTCGATGCCGCGGACCTTCATCCTCCATTGCGCCGAGAACGGCTTGCGAAGCGCCCCCCAGGAGACCTGGCACACGATCGGGAGCGGCCCCTTCCGCGGGGCCCCCATCTCAAAGGAGACGGAGGTGAGGGCGTCGAAGGGGAGCTCGTAGCGGCGCCCGAGGAGCGGGAGCCAACCGAGTTCGACGACTTCGAGGCGCCGGGCCCGGGCCTCCCAGGTGAGCTGAGAGAC
The DNA here is from genome assembly GCA_964649705.1 of uncultured Planctomycetia bacterium. Lineage (GTDB taxonomy): Bacteria > Planctomycetota > MHYJ01 > WSZJ01 > CAZYRM01 > CAZYRM01. Next base: position 2,864 of record CAZYRM010000087.1, read on the forward strand.
CGAGCGCCCCTGTCTATGCACGATGGCGAATACGAGCATGGAGGCGATAACGACCACCGTGAGGAGGATGGGCCCCCAGGAGAGGGGGGAAGCCGCGCCGGGACGGCTGACGGATCTCCAGGCAAGTAATGCGAGGTAGAAAGCGGGGGGAAGGTAGCGCAAGGCGTCCATGAGCGCCGGGGGGGCGCCTCGCCAGGCGATCCGCACGCTGCGTCCGGTCGGTCCCGGGACGTCGTATTCGTCGATCACGTACACGACCGGATGCTGCATGGCCGGCCGAATGCTGTCAAGTGCCCGGATGTGAGGCGCTCGTAGGAACTTGCGCTGGAAGTCCTCCGCTGGGCCGCGCGCGAGGAGAGGCCAAGCGGGGCGGGGTGACTCTCGCACCCGCCTTGCCCAATGAAGACAAGGCCAGTCTCGAATACTCCTTGACCCGGGCCTCCCCGCCCGTATGATTTCCCGGCTTCGGAGGGTGCCGGGTGCCTTCAAGACACGACAGAGACACACTATCTCCAGGGGGGATGCTGCCGACGCTCAGCCGGCGACTTCGCATTTCCCTTTCGCGCGTCGCCCCCCCAGCCCCCACCTCCGAGCTCAACCAGTCTTCGATGGGAACCCCGGTGTCTGACCGGACCACCCTATAGTAAGTGGAAGGTACGATGAAGAAGGCACTGCACCGCAACGGACTGGTCGCACAGTTCAGCGTCGCGATCCAGATCGTGGTCATGCTCTTCTACCCGGCGCTCGCGCTCGCCGGCCCGGGGGATGGCGAGGTCGTGGGGGGATCGGCCCAGATCTCTCCGGACCACCTGACGGTCGATCAGGCCTCGGACAAGGCCATCATCAACTGGAACGGCTTTAACATCAATCCGGAGGAGCTCTTCCGCGTCAACCAGCCGGGGGCGGAGTCGGTCCTGCTGAGCCGCGACGTGTCGGGCGACGCGTCGAACATCCTCGGTTCCCTCGTGGCCAACGGCAAGGTCTTCATCGTCAATCCGAACGGCGTCGTGTTCGGCCGCGACTCGAAGATCGACGTCGCGGGAATCCTGGCGACGACGTTCAACGTCGGCAACGACGACTTCATGAACGGGAACCTGGAGTTCGCCCAGGACCCGTCGGCACAGCTCTCGGCGATCATCAACCAGGGCGAGATCCGGGTCAGCGAGAACGGCTTCGTGTTCCTGGTCGCCCCGGCGGTGTCGAACGAGGGGCTCATCATCGCGAACCTGGGCCAGGTCGTCCTGGGCGCCGGGAACAGCCTGACGCTCGACTTCAACGGCGACGGGCTGGTGACCTACCAGATCGACGGCAAGGTGCTGGACCGCGTGACCGGTCCGGGCGGCCAGACGATGCGCGACGCGGTCGCGAACAGCGGCACGATCCAGGCGAACGGCGGCACGGTCGTGCTGCACGCGCAGGCGGCGGGGGCGGTCTTCGACAGCCTGGTGAACAACTCGGGCGTGATCGAGGCGCAGAGCCTGGAGAACCGCGGCGGCGTGGTCGTCCTGGAGGGCAGCGATCCGGTGGAGAACACCGGCGTGACCGGCTGGGAGACCCATCTCGGCGAGGTCCAGAACGCCGAGGGAATCGTCCTGCACACGGGCGAGATCGATGTGGCGGCGATCGAGGCCGGCGCGGCGTCGGGTACGGTGACCCTTAGCGGCCAGTACGTGGGCGTGAGCGGCTCCATCGACGCCCAGGGCGGAGGCAGGGTCCTCGTCACGTCGTCGACACGAACCGTGCTGACCTCGGGCGCCTCGATCGACGTCTCAGGCCAGGGGAGCGGCGACGCGGGGGCAGCCGTGGTCTGGTCCGACGCGGACACGCGGTTCTACGGGACGATCCTGGGCCGCGGCGGCGAGCTGGGTGGCGACGGCGCGAGCGTGGAAGTGTCGGGCTACGACAGCCTGTCCTACCACGGCGGTGTGGACCTGGCGGCGGCCAACGGGACCGTGGGCACGCTCTTGCTCGATCCGTCCCTCATCACGATTGTGACCGCCATCGGAACACTCGATATTCTGTTCCTCCCCCAGATCGACGAGGCGGATGGAGGCGCGGGCGCGCCCGGCACCGTGGGCGAAACCTCATTGGAAGCCGCGGTCGCCGCGATCCTGCTGGAGGCAAGAGACGGCATCATCGACAACAGCGCGGGGAGCCCGGACAGCATCCTGACCCTGACGCAGAACATCACCCTCCGGGTGACCAACAGCAATGGAACCCCCGACGCCGCCGGCATCACGCTGGACGCATACGCGATCACGACGACGGGGTCGGTCACGATCCAGGCCGACACGGCCGGCGGGGCCGGGGTGGTCAACGTCACGATCGCCCGGCCGATCACCTCCGGGGCCGCGGGAATCAACATCTCCACGAACGACGGCAACATCATCCTGTCGGCCGTACTCAACTCGGGCGCCGGCAACACCACGATCACATCCACGACCGGGAGCATCACGGACACCGGGGTCTTCGCGCAAGCGGCCTCCCTTCTGTCGCTCAACGCGGGCACGTTCATCGGCGCTGTCGGCTCCCCGATCGACACGGACGTCGCGTCGCTCTTCGCATCCACGCAGAACGGCGGCATCACCATCTCCGACGTAGGCGCAACGGGTCTCGCGATCGAGAACGTGGTCGCGAGGGAGGGCGCCGCCCCGAACAACACGCCGGTTCTCAGCGGGGGGGGCCAGGTTACGACCAACGGCGGGACCGGCACGTTCGACGTGTTCATCGGGGCCGTAGGAAACGTCGTGCTGGGCACGGGGACCTCGCCGGACGACTTCGCCATCACCACGACGGGCGGCGTGATCATCGACGGCAACCAGGCCTCGAACAACCTGCTGGCGCAGGATGCAGTGCTCACGGCGAGGGACGCCATCGGCCAGACGACCGACGAGATCGACATCATCTCCGAGTCGACCAGCGCGGTCGTGACGCTCAGCGGCGGCGTGTTCCTCAACCTCGGGAACCAGGGATCGCTCGGGGTCCTGCCCGGGGCCGTGACCGCGGCGGGGGCCGGGAACGACGTCCAGGTCACCTACAACGGGACCGGCCCCCTCAACCTCGGCGCGGTGACCGCCCCTGATGCCGTGACGATTTCCATGAATGGCGGAACGCTGGTCGACGGGAATGCCGCCGCAGTCAACGTCACCGCGACGACGTTGACCGTGACCGCCAGAGATGACGTAGGGACCGTCGCGAAACCGATCGACACGACGATTTCGGGGGCCTTTGTCGTCGAGACGACGGTGACGAGCGCCCCGATTTACATCACCGACACCGGCACGCCGACCTCGGTCGGGGCCACGGTCGCCGACAGCGACGTCATCCTGGCGTTCGCCGCGGGCACCTACACCTACCTGGCCGCTGGCGACGAGCTGACGGGGTCTGGAACTGGGATCACGTTCGAGAACACCACGAGCTCGATCGTCATCGGCGCGGCAGGCGTCAACGCGGGCGCGGCCGACGTCGTGTTGACCGCGTTCACGAGCATCTCGGACGCGGCCGGGGGCGTGCTGACAGCCGACGAGGCGACGCTCACGGCGGGCTCCTTCATCGGAACCGGCCCGGTGCTGCCGCCGGGGCCGTACGTCGCGACGACCCCCCTCGACACCGAGGTGAACACGCTCACCGCGACGGCAAGTGCCGGAAGTGTGTTCATCGACGAGACCTCGGCCGTGACCCTGAACGCAACGGCCACGGGGACCGGCAACGACGTGGCCGTCGTGGCGGGCGGCACGTTGACCGTGGACAGCGTGTCCTCGCCCGACTTCGTGCACCTTCAGTCGACAGGCGGCAGCGTCCTGGCCCTGGCCGCGGGGACCAGCATCACGGGGGCGACAGCGGACCTGCGGGCGACCGTCGCCATCGGGAGCCTGGTGACGCCGCTCGGCACTTCCGTCAGTTCGATGTCCGCGACGGCCACGGGCGGCGGCCTGTTCGTCTCGAACGCCCTGGCCCTGACGATGACGTCCCTGACCGCGGGTGGCAACATCTCCCTTTCCGCCGGCGGAAACCTGACTCTTCCCGCCGGGGGGCTCTCCGCTCTCGGGTTCGCCGTGACCCTCTCGGCGATCGGAGACCTCAGCGTCGGGCTGGGGGCGCTCACGGCCAACTCGCTCAACATCACCGCCCGGGTCGTGGGGACCGTCCTGAATCACTTGAACACGGCAACGAACACCTTGACGGTCGCCTCGAGCGGCGGGGCGATCTACGTAGACAACACGAGCGCGGCGCTGACGATCGTCACAGCGACCGCTGTGGGCTTCGGCGGGGACGCCGAGATCACCAACACCGGCAGCATCGCGCTCGGGTCCGTCACGGCCGCCGGGGACGACGTCGTCCTCACGGCTGGCGGACTGAACGCAATCACCGACAACAACGGCGCGACGGTGAACGTGACGGCGGGCTCGCTCGACATCACCGCGCTGGGCGGAATCGGCGTGGGGGACCCGCTCGAGATCGACGTTGACTCGCTGACGGCCAACGGCGGCGCCCCGGGGGCCTTCCTCAACAACGCCAGCGAGCTGTTCCTCACGGGCGCCGCGCTCGCGACCTCGGGGGCGTACAACGCCTCCTCGATCACGATCGAGGACCAGGGCGGCGCGGTGATTACGGTGGGCGGCGCCCAGAGCCTCAGCCTGACGACCACGGCGGGTCCCATTGTGATGCTCAATCAGGGCGACACCATCGCGGTGACCGGCGCAGCAACGATGTTCATCCAGGCCGGGATCGTGGGGAGCGAGGCCACCGCCGTCCTGGGGAACCTGACCACCGCCGGCGGGAGCGTGACGATTGTCGCCGACAGCCACGTGACGATCGGCCTCGTCAACGCCGTGGGGGGCGCCGTCAGCATCACATCCAACTCCGGCCTCATCCTGGACGGGAACGGCCTGGCCCAGAACATCATCGGAGGCAACGTCACCCTCAGCGGGAGCACGCCCTCGGCGCGCGACCTCGAGACGGACAGGGAGACCTGGTTCGGTCGGTCCGAAGCCCGCGATGCCGAGCTTCGCATCACCGAGTTGAACTTCGACATCCAGACGGCCACCGTGGCGACGACCGGGACGGCCGTCGCGTTCTTCGAGGCGAAGCTGATCGTCGACCAGGCGGCCGAGGCCTCGGCCGAATCGACTTACAATACCGAGCAGGGCCAGGCGGACACGGCCGAGCTGGTCGCGAACGTCGCGAGCGCCGTCGCGCTCGGCCTGTCGATCGGTGCCGACATCGCGGACGCCGTCGCGGGGCCCGCCCAGGCCATTCCGCTCACGGGTGACGGCGGGGCCGAGACGGTGGCGACGGTCCTGCTGATCGCGGCGCACGTTGCCGACGCCGTCGCTACGGTCGCGACCTTCGTAGGGGTCGCGGAGCAGGGGGAGGCCGATGACGCCCACGCGGAGTTCCTCTCCCTCCAGGCGACGCGCATCTCGACGGAGTCGAGTCTCCAGCTTGCGACGCTCCTCGATGACGACTCCAACGACGCGCTGGGCGTCCTCACGGCGGCGCTGGCCGAGACCCAGGTCCTTCGGGACCAGTCCTTCGAGGTGCGCGACCAGATGGTCGCCGCGGAGGCCGCGGCCAACGCCATCGGCACACCGACCCAGGCGCTCGGCGTGAGCTCGACCGGAACCGTTACGATCACGGCGCCGCAGAGCAGCATCTACCTCACCTCTCCCAACGGAATGACGCTCGGTAACATGGCGGCGTCGAACACGGCCGGGACGGCGGACCTGATGGTCAACGTCGGGACGGCGGGGCTCGGGGCCGACAACCTCGTCGTCAACGGCATCATCGCGGCCGACCGCCTCCTCCGCCTCACCACCCTGGACGGATCGGTCACGCAGGGCGGCGGTTCGACGATCACGACCGACGACCTCGTCGTCACCTCCACGACGTCCATCAATCTCGGCGCGGTGAACGCGGATCGGTTCGCGGCCTCCACCGGGGCGGGCGGCGTCATCCTGGTCAACGGCCGTGCCCTGAACGTCTCGACGCTGGACGGCGTGACGGGCGTAACGACCGCGGGCGGGGGCGTGACCATCACGAACACCGGCACGCTCACCCTTACGAACCTGATCAACGCCGCGGCACAGGACGTGCGCCTGAGCAGCACCGGTTCGATCCTGAGCGGCAGCGGCGGCCTGAACAATGTCACCGCGAACCGCCTCTCGCTGACGGCGAGCACGGGGATCGGCACCACGGCCACGCGGATCTTCACGACCGTGACGACCCTGGAAGCGACCACCGTGACCGGCGGGATCAACATCCTCAACGACGGGGCCCTGACCCTGGCGGCGTGGAACACCGGGGACGGCATCGCCGTCGACGTGACCGGAGCCACGGGGGGGATCAACATCTCCACACAGAGCCCGCTGAACGTCGTCGACGACGTAATCAGCCCATTCGCGATCGTGCTGACCGCGCCCGAGGAGGTCCCCGCGGCAGCGGGCGACATCCTGACCCTTGGCGACGGTCCGGGTGGAGACGTAAGTGTCCTGATCCAGTCCACAGCTTCAAGCGTGACCCTGCAGGGCGGGGACGCCATCGTCATCAACGTCGACGCGACGGTGATCGCGGCGACGATCATCACCGCCGATGCGGGTGCCGGGAGCGTCGTGGACAACGACGGCGCGGGTTCGTTCACCAACAACGCCGGGACGCTCACGGCGCCGTCCATCACGATCAATGCCATCGCGGACGTGTTGACGGGCCCGCTGACCAGCAGCAGCGGGGCCGGGACGCTCACGGTGACTACCCTCGAGGACATCGGCGTCGACTTCCTCAACTCCTGGGGGAACGTCATCCTGCGCGCGGGGACGGGCGGAACGGGCAGCATCATCGACGCTAACGTCGCCGCGAACAACGTCGTCTCGACGAGCCTGACGGCGACCGCGGGCGACAACTCCGGCGTCATCGGGCCCCTCGTGGCGGGCGTGAACGCGATCGAGCTGAACACGACGATCGCGACGCTGACCTCCGCCGAGGTCGCGAACGGAGGGGCGATCCTGATCACGGACGTCGGCGGCGGGCTGACGGTGACTCAGGCCGTGACGGGGACCGTCTCCGCGGTCGCAAGCGGCGACATCAGGATCTCGACGGGCGGCGGGGCCTTGACCATCGCCTCGCCCACCGGCTTCGGGGCGAGCTTCTACGCCGCGAGCGGCGTTCGCAACCGCGGCGTCGAGGCGGGCGTGCGCCCGGAGATCGGCGACGGATCGGGCGGGACGGGAAGCGTCTTCCTCTCAACGACAAGCCAGAACGACCTCATTGTCGGGAACGGCAGCCTTCTGGCGCTCGCCGGGGTGCCGGACATCGGCGCCCTGGGCGGCTCCGTGACCATCCGCACGAACACGGCTGGGGCCCTGGCGGATGTGGGGGGCCAGATCCGCGACGGCGACACGATGACCGACGTCATGCCGAGGATCAACATCATCGCGGACGGCCTCCGCGCGGAGGGCTCCGGCGGGTTCGGGACGTCGGCCAATCCCTTCGAGACGCTCGTCAGCACCATCTCAGGCCGTTTCAACGCGAGCGGCTGGTTCCTCCACAACATGCAGCCCGTCACCGTGGCGACGGTGGACGGCGTCTCGGGGATCCGGGACACCGATCTGTCGGCGACATTCGGAAACGTGCACCTCCATTCGGCGAACCTGAACGACCCGTCCGTCACCATCTCGGCGGACATCATCGCGGCTGGACAGGTCCTTGTGCAGTCCGATGAGACCCACGGCGGCCTCGCCGGGGACGACATCACGGTGACCGGAGGGCTGGGGCTGCGCGTCGTGTCCACCACCGCCGCGGTGCTGGTGCGGGCAGGAGACTCCATCTCCATCGGCGCGGGGGCCCAGGTCGCGGGCCTGACGAGCACCGAGCTGACCGCGGGATTCGAGGACAACGACGATTTCGGAAACGCGACGATCGACGGGACCGTCGGCCAGGTGGCCTCCCTGGTCCCGCCCCTGAACGTGAACTCCGTCAACATCAACATCACGACCCGGGACAACCTGACGTTCGGCGCGGGCGGCCTGATCCTCTCGACCGCCGTGAACGCGACCGCCACGCTGACGGCGGACAGCGACAACAGCGGGATCGGCGCCATCCTGGACGCCGATGCCACGGTGGACGTCCAGATCGCCCGGGTGCGCGCGTTCGCCGCGACGGGCATCAGCCTGGATACCGACATCACGACGCTTCTCGTCGCGCGCCTGAGCGTCCTCGGCGGCACGGTCGACATCAACGAGCTCAACCCGGCCTCGCCCAACGGCCTGGCCCTGGGCGAGGTGACGGCGGTCGAGGGGACGTTCAACCTGACCGCAGCCTTGAGCCTGCCAATCACCGACGCCAACGGGAACGCGCAGAACGTCATCGCGAACCAGATGGTGGTGAACGACACCGCCGGGTTTGGCACGGCCGCCAACGCCATCGAGACGACGCTCCGGAGCGTCTTCACGACGGGGGCGATCAGCGGCGTCTTCTACATGGAGAGCGAGGGAGACCTGGACATCCTCGTGGGCGGAATCGGAAGCGGCGGGGCCCTGACCGAGGCAAGCGTTCGCGCCGAGAGCATCCTGATCGGTGGACCCGTCGAGGCCGCGAACATCGTCAGCCTCACGGCGTTCGGAGGAGCCATTACGAGCACCGGGTTGATCCCGTTCGACGTGATCTCGGACAGCATGGTGGCCTTCTCGACCCTCGGTATCGGCGAGTCGGTGCTGCCCCTGAGGACGACGAACACGGCGGCGGCGGCGTTCAACCTCGAGGCGACGACGAACACCGGCGGCGTGTTCTACGAGAACGTGGGACCCCTCGTCATCGGCGGCGTGTCGCCGCTGGCGGCGGGCGTGCTCGCCATCGTCGGCGACATCGAGATCCGGACGATCGCTGCGGGGTTCAACACGCCGTTGACGGTGACGGAGAGCGTGTCCACGGCGGACAACATCACGCTGCGGGCCGACGGGATCGCGGACGCGGGCGCCCCGCCGTGCTTCGACGACCTGACGATCAATGCGGGAACGCAGGTGGTCTCTTCGGGCAAGGACGTCAACCTGATCGCCGAGGACGACATCCTCATCTTCGGGACGGTCAGCGCGGGCGACACGCTGACGGCGACTCCGGCCGCTCCGGTGGACCTGGACGGGTGCGGGAGCCTGTTCTACCCCGGCGGCGGCGGCGGCGGCGCCCTCTTCGGCATCGACGTCGTCATCACCTCACCGAACGACATCGACCTCGGGACCGTCGTCGCCGTGAACAGCGTTACGCTAGAGGCGGGGACGGACGGGACCGGCAGCGTGACGGACAACAACGGCGGGACCACGAACATCTTCGCGCGGAGCCTGTCGGCGACGGCGAGGGACGGCATCAGCACCGACGTCGAGATCGAGCGCCTGACGTTCGCGACCCTGCTCGACGACGTCGTCGGAGCCCCGGGCGTCATCGACATCAGCGACCGCGGCGGCGACATGACGGTCGACGTGGTCCTGACCTCGAACGCGCTCGACTCGGTCGTCCTCTCCTCGACGGGCGGCCTGACCGACGGAAATGCCGGCGTGCTCAACATCACGACGCCGACGCTGACGCTGTCGGGCGGCACGGGGAGCATCGACCTCGACACGAACATCGCGACGCTCGTGGACGCCGGCGTCTCCGGCCTCGGGTACATCGACATCCAGAACCTCGTTGGCTGGACGATCGGCACGCCGGCCGGCAACGTCTCCGCGGCGAGCGGCGACATCCGCCTGACGAACGCCTCGGGCGACATGACCCTGGCGAGTTCGGTCCCCGAGGGGACTGTCGTCACCGCCGACGGTCGGGTGACGCTGGACAGCGCCGGGTTCATCATCGACGGTAACGGCTTCTCGATGAACGTCATGGCGAACGAGTTCGTCGCGTTGGCCGGGGCAGGCATCGGGATCAACGCCGCCCTGACGGTCGACGCGCTCGAGACGGACGTCCGGTACTTCGAGGGCCGGACGGACTCGTTCGTCAGCGCGGAGAACAGCATCAACCTGCGGAACACCGGCAGGCGGCTGACGATCGGCGGCATCGGCGTCCTGGCCGAGACGACGGGAGGCGGCTCCGCGGACATCCGCACGGCCGGGCCCCTGACGGTGGCCATGGGCGTCGTCATGAACGGCAGCATCCAGCTCGAGGCCGACGAGACGCTCGCCTCCGACGAGACGATGTACATCGAGTCGGGCGTGACCGTGCGATCCACGGCCGCGAACGTCATCCTCCTCGCGGGCGACAACATCGTCATCGGCGGCCAGGTCGTCGCGGCGACGAGCGTGAACCTAGAGGCGGGCCGCAACGTCCTCACCACGGACCTGGACGGGGCGGGCAGCGTCATCGACTCGAACGGCTCCCTGGTGGACGTCGTGGCGGCGAGCCTGACGGTCCTGGCGGTCGGCGGGACCGCGGGGAACGCCATCGAGCTCGACACGACGATCACCACTTTGACGCGGGCCGACGTGTCAGGGGCGGCGGTCGGCGGGAGCACCGGCGGGATCAGCATCAACGACACCGCGGGCGGCCTGACCCTCGGCGCGCTGGGCGCCTCGACGACGAACGGGAGCATCGGCATCAACGCGACGGGCGGGAACCTCGACGTCACCGTCGTCACGGTCGGCGGGACGGCCACCGAGGCCACGCTGACCAGCACGCACCAGGTCACGGACGTCGGCGGGGCGGCGGAGAACGACGTGACCGCCTTCTCTCTCACCGTTCGGGCGGACAACACGGCGGCCGCGGCGGGGAATGCGATCTCGCTCGACACCGTCATCACGAACCTCACGATCGCCCAGGCGACCACGACGGGCGACATCCGAATCGCCGACATCGGGGGCGGGATGACCGTGCTCTCCTCCGTCGCGACGAGCGGAAACCAGACGATCAGCACCACCGGGGGCAACCTGGTCCTCGACACGGTGAGAGCGGGCGGGACGGGCGTCATCAGCCTGGCGACCGACACCGGCGCGATTACCGACCAGAACGGCCTTGACGCGAACGTGATCGGCCAGAGCCTGACGGCCTCCGCCGCCACGGGGATCAATATGGACACGGACATCGCCACGCTGACCGCGGCGACCGTGACCGGTACGGGCGACATCGACGTGACGGAGACGAACGGCGCGCTGCTCGTCGTATCGGCGACGACCGCGACGGGCGGGAACGTCCTCCTCACCGTGAACGAGGACGATCTGACCGTGCGGACCGTGACCGCGGGCGGGGCGGGGAACGTCGAGCTGGAGACGATCGGGGACGGCGACGTCGTCCTGGGCGCCGCCGCGGGCGACCTGGTGTCGGCCGACGGGAACCAGGTGACCCTGCGCGCCGCGGGCGCCGTGACGGACGGAAACGGGAGCGTGTTCGTCCAGGGCGCCGGCGGGACCGGGAACAACGTCATCGCGGCCGCGCTCCTCGCGCTGTCCGGCGAGGGCTTCGGCGCGGCCGGCGACGTCATCGAGACCACCGTCTCGAACCTCGAGGGATCGAGCACCACGGGCGGGTTCTTCCTGACCAACAACGGCGGCCTGACGATCGGCGGCGTGTCGACGACGAACGGGCTGTCGGCCGGAGGTCCGATCGGCCTGATCGCCCTGTCGCCGATCACGGTGACCGAGGACATGATCACCCCGGGCGCCATCAACCTGACCGCGGCGGAGAGCGCCGCGGCGGACGACATCACGATCACGGCGACGGTGGCCTCCACGGGCTCGACCGTGACGCTCGACGCGGGCGACAGCATCGCGCTGAATGCGGGCGGCCTCGTGAGCGCGCTGACGACCGTGACTCTGAGGGCCGGCATCACGGCCGACTCCGGCAACGGGGGCTCGATCACGGACGGGAACGGCGGGACGATCAATGTGATGGCGGAGAGCTTGTCCGCCACCGCCGCGAACGCCATCACGAGCGACGTGAACGTGACCACGGTCACGACGGTCGCCTCGACGGTCGCGGGTGCGATCGTGCTCAACGACCTTGGCGGCGGCGTCAACGTGACGACGGCGACGACCTTCCTGGGCGACGTCACGCTGACCGCGACGGGCGGAAGCCTGTCGGCGACGACGGTGACCGCGAGCACGGGCGGCGGCGTCGGGAACGTGGCGCTGACCACGTTCACCAGCGGCGACGTCAACCTGGGCACGGCGAGGGCCTTGGGAGACAACGTGACCGTGACGGCCGCGGGGTCCATCCGCAACTCGGCTGGCGCTGCCCTCAACGTGGACAGCTCCACACTCACAGCGACCTCAGTCAGCGGGACGGACCTGCTGACCAACATCGACACGCTGACGAGCGCCACCGTGACGGGGACGGGGGACCTGCGCGTCATCGATTTGTCCGGCGATCTGGCCGTGACTCTGGCCAGCACGGTGAACGGTGACGTCACGATCGACTCAGACACCAACCTGATCATCGGGAACGATGACACGTCGGTCGCTGGACTGGATGGAGGCGTCCACGCGGGCGGGAGCGGCGGGCTCGTCACCCTGATCGCGGCAAGCGCGATCGAGGACGCCGCGGAGGCGGGGACCGACACGCTCAACGTGAGCGGCAACGGCTTCGTGGCCGTCGCAGGGACCGGGCTCGGCAACCTGGACGTCTTCGAGTCGAACGTCCGCTTCTTCGAGGGGGACGGTGGCGCGGGGATCATCAGCCTGCGAAACACCGGCGCACTGACCGTGGGCGGAATCGGGGAACTGATCTCCACCACCGCATTGGCGATCGGGATCACGACGACCAGCCCCTTGACCGTGGCGATGAACGTGACCGCGGCCGGACTCATCACTCTGACCGCCGGGGAGACCGCGGATGCAGGCGTGTTCGCGGACGACCTGACGATCAACTCGGGTGTGACGGTGTTCTCCATCGGCGACGGCGTGACCCTGCTCGCCGGCGACGACATCGTCGTCAACGGAAGGGTAATCGCCGCGACGACGGCCACCCTGACGGCTGGCTTCGGCGACGGCGACACGGGGGGCAGCATCACCGACGGGAACGCATCGCTGGTGAACGTAATTGCCCCGACGGTAACGCTGTCGGCAACGGGCATTACGGGCGGGATCGACCTCGACATGACGACGGCGACCGTGACCGCGACGGTGACCTCGGCGGGCGCAATCGACCTGTCCGACTCCGCGGGCGGCCTCACAATCGGCGCCGCGGGAGTCTCGACGGCGAATGGGAACATCGCCGTCAACGCAACGGGCGGGACGCTGACGGTCACCGGGGCGGTGACGGCGGCCGGCGCCGGCGCGGACGTGACCCTTACGACCACGAACTCGGGCGACATCGCCCTGGGCGCGGGCGCGGCCAACGTGACGGCGACCGACGTGGTCAACCTGACGGCCTCCGGCTCGATCACGGATGGCGACGTCGACTCCGACGTCACGGCCGACACGCTGAACGCGACGGCCGGGACGGGAATCGACCTCGACACCACGATCGTGAGCCTGAGCGCCCTCGTCACGGGCGCGGGCGCGATCAACGTGAGCGACGTCGCGGGGGGCCTGAACGTGCTGTCGGCGACGACCCTCGGCGTGGGGACAATCACGCTGGCCGCGGCCGGCGGGAACCTCGCGCTGGGTTCCGTAAGCGCGAACAGCGGCGCCTCGGCGGTGAGCCTGACCGCGTCGACGGCGTCGATCACCGACCTGAACGGCGGCACGGTCAACGTCCTCGCGAGCACGCTGACGATGTCGGCCGTGACGGGCATCGACCTCGATACGACGGTCACCACGATCGACACGGCGAGCGTCACCGGCACGGGCAACATCGACATCAACGAAACGAACGCCCTCGTCGCGGGTACGGCGGGGGTCGGCATCCAGACCGCGGACGGCAGCATCGCCATCACGGCCGCGGACGACCTGACGGCCACGCTGGTGACCGCCATCGGGGCGCTGCGGAACGTCACGCTGGCGAGCGTAAGCGCCGACGTGATCCTCGGGAGCGTCACGGCCGCGGGCGACCGCGTGGACGTGACGGCGGGCCAGGAGATCACCGACGGCCTGGCGGGCGAGGCGGCGAACGTGACGGCGCTGAGCGCCGTCCTCCTCTCCGGCACGGGCCTCGGGACGGCGGACGACATCGACACGGCCGTGACCAACATCGAGGGATCGGGAGGCACCGGCGCCTTCAACCTGTCGAACGACGGGGCCCTGACGATCGGCGGAGTCAGCTCCACCTTCGGCTTCGACGCTCACGGGCCGATCACCGTCACGGCGACCAGCCCGCTGACCGTGAACGAGGTCATCGACTCCGAGTTCGACGTGACGCTGACCGCCGGGGAGGACGGCGACAACGCCAACACGGACCAGCTCACGATCAACGCCTCGGTCAGCGGGCACAACGTCGCGCTGAACGCGGGCGACGACGTCATCGTCAACGACACGGTGTCGGCGTCCGAGAACCTGACGGTCCGCGCCGGCGACGGCGTGGTCCTCAATGACTTCGTCTTCGCGGGCGAACTCGCCTCGATCTCGACGGGCGACCTGGGCGCGGGGACCGACGACACGGCGGTCACCTGCCCGAACACCCTGGTGTTCACGACGACCGGCGGGATTTTCGCGGACGACATCCTGCTGACGATCGAGAGCGACCTCACCATCGGCATCCTCAAGGCCGTGAACTCGGTCACCATCACGAGCGAGCTCGGCAGCCTGCTCATCGGAGACGACGGGGCTGGCCTGGAGGGCGTGATCATTGCGGGGACCTCCGTGACGCTGTCGGCGGCGAACAACATCGAGTTCCGCCGCGGCGGGATGACGACGGGCGGGCTCGGAGCGGAGAACACGGCGATCCAGTTCGGGACGCTTCTGACGATGAGCGCGGGGACCGACCTCACGGGCTCGATCGTCGACTCGAACACGGAGACCGAGTTCGACGTGACCGGCCGCGACGTGACCGCCTCCTCGACGACCGGCGCGGGGATCACGTTCGACGCGCAGGTCGACACGCTGAACAGCGCGGTCGCGACCACCGGCGCCATCGACATCTCGGACGACGGAGGCAACCTGTCCGTGGGCGTGGTAACTGCCAGCGGCGCGGATGCGGTGACACTGACCGCGACGGGCGGCATCACCGACCTGAACGGGGCCGCCACGAACAACGTGACCGGCGCCAGCCTCGTCGCGACGACGGGATCGGGCGTGAACCTGGACACCGTCATCACCACGGGCGGCACGCTGACTGCGACCGCCAGCGGGGACGGCAGCGTGAGCGTCCGCAACCGGACGGGCGCAGGAACGACCCTGACGGTGACCGCCGCGACCGTGGCCGGCGTAGGCGACGTGACCGTCTCCAACCTCGGCGCCGCGGCCGGGACGGCCGACGACGCCGCCATGACCGTGACGCTCGCCAGCACGGCGAACGGGGACGTTACGCTGAGCGCCTCCACCCTCACGCTGACGGCCGTGTTCGCCGGAGCCGCGGGCGCGGGCGACGGCAGCATCGTCGGAACCGCGACGACGGGCGACATCCTCTTGAACGGGCTGACGGCCGAGGGAGACAGCGTCACGTTGACGGCAGCCGGAGCGATCAACGAGGAGGGTGCGGGCGACGCGCTGGCCGATATCATCGCCGACTCCGCCATGCTCTCGGGCGCGACGGGCGTCGGGACGGTGAACGGCCCGCTCGAGGTCAATCTGTCGACCCTGTCCGGCCGCTTCGCGACGGGCGGGTTCTTCGTGACCGACACGCTGGGCGGCCTGACGGTCGGGACCGTCGGCGGGGTCGCCGGGGTAGTGGATACGGCGCTCGCCAGCCTCGACGCCATCACGATCGTCGCGCTCTCCCCCCTGACGATCGCGGCGAACGTGACGGGCTCCGGGACGGTCACGCTGACCGCGACGGAGAGCGCGACGCCGAACGTCGACAACCTGACAATCAACGCCGACGCGCTGGTGAGCAGCTCCGGCGCGAACCTGGTGCTCTCCGCGGGGGACAACGTCGACATCTTCGGGTTCGTCAGCGCGGCCGCGGGCGCGACCACGATCACCGCGGGGGCGGGAGACCTGGACGGGAGCGGGAGCGTCGTCAACGTCGAGAACGGCCTGTCGCACGTGACCGTGACGGCCGGAACGCTGACCGTGACGGCGCTGGGGAACAATGGGGAACTTGGGATCAACCTCGACACGACCACGCCGGTCGCGACCCTGTCGGTGACGGGGACGACGACGGGCGGGATTGAGCTGAACAACACGAGCACGGACCTGACGGTGACCTCCGCGACGACGGCGGCGACGACCGGCGACGGCAGCATCACGCTGACGAATTCAGGAGGCGACCTGGCGGTGACCACGGCCACGACCGTGGCCACGACGGGCGATGGCGACATCACGGTGAGCGAGGAGGGCGGGATCCTGACGGTGACGACCCTGACGGCCGTGTCCGCGACGACCGGTTCCGCGGACATCTCGGTCAGCGGATCGGACGATGTCACGGTGACGACCGTCACGGCGACGGCCACGGAGGGCACAGCGACGCTGACCGTGGACGCCGACGGTGGCCTGACGCTCGGGACCGCGACGACGACGGCGACCCTGGGCGACGCGAGCCAGACGATCGAGGTGACCGGCGGCGCGACCGCGATCACGACCCTTTCCGCGACGGCGACTGACGGCGTGAGCTCCGTCGACCTGACCACCTCGGGCGGATCGCTGACCCTCGGGACGGCGACGACCACGGCGGGCGCGGGCGACTCCTCGATCGACATCGATGCGACGGGCGGCCTGGCGACGATCACCACCCTGTCCTCCGCGACGACCTCGGGGGACGGGTCCGTCCAGGTGGACTCCGACGGCGGCCTGACGCTCGTGACGAGCATCACGACCGTCGCGACGACGGGCGATGCCTCCCTGACGATTGACTCCACGGGCGGAGCGACCGCCCTCCCGACGCTGACGGCGACGGCGACGACGGGCGACGGGTCCATCAGCGTGTCTACGGACGGCGCCCTGACGCTCGGAACGGCCACCACGTCGGCGACGCTGGGCGACGCCCAGATCGACGTGACCGGAGACGGCGGAACCGCCACGATCACGACCTTGAGCGCGACGGCGACCGAGGGCGATGCCTCGGTCCTCGTGGACCGGGAGGGCGGCGCCCTCACCGTGACCACGACCACGACGAGCGTGAGTTCCGGCGACGGCTCCATCGAGATCGACGGGACCGGCGGGCTGACGACCCTCACGACGGCCAGCGCGACGGCGACGACCACGGGCTCCGCGGACATCGACGTGGACGCGGAGGGCGGGCTGACGGTGGTGACGAGCCTGACGACGAGCGCGACCTCCGGCGACGGCAGCATCCTCGTGGAGTCGACGGGCGGCGCGACGATCATCCCCCTGGCGACCACGACGGTGACCACGGGCGACGGCTCCCTGGACGTGGAGGCCTCTGGAGGCCCCGCGACGCTCACGACCCTGTCGGCGACCGCGACGACTGGCGACGGGTCGATCAGCGTGGACACGGACGGTGCCCTGACGCTCGGAACGGCCACCACCTCGGCGACGCTTGGCGACGCCCAGATCGACGTGACGGGGGAGGGGGGAGCAGCCACAATCACGACGCTGACCGCTACGGCGACCGCGGGTGACGCCTCCGTCCTCGTGGACCGCGACGGCGGGGCCCTCAGCGTGACGACGACCACGACGAGCGTGAGCTCCGGCGACGCCTCCATCGAGATCAGCGCGACGGGCGGGCTGACGACGCTCACGACCGCCAGCGCGACGGCGACGACCTCGGGCACCGCGGACATCGACGTGGACGCGGAGGGCGGCCTGACGGTGGTGACGAGCCTGACGACGAGCGCGACGACCGGCGACGGCAGCATCTTCGTGGAGACGACGGGCGGCGCTACGGTCATCCCGTTGGCGACCACGACGGTGACGACGGGCGACGGTTCCCTGACCGTGGAGGCCACGGGAGGCGCCACGACGCTCACGACGCTGTCCGCCACGGCGGTCGACGGCATCGGATCCATCGACGTGACGACCTCCGGCGGGACGCTGACCCTCGGGACGGCGACGACCACTGCGGGCGCGGGCGACGCATCCCTCGACGTGAGCGCGACCGGCGGGGCGACGGGCATTACGGCCCTGTCCGCGACGACGACGACGGGGGACGGGTCGATCAGCGTGGACACGGACAGCGCCCTCACCCTCGGCACGGCGACGACGTCTGCGACCCTCGGAGACGCGCAGATCGACGTGACCGGGGACGGCGGAGCGACCACGATCACGACCCTGACCGCGACGGCGACCTCGGGCGACGCCTCGGTCCTCGTGGACCGGGACGGCGGCGCCCTGAGCGTGACGACGACCACGACGAGCGTGACCTCCGGCGACGCGTCCATCGAGGTCAGCGCGACGGGCGGGCTGACGACGCTCACGACGGCCAGCGCGACCGCGACGACCACGGGCACCGCGGACATCGACGTGGACGCTGAGGGCGGCCTGACGGTTCTGACAAGCCTGACGACGAGCGCGACGACGGGCGACGGCAGCATCTTCGTGGAGTCGACGGGCGGCGCCACGGTCATCCCGTTGGCGACCACCTCGGTGACGCTGGGCGACGGGTCGCTGACCGTGGAGGCCACGGGAGGCGCCACGACGCTCACGACGCTGTCCGCCACGGCGGTCGACGGCATCGGATCCATCGACGTGACGACCTCCGGCGGGACGCTGACCCTCGGGACGGCGACGACCACGGCGGGGACGGGCGACGCATCCCTGGACGTGAGCGCCACCGGCGGAGCGACGGGCATCACGGCCCTGTCTGCGACGGCGACGACCGGTGACGGCTCGATCAGCGTGGACACGGAGAGCGCCCTGACCCTGGGGACGGCGACAACCTCGGCGACGCTCGGCGACGCCCAGATCGACGTCACGGGGGGCGGCGGCACGACGACCATCACGACGCTCACGGCGACGGCGACCGGTGGGGACGCCTCGGTCCTGGTGGACCGCGACGGCGGGGCCCTCAGCGTGACGACGACCACGACGAGCGTGACCTCCGGCGCCGCCTCCATCGAGATCAGCGCGACGGGCGGGCTGACGACGCTCACGACGGCCAGCGCGACCGCGACAACCACCGGCACCGCGGACATCGACGTGGACACGGCAGGCGGCCTGACGGTGGTGACGAGCCTGACGACGAGCGCGACGACCGGCGACGGCAGCATCCTCGTGGAATCGACCGGCGGCGCGACGATCATCCCGCTGGCGACCACATCGGTGACGCTGGGCGACGGGTCGCTGACCGTGGAGGCCACGGGAGGCGCGACGACCCTGACGACGCTGTCCGCCACGGCGGTCGACGGCATCGGGTCCATCGACGTGACGACCTCCGGCGGGACTCTGACGCTCGGAACGGCGACGACGACGGCGGGCGCCGGCGACGCATCCCTGGACGTGAGCGCCACCGGCGGGGCGACGGGCATCACCGCGCTGTCGGCGACCGCGACGACCGGCGACGGGTCGATCAGCGTGGACACGGAGAGCACGCTGACGCTCGGCACGGCGACGACTTCGGCCACGCTCGGAGACGCCCAGATCGACGTGACGGGCGGCGGCGGCGCGACGACGATCACCACGCTCAGCGCCACGGCGACGACGGGCAACAGCTCGATCAACGTGGACCGCGACGGTGGCGCGCTCTCGGTGACGACCGCGCTCACGAGCATCAGCGACGGCGAGGGGACGATCGACATCCACGGCGACGGCGGCGCGGTGACCGTGACCACGGCAACGGCCACGGCGACCGCGGGCGGCGATGTGGACGTCGACATCTCAGCCACGGGGACGGTCGCCGGATTCCTCCTGACGGCCGTGAACATCACCTCAACGGGCATCGACGGGGACATCACGCTGTCGACGACCGGCGCGGGGAACATGAGCGTCGAGCTCCTGATCGCGCTCGGCGACCGGGTGACGCTGGACAGCACGGGGAACGTGACGGATACGGACGCGATCCCCGGGACCAACGACATCAGCGCCCTCGAGCTGGTCGTCGTCGCTGACGACGGCTTCGGCACGGCGGCCAACCCGTTCGAGACGACGGTGTCGTTCGTGGAGGGGACCGGCGGGACGCTCGCCTTCCAGCAGAGGAATGACGGCGCCCTGACGATCGGGATCCTCGTGAACTCCGCGCAGAGCGGCGTCACGTCGACGACGGAGATCGACATCCGCACGACGGGCGCCGGGGCCCCCGAGTCCATCTCCGTGCTTGAGAACGTGGAGAGCACGGCCTCGTTCGTGACGCTCATCGCCATCGACACGGCGGGCGGCGGGTTCGCGGACGACGTCTCCATCGACCCGTTCGTGACGGTGACGGCGGCGACCGATCTGACGGTGAGCGCGGGCGACGACATCGTGATCGCCGGGACGCTCATCTTCGGCGCGGCGGGCGGGGCCGCGAGCGTCGCGACGCTGACCGCGGGCGCGGGCGACGTCGACACCGGCGGGAGCATCGTGGACCTGAACGACGGAGCCGAGAACCTGATCGGCTTCGCGACCGCCTCGACGTTGACTGCGACGACCGTGGGCGGGAACGCCCCGGCGAACGGCCTGGCCATCGACCTCGACACCCGGATCACGACGGTGACGGCCGCGACGGTGGGCCTCGGGGCTGCCGGGATCCAGGCGGGCGGCATCCGCATCGAGGACACGCAGTTCGGCCTCACGGTCCTGTCGTCCACGACCGAGCTCGGCACCATCACCCTGTCGGCCACGGGCGGCGACCTGGCCATCGCCGGCACGGGGGTGACCGCGAGCACGGCGGGCGGCGTCGGGAACATCATCCTGAACACCCTCACGGGCATGGGCGCCACCGGCCCGGCGACGAGCGGGAACATCACGCTCGGCGTCGTGGGCGGGACGACGCTCACCGCGCTCGGAGACCTGGTCGAGCTGAACAGCGTCGGGAACGTGAGCGACGCCCAGGCCGACGGATCGGGCGAGGTCGGCGTGACGAACAACATCTCGGCGGCCAGTCTGCTCGTCCGCGCGGTCAACGGCTTCGGCACGGCGGCCGAGCGGATCGAGACCACGGTGGACACGGTCGCGGGCACCTTCGACCAGGTCGGGTTCTTCATGACGGACCTGGCGGGGGGCCTGACGATCGGGACCGTGACCTCCGTCGATGGGTCCGTCGTGTCGGGCGTCCAGGAAACCGACCTGACCAACGACGGCGGGGTGCTGGCGGCCATTACGATCCAGGCGCTCTCCCCGCTGACGGTGGCGGCCAACGTCCTGGCGACGGGCGCCATCCTCCTCATCGCGGACGAGATCGCCGACGCCCCGGTGTTCGCGGACGACCTGACGGTCCTCGCGGGCGTCACCGTGGAGAGCACGCTCTCGAGCGTGGAACTCCAGGCGGGCGACGATATCCTGACCGCGGCGGGCTCGTTCGTGACCGCGTTCACGACCCTGACCATCCGCGCCGGTTTCGACGCCACAGAGGGCGACCTCGACGGAGGCGGCTCCGCGACGCTTCTCGGGACGCACACGTCAGGTGCCGGCGCCACGACGGTGACGTCGCTCGGAGACATCATCCTGGGCCTGTTCGTGGCGGCGGATGGCCTGACGCTCTTCACGGAGTTCGGGAACATCCTGGACGGGAATGGGGACGCCTTGAACGTCCAGGCGAACGGGCTGTCGACCTTCACGGCGGTGCGCGGCGTGATCGGCCTCGACACCGACGCCATCGAGGTGGAGGTCCAGAACGGGCAGCTCATCGCGAACGCGGGCGCGTCGAGCGACCGCGTGAGCGTGAACATCAACGGCGACATCGAGCCCGACGGGCGGTTCTTCTCGACGGTGACCGCCCCCGGCCTCGAGCTGTTCAACAACACCGTGCTGGGCGGCGACGGGGTGGACGAGGTGACCGACCGCTTCTTCAAGTACACGTCGGATCGCCAGATCCGCGGATCCGGGGAGCCGAACCACGCGCAGCCCGGCGCGGTGACGTTCTTGATGCTGTACATCGGGGACGACGTCGTGAACCCCGAGGCGCTCTACCAGTGGGACGCCTCCCTGGACGCGGGTCCGATCGGCCGCGGGGAGTAGGTCGAAAGGAACGAGTGCTCAGCCGGTCTCCTTAGGCCAGTGCAGGCAAAGGAGGCCGCCATGCGAAAGCTCGTCTGGACCGCCGCGCTGGCCCTGGTCGCCGTGATCGCCGCCGTGGAGACGTCTCGGGGAACCGAGGCCCTGCGGCCCCGGTCCAAGGCCCGCCCCTGCGCCGTCAGCACCCCCGCAACCGTAACCCACGTCCCCGCATCGTCTTCGCACGTCGCGCAGGGGTCCGGGAGCGCGGCGGCCATCGTCCGGGCGTACGTCCCCATCGCGCCCAAGGTCCCCGCGGCCCCCCCCGAAGTCCAGGACGATCCCCGCCGCCTGGCGGCCTGGATCCTGGACCGTAGCGACGAGGAGCTCGTTGCCTTCGAGCGGACGGGGGCCTTCAACGACCTCGTGGCCCGCGTCGTCCGGGGCCTCTCGGCGGCCGACCGCAACGACCGAGCGTCCGTTTTGGAGCTCGACGCCTTCCTGACGCGCCTCAACCAGCGCGTCCTGGCCGTGCGAAAGAACGGGTAGCGAACCGGTCTCATCCTGGCAGCTTTCGAGTAAGGAGATCCCACATGCGCAGACTCATGAGCGGACTGTTGCTGGTGCTGGGGGTGTGGCTCGCCAGCGGGCGGGAGGCCATCGCCCAGTTGACCCTGGGCTTCACGCTGGCCGACACCGCCGACATCTGGGTGCAGGACGTCATCAGCATCGACGTCCTCTCAGCGGACGACACGCGCGTGACGGTCCGAGCGACGAACGGGGCGACGTTCATCGTCGACTTCTGGACGCCCGCGCCGCAGACGGGTTGGCTCTACCTCCCGGGTCGGATGAGCGCGGCGTCGGCGCAGGAGATGCTGATGCTCGTGCGGAGCTTCCGCGCGGATCGCGACCTGTACTGGACCCTTCAGTTCCGGAAGCTCTGGCACTGGAGCTGGGCCGGCAACTTCTACGACATGATCTACGACTCGGAGACGTACCTCGAGGTGTACGAGCCGGTGTACCTGACGGCGACCTACGCGTTCCAGGGGGGAATGAACAACGTCCGGGTGCGCGGCAGCGGGGGGGACTACGGCGAGCTGGAGATCATGCGAGCCAAGTCCCGGAACGGCGTCCTGTACCACGAGGTCGCCTACCTCAGGTTCCTGCGGACGGCGAAGGTGATCGACGGAGCGACGTACCAGCCGCTCACGCACAACCAGGTGATGAGCCTCCTCGGGACTCTCCTGATGCGGCGCCCGTGGATCATCTTCGACAACGTGAAGGGCGACTACGACGGGTACCGCGTCGTTCACGCGGCCTCGACCTGGTCGCGCTAGGCCTGCACGACCGCCCCGCGCCGGTTCCCGGCGCGGGGCGCGGTCGTCTCCGTCGGCGCCGAGGCTACTCCCCGCGCATCGCGTCGACCGGGCGCAGGCGGGCGGCGCGGATCGCGGGCAGGAACCCGCCGATCACGCCCATGCCGACGGCCGAGACCATCGCGATCGCCAGGATCTGCGCCGTCGGCTCGAAGACGAAGACGA
>CAZYRM010000088.1:0-26316 GCA_964649705.1 uncultured Planctomycetia bacterium
CGTCGCGGAAGGCGTCGCGGTCGCCGATCCGCGCGAGGGCCTCCACGGCGGCGGCCCGCACGTCGTCGGCGTCGTCGGAGAGGAGCTTGCGCAGCGACGCGGCGGCGATGGCGAGCCCGCGCGATCCGGCGAGCCTCGCGGCGGCGGCCCGGACCTCGGGAGAGGGGTCGGACATCACCTCGAGAAGGCCCTGGGGGATGGGGGCGTCGGGGAAGGAGCCGATCAGGTCGAGGGCGTACCGCTTGGCGACGGGGTCGGCGTCGGAGAGCATCACGAGGAGCCTGGGCACGCACGACGCGTCCTTGAGGAGCTTGAGCGAGAGGTAGGCTTGCGCACGGACCTGGAGGTCGCGGTCCTGCAGGGCCGCGAGGAGGAGGTCGAGGGCCTTCGGCCCGCCGACGCGGCCGAGGGCGCCGAGGGCGGCCTGGCGGACCTGGGGCATCGGGTCCGCCGCGGCGGCGTGGATCGCCGCGGGCGCGCGTCGCGCGGCCTCGTCGAGGCGGTCGAACGACTCGAGGCGCCCCGAGGCGGCGCGGAAGAGGTAGTAGCGCGCAAGCTCGTCGGGCTCGACCGCAGGCAGGGCCCCTCTCCCCTCCTCGATGGCGAGGAGCGTCTGGAAGCGGACTCCCTGGCGGCGCTCGGTGGCGAGGCTCGCGGCCAGGGTGCGGGTGCCGTGGTCGCCCGCCGCGCGGAGGGAGGCGCGGGCCGCCTCGCGGACGTCGGGGTGAGGGTCGGCGAGGGCGCCGAGGAGGGTCCCGAGGGCCTCGTCGTCGGAGCGGCCCGCGAGGTCGCGCATCGCGGCGGCGCGCTCGGCGGGGTCCTTGGAGCCGATGCGCGGGTCGGCAATGGTCTCGGACCGGCTCCACCAGACGAGGGTCCCGACGCCGCCGAGCAGGAGGACGAGGATGACGATCCGTGCCGCGGCCCTCGGCCGACGTGCGCCCGTGGTGGTGTCCGCCACGCCTCCCCCCTTCCGTCGTTTACATTGTATAAGCGACGCATTCTACGGGCGGGCCCCTCCGGGTCAATGATCTCGACTCCGCGGGCCGCCGCCGTTGACAACTCACGAGCGAGAGCGTTAGCATCCCGCCCGTTGGCCATCCGGATGGGGCGGACCGGATGCGCGGACACGGAGGGGGCTCTTCCGCCGGTCTTACGCTCGGGAGGCCCCATGGGACGGCTCGCCCTGTCTCTTTCCCTTCTCCTCCTCCCCGTCCTCGCCTGGGCCCAGGCGGCGCCGCCCCCGCTGCTCCAGCTCCAGGGACGGCTGACCGACAACGCGGGTCAGCCGATCACGTCCACGACGCGCGACCTGCGCGTGGAGTTCTGGGACGCCGCGCTCGGCGGGACGTCGCTCGGCGCATCAAACGTCGTCGACCCCGCGATCACGAACGGGATCTACGCGGTCGCCCTGTCCGTGCCGGCGGGGGTCTTCGCGAACAACGCGACCGTCTTCATGGAGACCTCGGTCGGCGACGGCGCGGCAGGCGCGGACGGCGCGTTCGAGGTCCTCTCCCCTCGCATCAGGGTCCTCGCCGCGGCTTACTCGCTGAACGCCGATACGCTGGACGGCCTCGACTCCGCCTCCTTCGCGCCCGTCGCCGGGACGTTTGTCCAGGGGGGAAACTCGTTCGGCGCGCCTGCGGCCCTCGGGACGAACGACGCCTTCGACCTCGTGCTCGAGACCGGCGGGACCGAGCGCGCGCGCGTCGACGCGGCCGGCGCGGTGTCGCTGCAGGGGAACACGTTGACGTTCGCCAACCCGTTCGGCTCCGGCACCGTCACCACGCTGGCCAACGCCGCCATGACGGTCACCTCGGCCGGTGCGGGGACCCTCTTCCTGGCAGGGGGAGCGACGGGCTCGATCCGGATGCAGACCGGGGGCGCCGACAGCCTCTTCATCGACGGCGCCGGAAACGTCGGGATCGGCACGACGGGCCCGAGCGTGAAGCTCCAGGTCGTCGGCCAGACGAGGTCCTCGTCGTTCAGCTCCGCGGACGGGACGCAGGGCACTCCCGCGTACCGCTTCGAGAGCGACGCCGACGTCGGGATGTTCCGTCCGGGCGCGAATACGCTCGCGTTCACGACGGGTGGCGCCGAGCGGATGCGCTTCGATGGGGCGGGATTCGTCGGCATCGGCACACCCGCGCCGAACGAGCCGCTCGAGGTGGCGACCTCGACGGGGGGCCGATACGTGATGTTCCGCAACACGACCGCGGCCGTTCCGTTCGGCTTCCGCCTCATCTCGCCCGACCGGGACTGGATCATGCAGGAAAGCGAGGGAGGCACGCCGGCGGGGAGCCTCTCCATCGTCGACAACACGGCCAGCACCGTGCGCATGAACTTCTCGACGACAGGCGATGTCGCGATCGGGGCGCCGTCGCCCACCGCGCGCCTCCATGTCCGGGGTCCCGCGAACGACAACCTCGACGTCCGGTTCGAGAGCGACGGCTTCTCGCAGCTCCTGTTCCGCTCCGATGCGAATGCCGATACGGGCGGACCCTACAACTGGGGCGTCATCACGCGTCCGGACGCCGGAGGGCGCTTCGAGATCCGCGAGCTCGCCGTCCCCGAACCGGCCGGAAACCGCTTCGTCATCCTCCCCGGCGGCAACGTCGGCATCGGGACCATCACGCCGGGCGCGCGGCTCGAGGTAGTCTCGGGGCCGACGACCGACACGCTCGGCGCCAACGGCGCATCGGACGGGTTCGACATCTCCGAGGCGATCTCGAGCGCCGACGACGTGGAGGCCGGGGACCTCGTCAGCGCGGACCCCTCCACGAGCCAGAGCGTCGTGAAGTCACGCACGCCGTACGACCCGGCGATCCTCGGCGTCATCACCTCCAAGCCCGCGATCGCGATCGGATCCACGGACGGCAACCGCCACATCGCCCTCGCGGGGCGCGTGGCCGTGAAGGTCACCGGAGAGAACGGCCCGGTTCGTCGTGGCGATCACCTGACCTCCTCCTCGCGCCCCGGGTATGCCATGAAGGCCGCCGGCCCTGGGCGGGTGGTCGGCGTCGCGCTCGGCGAGTTCGACGGCGAGGGCGAGGGGAAGGTCGTCGTCTACATCGGGCCAGGCTGGTGGGACGGCGGGCGGACGGCCGAGCTGGAGTCGAGGCTCGCCGAGGTTGAGCGCGAGAACTCCGACCTGCTGGGGCGCCTCGAGAGGCTCGAGGGCCTCGTGGAGCGCCTCGCGGCGGGCCAGACGGAGGCGGAGCCGGCGTCCGCCGGCGCCGAGCGCCGATGAACGGCACGGCGCGCACGCTTGGACTTCTCCTTCTCCTCGCCGCCGTGTCGGGGGCGCAGGAGCAGTCCAGCCCGAACTTCCGGATGACCTCGCACACGCTCGACGCGGGCGGGTCCCCGGTCGACCCGGTCAACCCGACGCAGGAATCGGCCAACTTCCGCATCCTCCAGGCGCTCGGCCCGGCCGCGAGCGACGATCGCGCGATGGTCTCCGCCGGATTCCAGGCGACGCACGGCTTCCTCGCGACGGTCTGGGGACTCGGGACCGCCAACGACGAGTGGATGGGGACCACGGACCCCGGCGCCGAGACCACCGACCTCTGGACGAACGCCTTCAACTGGGGGTACGGCACCCCGACGGCGGCCGCGAACGCGCTCCTCCCCAACGCCCGCGCGGCGGCGCGACTCACGCTCGTCGGAGACGCCGCGAACGTCAACGTCCTCGCGAACGGGCGCCTCCAGTTCGAGGGAGGGAGCCTCCTGTCGCTCGCGCCGGGGGGGACCCTCAGGGTCTTCGCGGGAGGCGAGGCACGCACGGGAACGACCTCCGCGGCCAACCGCGCTCGGGTGGCCGCCTCCGCCGCCGGCAGTTACGGGTTCCTCGTCGACGGCCGCCTCGACGTCGCCTTCCTGACCCTCGAGGACCTCGGCGCGCTCGGGCTCAGGATCCGTGCCGGCGCGACGGTCCCCCGCCTCGACGGTCTCCGCTTCGTCGACGGATTCCCCGGCGGGACGTACCTCGACCTCTCCTCCGCCGACGCGACGACCGCCCTGCCGGCCACGGCGGCGTTCTGCGAGTTCCACCCGGGCCCGGCGACGAGCGTCACCGGGGACTCCGCCGCGACCTTCCACGGCGTCATCACGTTCGATCCCTGGGGAGGCGACCTCGGGGGGCCCGCCTTCGAGACGGGCGATCCGAACGACCTCGTGCGGTGGGGATCGGGGAGCGCGCCCACCCTCTTCGCGCCGCCGGATGGAGCCCTTCTCGCCATGTCGACCGTTCTCCTCGACTGGAATGCCGCGGACCCGTCCTTTTCCGCAATCGACTACGAGGTCCAGGTGGACGACTCCGCGCTCTTCGCCCTCCCGCTCATCTGGTCGGCGACCGTGGTCCCGACCGAGGCGACGACCGCGGCCCTCCCCGATGGGACGTACTTCTGGCGAGTCCGCTGGCGGAACGCCTCGGGGTTCTCGCCGTTCAGCGTCGTGCGGAGCTTCACGATCGACACGACGCCCCCGAGCGTTCCTGTCCTCCTCAGCCCCGCGAACGGTGCCTTGCAGACCCTGCCCGCCGTCCCGCTGGATTGGACCGACTCCGTCGACGCCACGAGCGGCGTGCAGGACTACGACGCGCAGGTCGACAGCGACCCGCTGTTCGCGCCGCCGATCGACTGGAGCGCCACGGTGGTCCCGTCGAACGCCACGACCTCGGCGCTCATCGACGCGGTCTACTTCTGGAGGGTCCGCGCGCGCGACCGGGCCGGGAACGTGAGCGCCTTCAGCGCCGCGCGGACGTTCTCCCTGGGGTCCAACCCGTCACGGTGGCAGGCCGTCCTGCCCGGGTCGGACGTCGGCGGCGGGATCTCCGGGACGTCGGCCTCCTCCTCCGAGCCGTGCCTCGCGATGAACCCGGTGACGGGCGCTCCGGGGGTCGCATGGACGGACTCCGACCCGGTCGCGGGGGACCGGGAGATCTACTTCCGCGAGCGCCAGGGAGGCGCGTTCGTCGAGCGGGCGTCGAGCGGGAGCGCAGGGGGCCTCTCCGCGAACGCGGGGATGAGCCAGTCTCCGAGCGTCGCGTACGACGCCGCGGGCCGCCCCGTGGTCGCGTGGCAGGACGCGGCCGACGGCGACACGGAGGTCTACGTCCGCCGCTTCGACGGCGCGACGTGGGCTGGGCTCGCGGGGTCGGCGACGGGCGGAGGGGTGAGCGACAACAGGACGCAGTCCCTGGCGCCGAGCCTCGCGATCAACCCGCTCGGGGGCCGGCCGGGGGTCGCCTGGACGGACGCCTTCAACGGGGTCGGGGAGATCCAGTTCCGCGAGTTCGACGGGGTCGCGTGGGTGGAGCGCGCCGGGTCGGGCTCGGGCCGCGGGCTTTCCGTGACGTCGGGCGCGAGCCTGGCGCCTTCGCTGGCCTACGATCCGCTCGGCCGGCCCGTGATTGCCTGGTCGGACAACACGAACGGGAACGAGGAGATCCACGTGAAGCGGCTGGAGGCCGGCGCGTGGGTCGGGCTGGGCGGATCGTCCGCCGGCGGAGGCATCTCCGCCACCCCCACGCCGAGCCGCACGCCGTCGATGGCGATCAACTCCGAGGGTCAGCCGGTCGTCGCCTGGGAGGAGCAGGTCTCGGAGTCGAACACCGAGGTCCACGTGAGGGCCTTCGACGGGGCTCGATGGGTGGAGTTCGGCGCCGGCGCCGCGACCGGCCCGGGGGTCTCGGACACCGCGCTCGGCTCCTGGGGCCCGAGCCTCGCGGGGTCGGGAGGGAGGTTCTTCGCGTCCTGGGGCGACGCGAGCGACCCGCAGGGGGACGCGGAGGTGTACGGGCGCTACTACGAGAGCGGCGCCTGGCGCGAGATCGGGGCGCGGTCGGCCCGCAACGGCGGGATCTCGAACAACGCGGGGAGCTCGACGCATCCGTGCGGCGGGATCGGTGGCGGGTACCTGTACCTCTGCTGGCAGGACCTCACGTCGGGCAACTGGGAGGTGTACGTCCGTCGCCTCCTGCTGGCGTCCCCGGCCGACGGGCCGGCCGAGTTCCTCGCGGCGCCGGGCGAGGGGGGCGGAGGGCTGTACCGCGTGTACGACAACGGGACTTCGGGCTACGCCCCGCTCGAGTTCCGCACCCTCCCTTGGGCGGTCTACAACGCCGCCAACGGGGCGCTGCACCCTGCCCTGGGCGACGTCGACGGGGACGCGCTCGACGAGGTGGTCCTCGGCCTGGGGAGCTATCCCACGAACGGCGGCTGGTTCGTCGTCCTCAGGGACCACTCGGGGCGTTTCGACGTCCTGAGGTGGAGGCGGCTCCCGTGGCCGGCGTACGACCTCGCGAACGGGGCCCTCTTCCCGGCCTGCGGAGACCTGGACGGAGACGGGCGGGACGAGATCGTGGTGGGGACAGGGGCGTACACGCCCAACGGCGGGTACGGCGCCATCTTCGACGACCTGGACCGGGACGTGGCGTTCCTGCGCTGGTTCCGCTCAGGCGTGCCGTCGTACTTCTCCTCGAACGGGGAGATGCACCCCGCGTGCGGGGACGTCGACGGCGACGGGCGGGATGAGGTGGTCGTCGGCTACGGGGCGGGCGGCGCGGGGAGGCTGACGGTCCACGACGACCTGGGCGGGAACCTCGCCACGATGGCGGTGCTCGATCACCCGAGCGGCGCGTACAGCTCCGCGAACGGCGCGCTCTGGCCCGCGACGGCCCGGTTGTTCGGCGGGCCGGGCGAGGAGATCCTCGCGGGGACGGGGCGAGGCGGATGGGCGACCGTGACGATCTTCGCCGATCGGTCCGGCGGATTCTCGCGCCTCGGGTCGCTCACCGTCCCGTGGTCCACCTACGCCGCGACCGTCGGGGAGACGAGGCCGGCCGCCGCGAACCTCGACGCGGACGCCTTCGGCGAGGTCGTCGTCGGGCTGGGGAGGTACCCCACGAACGGAGGGTGGCTCTACGTCTTCGACGACGTCACGACAGGATCTCCCAGGGGCCGCTGGGTCCGGTACGTGAACGGCGCCTACAACGCGGCGAACGGGGAGATCTGGCCCGCCGCGGGGCAGCTCCGCTGACGCGGGGGGGGGAATGACCGGAGCCTGCTCGGACCAGGAATGGACCCTCGCCATCGACGCCGCCGTGCGGCTCGGGCTGGCCTCCCAGGCCGCTGGAAGGGCCCTGATCGCCTCGGAAGGGGCACCCTCTCCCGAGCGCCTTGCCGCGGGGCTCGCGCTCCCGCTCGATGTCGTCGACGGGCTCTTGCGGATGGTCCGGCACCTCCCTCGGACGCCCGCCCCCACGCCTGGAGAGGCCCCGACCTTGACGACAGGTGGCGAGGCGCCGCCGGTCGCGCCGTCCGACGCCACGTTCATCGACTGGAAGATCGCCGGCCACGAGATCCTCTCGGAGCTCGGCCACGGCGGGATGGGCGTCGTCTACAAGGCCCGTCACCTGGGCCTCGGCCGCCTCGTCGCCCTCAAGGTCCTGATCGCCGGCGAGGGGGCCTCGGAGGAGATGCTGGAACGGTTCCAGCGGGAGGCTCGATCGGCCGCGCGGCTGCAGCACCCCAACATCGTGCCCGTGTACGAGGTCGGACAGGACGGGAAGCGGCGTTTCTTCACGATGCAGTACGTGGAGGGAGCGACGCTCTCGGAGCTCGCGCGGAAGCGGGCGCTGACTCCGCGTCGGGCGCTCGATGTCACGCGGAAGATCGCGCTCGCCCTCGACCTCGCCCACCGGAACGGGATCCTCCATCGTGACGTCAAGCCCTCGAACATCCTGATCGGCGAGGACGGCGAGCCGCGCATCACCGACTTCGGGCTGGCCAAGGACCTCGACGCCGGGCCGGGGACCACGCTGACCGGCGTCTCCCTCGGGACGCCGAACTACGCGGCCCCCGAGCAGCTCGCCGGAGAGACCCGGCTCGTGGGGCCCGCGAGTGACGTCTATTCCCTCGGCGCGACGCTCTACGAGGCGCTCACGGGCGCGGCCCCGTTCACGGGCTCGTCGGTCTTCGCGATCGTCGTGGACGTCCTGTCGAAGGAACCTCCCCCGCCGAGGTCGCTGAATCCCTCGATCCACCGCGACATCGAGACGATCTGCCTCAAGGCGATGCAGAAGGAGCCCGCGCGGCGCTACCCGACCGCCCGGGCCTTCGCCGACGACATCGAGCGGTACCTGGACGGCCTGCCGATCGAGGCGCGCCCGATCACGCGCCTCCAGCGCGCGGGGCGATGGGCTCGGCGCAATCCCCTCCCGAGCGCGCTCCTGGCCGCGCTCCTGATCGTGGGCGGCGTGTTCGGAGGCGTCGAGTGGCGCGCGTCCCTTCGCGCGCGCGAGGCCGAGCGCGCCCGCGCCGCGATGGTCGAGCAGTACCTGCGGGAGCTCGCGCGGAGCGGCCGCGCGCTCGTCGACGCCGCGCTCGCCCGCCGCGCGCTGGGCGACCTCGCGGGGATGGCGGCGCACGCGCGGGACCTCGACGGGCCCGTGGACGAGCTCATCGGGAGGGCACCCGACCTGGCGCAGCCCTGGTACTACCGTGGTCGGATGCAGCGCGCCCTGGGCGAGGTCGAGGCGGCAGAGAGGTCGCAGACCTGGGCGATCGATCGCGCCCGGGGGGCGGACGCGACTGACGGAAGCCGCGACGTCCTCGGCCCGGCCCTCTACGAGCGCGGCGTCCTTCGCAGGGCGCGCTACGTGCGGCTCCGGGAGGCGCGTCGACAGGCTCTCCTGATGATGCAGGGGGACGCGGGCGCCTCGGGCCCGCTCCTCGATGCCGACATCGAGGCCGCCCTCCCCGAGCTCCGCGCGCTCAAAGTGGGCCTCGAGGAGGACCTTCGCGGCGCGGCCTCGTCGGTTGCGAACGGCTCGGCCCTGGCGGAGGCGGCCGAGGGGCTCCTCCTTCTGTCGGAGTCCAAGGAAGGCGCCAGGGAGGCCCTGGAGAGGGCGCTCACGCGCGACCCTCGCCTGGAAGAGGCGCTGACGGGGCTCGCGAGCCTCGCGGAGTCGGACGGGCTGTGGGTCGAGGCGGCCGATCGGTACGCTCGCGGGCGCCTGGCGGACAGGGGCCTTCTGGCGTACGCGCTGGGCGAGGCGCGGTGCCTCGTGCTGGCGGCGTGGGCCTGCGCGCGACGCGGCGAGGACGCGGCATCGCTCCTGCAGCGCGCGCTGGCCGCCCTCGACGAGGCCGCCGCGGTCGCCGGCGAGAGGTCCCCCCTGCTCGCCCACCGGGCAATGGTCCTGCGCTCGATGGGTGAGGCGTCCTCGCAGCGAGGCGAGGACCCCATGGATCTGCTCCGTCGAGCCGTCGATGCGGCACGAGGCGCCCTGGCCCTCTCTCCCGCGGACGCCGCGGCGACGCAGGAGCTCGCGAGCGCTTGGACGGACGTCGGGGCCTGGGAATCGAGCACGGGCCGGGACGCGACGGCTGCGTTCCAGGAGGCAATCACCGCGTTCGATCGGGTCGTCGCTCTCGAACCCGACAGCCCGTACGCGCTCAACAACCGGGCGAACGCGCTCCAGGAATTCGGCGCATGGCGCGCCGCTCGCGGCGAGGACCCGCTGGCCCTCCAGCAGGAGGCGATCAAGGCGTTCCGTCGCGCGGCCCCTCTGTGCCCGCTGAACGGACATGTCGAGCTGAACGAGGCGGCCTCCCACTTGTACGTCGGGGAGTGGCTGCGCGCGCACGGCGGGGACCCGACGGAGGCGTTCCAGGCCGGGATCGACCTCCTGGGCCCCGCCGCCGAGGCGGGGAGCGGGATCCCGGAGTTGCACGCGAACCTGGGGGCGCTCTGGCTGTCGCTGGGGACCTGGCGGAGGGATCGGGGGGAGGACCCAGGCGATGCGCTCCGCGAGGCGATGACGGCTTGCAGCCGCGCCATCGAGGTCAACCCGAAGCTGGCGCAGGGTCCGCTCAACCGCGGGCTGGCCCACCTGGCCCTGGGACGGGAGCTGGAGCTGCGAGGGCAGGACCCCTGCGAGGAGTACAAGAAGGGGATCGAGGACGAGGCGCGGGCGCGCGCGCTCAACCCGCGGCTCTCGGCCGCGGCGCTGCACGAGGGCGTGCTCTGCCGCGCGATCGGGAACTGGACGTCACAGCGTGGGCAGGACCCCCTCGGGTGGTACGAGCGCGCGGCGAAGGCGATCGAGGCGGCGATCGCCGGCTGCCCCTCGCAGGCGGGGCCGCGTGTCGAGCTTTCGATGACCCTGATCCAGAGGGCGGAGGCTCAACTCGCGCGGAAGGCCGACCCCACGGCGGCGCTCGCGGCGGCGCTCGATCAGGCTCGGCTGGCGAGGGCGGGCGATCCGTCGAACCACCACATCCCGATGATCGAGGCGATGTCGCACCGGACCTGGGGGGACTGGATCCGGAGAAGGAGGGAGGACCCGAGCGAGCACTATCGCCTGGCCGCCGAGGCGTTCGATCAGGCGGTCGCCCTGATGCCGACGGACGCGGTGCTGCTCAACAACCAGGGCTTGCTGCACCAGAGCCTGGCGATGCTGGCCGAGGAGTCGGGGAAGGACGCTTCGGCCGAGCACGAGGCGGCCCTGGCGGCGTTCTCGAAGGCCTGCGGCCTGGCCCCAGGGATGCTGGAGGCCTGGTGCAACGTCGGGTTGACGGCCCTGGCGCTGGCGGAGCTGCGGGGGGACCGCGGCGAGGACCCCCTCCCGTGGTACGACAAGGCCGAGGAGGCGCTCGCCCGCGTCGTGGCCGCGGACCCGACGATGGCCGTCGCCTGGCGTCAGCTCGGGAAGGCGCGGAAGGCCCGTGGCGACTGCCTGTGGAGCCGCCTTGGCGATCCGTCGAAGGACTATGAGCTCGCCGGTCGCGCGCACAAGGGCGCCCTCTCCGCGGGGCCGGCCTCGATCGAGGACTTCCTTGGTCAGGGCGAGGCGCTGCAGGCGCTGGCGCGGTATCGGCTCTCGAGGGGCGAGGACCCCGCCAGGGACTGCGAGGCGGCGATGGCGGCGTACGGCCGCGGGATCGAGGCGTTCGGCCCGACGGTCGCGCTGCTGAACAACCGCGCCAACACGCGGCTCATCCTCTTCGACTGGCATGCGGGGCGCGGGGAGGAGACGGGGCCGGACCTGGAGCGGGCGCTCCAGGACCTGGACGCGGCGTCGCGGGCGGATCCCTCGGTCTGGCAGGTCGACCTGAACCGCGGCGTCGTCCTGGACCGGCTCGGCCGGTTGGAGGAGTCCGTCCAGGCCCTCGAGAAGGCGCGTGCGGCATCGTCAGGGAATCCGGCGGTCGAGGCGATCCTGGAGGACGTGAGGGCGAAGCTCTCCCCGCCACCGCGATAGCGGCCACGCCCCCCCCGTCTCGGCAGACGCTCCGCCCATCTCCACGCCTCGCCGCATGCGCCGCTCCCCTTGACCGAGGCGCAAGCCGCGGGGAGAATGGGCCTCATGGACGATGGCGAGTACCGACGATGGCGTCGCCTCTCCCCGGCGCGGAGATTCGAGGAGTCGATGCGCCTCTGGGAGACCTTCCTCCTCCTCGGAGGCACCTGTGACCCGGAGCCCGATACCCAGAGTCCTTTCTACTTTGGCCCGACATCGGGTCCGCACGCTCCTGATGGGCGGCCAGGCCTGCATCCTCTACGGCGCCGCCGAGTTCAGCCGGGACATCGACGTCGCCGCCGCCGTTGACGCGCGAAATCTCGCCCGCCTGCGAGCGGCACTGGCAGAACTGCGTGCCGAATCCGTCTTCTTCCCGCGCCTGTCCGCCGCTGCTCTTCGACGTGGACACGCCTGCCACTTCCGGTGTCGCGCCGCGGGCCTGCAGAACGTTCGTCTCGATGTGATGGCGGTCATGCGGAACGGCGCGCCATTCGAGGCGCTCTGGCGGCGACGCGTCGTTCTGGACCTTCCCGGAGGCGTTCGCGTCTCCCTCATGTCGGTCGAGGACCTGGTCCGCGTCAAGAAGACGCAGCGCGACAAGGATTGGCCGATGGTGCGACGGCTCGTCGAAACAGACGTCCACGCGTATCGCCGCCCCTCGCCGAGAAAGGTGCGCTTCTGGCTCCGCGAATGTCGCACGTCGCGGATGATCTGCACGCTTGCGAAGGGGCACCGTGCGCTCGCCCGTCGGGAGGCCGCGCACAGACCTCTTCTGCTCGTCGCGCTGTCCGGTGACGAACGCGCCGTCGAATCCGCGCTTCGGTCCGAGGAGTCCGCGGAGCGCGAGCGCGATCGCGCCTACTGGCGCCCGTTGCGCGCGGAGCTGGAGCGGATGCGCCTGAGGCGCCCGAGGCGATGCTCATCCTCGATCCGTCGCTAAGACCGCGGATGTGGGATTGCGTCGTTTCACAGCAGGGCGAGGAGCCGGAGGGCACGCGAGCGAACGTCCTCGTCCGGATCCTCCGCGCATGCCTGGAGGATGTGTCGCCCAGGGCCCAAGTGCTTCGATTGCAGTCTCCACTGCGGCATTCTCTCGAGGGCCCCCAGCGCGGCCCGGCGAACCTCCCGACTCTCGTCGCCGAGCGCCTCGAAGAGGGACCAGGCGGAGTTCGCGAGCGTTGTGTCGATCAGGCCGAGTACCTCCGCTGCTGAACATCGCAGGCGCGGGGACCCGCGCTGGAGCCCCTCGATCAGGGGGGGCACGGATGCGTCGCCGATCTCAACGAGAGCGGACCCTGCCATGTCCGAGACATGAGCATCCTCGTCGCCCAGCGTAGCGACCAGGGGGGCGATGGCCTGACTCGCGTCCGGGCCAATGCGGCCGAGGATCAGTGCCGCTGTTGCACGAAGGGAGGCGCTCGGCGAGTGAAGGGCCTCGACGAGCCCCTCGACCGCCGGAGTGCCGATCCGCCCGAGCGCGAGAATCGCCTGGTGCCGAACAGCCTCCTCGGTATCGTGGAGCGAGCGAAGCAAGTGTGGAACAGCCCGCGCCGCCTCCTTGCCCATGGCCTCGATCGCGGCAACTGCGCGCCTTCGGACGTGGGTTTCCGGATGCCCGAGAGCTGCGATCAAGGCGTCGATGTCCTGCTCATCGTCGCGGGGGAGCGGCATCGCGATCGTCCCTCATCCGCCGCTCCGAGTGTAAGCGGTCGGGGACCTTGGTGCAAGCGGGGCGCCTCGATGCCTCGCTTACGGCCGTCGCCATGCCCGGTTGACCCTGCTCGTCAACACGTGATCCTCCCACCGACCCGCGATGAGCAGGTAGTCCTTCGCGCGGCCCTCAACGCGGAATCCGAGTCGTCGCAGAAGTCGGGCGCTGCGACGGTTCCGCGGGATGTAGTTCGCCATGATCCGGTGGAAGTTCAATTCGCCGAAGACGTGCGCTATTGCCAGCTCCAGCGCCTCGGTCATCCGTCCGCGGCCCTGGGACGCCCCGTCGAGGGCGTATCCGAGGTGGCAGGCGCGAAAGACCCCGCGGACCAGGTTGGAGAAGTTGACCGTGCCGATCACGCGCCCCGGTCGTTCGCGCTCGAAGAGGAACATCCGAACGGACCGGCCCGCGCGCCACTCGGCGCGGTTCGTGCGTACCTGGCGCCTCCAGTGGGCCGGCGTGAAGAACTCCCTCGGCCGCACGGGCTCCCACGGGGCGAGGTGCCAACGGTTGCGGCGATAGAACGCGAGGATCGACGGCACGTCGTCCGCGACCGCCAGCCTCAGGAAGATCCGTTCTCCCGTCAGGACAAATCGCCCCATATCGCGCTCACCGCTCCTCGGCGGGGGCGAAGAGGCGCACGACGCCGTGGGACTCCTCGACGAGGGCGCCGTGGACCAGGCGCCAGGAGAGGCGCTCGCCCGCGGCCAGCGGGAAGGTCTGCTGCCAGAGGACCTCGCTGTCCCCGAGCCGCCAGGCCGTGAGCGTCGCCGCCAGAGCATAGAGAAAACGGGACCACACGAACCGCCCGGTCGAGGCGTCCACGGCGACGAGTCGGTAGGGTGTGGTCGCCCTATGCCATGGTGAGGAGGAGTGCCGGCCCGAAAAGGACGAGCAGCGTGTCGGACAGGACGGCGAGGACGATCATGCCCCTCGCGGCCAGGACGCGGCCGCTCTCTACGCCGCATGGCGAGGCGAACGACGATGCGAGCGGCCAGGAGCGTTCGCGAAACGCCGCACGCCCGTCGCGCCGGAATATGGCGTAGAGCGCGAACAGCTCGGGCGCGACGAAGGATGGAAGCACGATGAGCGCGATTGGCTCCGCGCGGAGGCTCCCGAGCGCGAACGCCCCGCCGACGCCGAGCGCCCTGGGCAGGTCCATCAGGATCAGGACGACCCAGAGGAGCGTCGTCATGACGAGGTGCCGGCGACACGCCGCGCGTCGCTGCAGGAGACCCACGCCGATCGCTGTGCACGTGAGGGCCAAGCCCCACCCCCCTGCGACCCGGTAGAGCTGGCGCATGCCCGGTGGCAGGCACGCGATCGCGCTCGTCGTCGCCGCCACGCCGAGGCCCAGCCCCCGCAGGAGGAGGACCCACGCCGCCGCGTGGACGAGGGCCTCCCCTTCCCACCTCGCGGCGGGCAGCGTGCGGTCTCCGACGGACACCTGCGCAGGGTCGAGCGCGTCACTCCTCGGGGTCATCGTTTTCCTCCAGGCCGCGGTCTCGCAGCCAACGATGACAGGTCAGGCCGACGTCGAGCACGTCGCTCCCCGCGCCCGCGCGTGCGAAGGGGGCCGCGTGATCCGCTCCGAAAAGCTCCTCGATCGCGTCGAGCAGCGTGCGCACTCGGAGTGCCCCTGACGGCTCCACCTGCGGCGGCTCACCGAATCGTCCCCGGACCCCGCCTTGAGTTGCCAGGACCGTGAGCGCGTCGCGAACGAGTCCAGGGGCCGAGCCGGCCTCGATGACCCAGCCGCGGTCTTGCTTGTCGAGCCCCACTCCCCCAAGGGCCACGAGGAACATCACGCACTCTCTCTGCATCTCGGGGTCGGGATTGGCGAGCCCTTCGTGGGCGATCGACCGTGCTCGGAGGGGTGACTCGGCGGGGTCACGGAGGAGGCCCATGAAACCGCCTGCCCAACCAAGGTCGTAGAGGGCATCGCCCCCGGAGCCGTTGAACGGGCCGCTCGCGATCACGATGCGCAGGGCATCGTCGACGCACTCCATCCGTCGATAGACCACGTACTCGAACAGCTCGCTGCGCGCGGGTTCGAGGCGGGTCGCGCGCAGCGCCGTGAGGAACTCCTCCGTCGGAATGGCACGGGTGGCATCCGAGACGCAGCCATAGTGGAAGGCGCACCTCGGACGGTCGAGGGCGTCCCACGCCGAGGACTGCACGGTGGCGTTGGGGTCTCCGAGCGCGCGGAGCAGCGTCGCCACCGCCGTCGGGGCGTCACGGAAGTGCTGCAGGAACAGCGCCCCGTTCGCCCTCCTCGCCGCCACCGGGTCGTTCGCCACCGTCTCCACGAGCCAGG
Organism: uncultured Planctomycetia bacterium; assembly: GCA_964649705.1. Lineage (GTDB taxonomy): Bacteria > Planctomycetota > MHYJ01 > WSZJ01 > CAZYRM01 > CAZYRM01. The sequence continues at coordinate 15,337 of CAZYRM010000088.1, forward strand.
GGACGAGCTTCTCTCGCGGGATGGAGGAGACCGCCAGCCTTCCTCGCTGGACCTGGATCCGGTACGCGATCGAGTGGCGGACTCCCCAGCCGACGAACGCGAGGAGAACGAGGCCGGCCAGCGCGAGCCGAATCAGCTTTACGTCCCTGCGGGCCACGGGCGCCCCGCCGCGAGGGGGCTTGCGCGAGTAGCGGGTCGCCGGCCGTGGGCGCGTCGGCGTTTGACGGGGCCCTGGGTTCGCTCGCATCACGAGGGTATGAACGGACGGTGCAGTCCTTGGTTCGGCCCGGGCTGTCGCTCGACGGCGCCAGGGCGATTCTGCAGACCTCGAGGCAGCCTGTTCGCCAGAACTGACCACCGGAGGGCCCCCCCGAAGGGGCGGACCGGCTGGGGAGCGATGTGAGTCTACTTCGCCGGGATGAGTGCGGCTTGCTCGCGGCACCACTCCTTCAGCCAGTCCGCGGCGCCAGGGAGAGCCTGAGCGCTGTCGTAAAACGCCCGCGCGCGGTCCCACTCCTCGAGGCGGCGACAGAGCTCGCCGCAGAGGTAGGTCATCCCGGCCTGCTCCCCGGGGTCCTTCTCCTTGGGGACCGCGGCCTCGAACTCGGCGAGAGCCTTCCTCTGCAGCGCACGTTCCTGCTCGATCTGCAGCGGAAGCTCCTCCTGCAGTGACGCCGCCATCGCGTCGCCGAGCTGGACCTTCGCGGCGGCCAGCACGCGGAGCGCGGCGGTGTTCTCGCCGTGGGTCCGGTAGAGCAGGATGGCCACCATGGCCGGGATCCGTCCGTCTTCCCCCTTCGCCTCGGCAAGCATGGTCTCGCACTCGGCCGCGAGGAGCAGCTCGACCTGCGCGGGGCCCTTCCGCTCGCCCCCCGGCGGTTCCCAGCGATCCATCCAGGCCATGACCGCCTTCTGTGTATCTCGGTCGGTCGGGCCTGCGAGGCGCGCCTTCTCGATCCGCACGGCCCACGCCCCTCGGAGATACTGCCAAGCGAGCAGCCCGTGGCCTTTCCCCGTGAGGGTGTATGTCTGGGCGACGAGGTCGTACCTCACCCACGCTTCGGGAGGGCCCGAGACGGGCTCCTCGATCGGCTTCAGGACCTGCTCGTCGCGAATCCGCTTCGCCACGTCCTCAGGGACCTTCGTCTCCGCGGCGAAGTCGTCCTGGTAGCCGGAGTACCAGCAACTTGTGCAGGTGATCGGGTAGTAGATGATCGGCTGGTCGCCCCCCGCCCACTCCAGGAAGTCCCTGTCCTGCCCGCCGGCGTTGTTCGTGGACATGATCGTCCACCCCTCGACCTTCTCCTGGCAGACCGGACAGGTGACCGTGATTCTCGCCTTCGTCGTGGCCAGGGCGATGGAGGGCGCGAGGACGACGACGGACGAGAGAGCCAGCAAGGAAGCGCGCATCGTGAACCCTCGCGGCAACGTCAGGCAATGCTACCCTTCCGCCTGCGCCGATCGCAAGCGTCGGGCGGCCCGGATGGCACGGGAACCCGTTCGGGCGTGGTCGGGACGCAGCGTCCCCGGGCCCGCTCCGCGGGCACCCCGCCACTCGCGGGGATCTCCCGCAGGCTGACTCACGCGATCGGCGCGGAGGCGACTTGACGGTCTCCCTGTCGCGTGGTTCCATTCCCCCATGGGCCAGGACCTCTCCCGCCCGTCGCGGCCGGACCACCTCGAGATCACCTTCCTCGAGATGTCGCAGAACGCCGTCATCGACCTGGCGGATCGCGTAGCCGAGCGTCCCTCTCGCGAGGGAGACGCCGGACCGTTCCTGGAGCGCTTTGCGGCCTTCCTCCAGGGGAAGCGTTTCGCGCTCATCGGGGGCGTGGCCGTCCGTGCGTACCTCCGTGACCGCCCGACGATGGACCTCGACGTCATGATCGACGAGGCCCATTGGGATGCCATCCGCCGATTCCTCCACGAGGAGCGGGCCGAGTCCAACGCGACCGTCGAGAACACCTACTGCTACAACATTCCTGGGACGGAACTGCTTCTCGACGTCCGCCTCGCTCGCAGTCTCTTGGATCGCGAGGCCCTCGCGCACTTCGTCGCGGGCCGCTACAAGCGCTGGCAGCTTCGCGTGGTCCAGCCGAATCACCTCGTGGCCATGAAGGTCAAGGCCTATGCCGACCGCAAGGGCACTCGCAAGGGCAGGCGTGACCGCGACGACATCCTCGATCTCCTCGCGGATCGGGCCTCTGCGGACGCCGTGCGCCAGATCCTCCTGACACACCGTCCCGATCTGGTTGAGCTGTTCGACCAGGTCCGCCGCGAGGGCGACACGGCGTAGCCGGTCGACCGATTCACCTCTCCTCCGACGGCGCGAAGAGGCGCACGACGTCGGGGGCCTCCTCGACGAGCGATTCACGGACCATGCGCCAGCAGTGGCGCTCGCCTGCCGCCAGCGGGAAGGTCTGCTGCCAGAGGACCTCGCTGTCGCCGAGCTGCCACGCCGTGAGCGTCCCCGCGCCGTCGATCGCGCCGCCGCAGGGAGACTCCACCACCGCGCAGCCCTCCGCGCCGAGATCGAGCGCCTGCGCCCGCGGCGCCCCAACCGAGGCCCGATCCGCCGACCGGGCGGGCGCTGACGCTACTCGGATCGGAAGAAGTCCTCGGGGTGCGCGCGGATGTACCTGGCGAGGATGGCCTCCAGGTCTCGGCTGCGAGGCCACTTCGGCGACGGGAACTCGCTCTCAATGAGATTCGCGCCCCAGCGCTCCGCCTTCTGCTTCAATCGCATTTCCTGGTCCCTGGACGGTCCGCCGCCGGGAAACGCCGCCATCACCTTGGCTAGCTCGTCGTAGTCCTGCTGCGCGCCGAAGAGCCTTAGCCCGTCGAGCGCCTCGGGGGCGACCACTCCCGTCGAATTGTGGAAGAACTGGTCGTATCCCCCATTCGCCACCTCGCTGGACATCCAGACGACGGCGTGGAGGCATCGAACCGGGGCTGGGAGGCGCTTGTACTGCTCGAGGAAGTACTCAGGGCCGCTGTAGATGTCCACCCAGTCGCCGGCTGGACCTTCTGCTGCGCTCACGACCTGCGAGTCATCAAGTGTCTCCATGTCAGGTTTCTTCGGAATGCGGCATCGCTTCTCGAAGTAGCGCTCCCACAGCTCGGGGTGCATTTGCGAGAGCTCCTGCCAACGCCATCGCTCTCCCCCCGGCTCCTCGGGTTGGCTCTTGAGGAACTCCACGTAGGGAACCATGTCGCCGACTCTGCGCTCCCTGCAGGCATCCGCCACGAATGAGACATAGTCGTCGAAAGGGAAGTCGGTTGACGGCGTGTCTGCCGGCAATCGTTCGACAGCGTGGGCTGGGTTCTTGATTGTTGCCTCGAAGAACTCCTTGCCCTGGAAGATGAGCCAGCTCTGATAGCTGTCGAGGAAGTCGTGGTGCACATGTCCGTCGACGATCGCGCCCACGGCCCACACTTCCCAGCAGTAGGACCGCTCGATACGCTTGGGCAACTCGACCCAGAACGTGGTGAGTTCCGCCTCCGAAGCCTCGCTGAGCACCGGCTCCATCGCAGCACGATTGGCCGAGTCTCCGCCCGAGGCCTCGCGGAGCTTGTCTATGAAGGACCAGAACGCGCGCTCGTGGCGCTGGTCGGGCGTGTCCTTCCCGTTGGAGTGCCCCCCCACAAGCAGCAGCACAAAGACAACCCGCCACACGTGGATCCTCACTTTTCCCCCTCCGTCAGCCTCCAGGAACCGTGGATGAGGCTCGTCAGCACGTGGTCCTCCCACCGGCCCGCGATGAGCAGGTAGTCCTTCGCGCGGCCCTCCACTCGGAAGCCGAGCCGTCGCAGAAGTCGGGCGCTGCGGCGGTTCCGCGGGATGTAGTTCGCCATGATCCGGTGGAAGTTCAATTCGCCGAAGACGTGCGCGATTGCCAGCTCCAGCGCCTCGGTCATCAGTCCGCGGCCCTGCGACGCCCCGTCGAGGGCGTATCCGAGGTGGCAGGCGTGAAAGACCCCGCGGACCAGGTTGGAGAAGTTGACCGTCCCGATCACGCGCCCTGGTCGCTCTCGCTCGAAGAGGAACATCCGAATCGACCGGCCCGCGCGCCACTCTGCGCGGTTCCTCCGGACCTGGCGCTTCCAGTGGGCCGGCGTGAAGAACTCCCGCGCCCGGGTCGGCTCCCACGGGGCGAGGTGCCGTCGGCTGCCGCGATAGAACGCAACGATCGACGGCACGTCGCTCGCGACCGCCAGCCTCAGGAGGACCCGCTTCCCCGTCAGGACCACGCCCTTCATGGAGCGGCATTCCTTGCGCCGATGTCCATCGCATCGTCGCGCGGAAGTGTCATCGTCATTGGCCCCCCATCGGCTCCCGGAGTGTAGGCGACTGCACACCCGCGCGCAAGACGGGACCCTCTTGGCGAACTCGGCGACCTTGGCGGCGCGGGGTCCTGTTCGCATCGGTCGCGTGTGTCTTGATGGCGACGATCGTCGGGATGCGGTCCGCGTCCATCGCATCCGCGGGTTGCCCTCGCCCACGTCGAGGCCCTCCACCGAGGGCGCGGATCGGATCCCCGGACGCGGGCGAGGGCGATGGTAGGACCGAAGAGGCAACCCCTGCGCACCGTCGCGCGGCTAGAAGTAGATAAGGTACCGGATGATGATGATCATGTATCCGCCCTCGATCTCCCGCTCCTCCGCCGCGGATAGCTCCTCCAGCCCTGCCATGTCGATCGCCGTGTCGAGTCGATTCGTGTCCATGTGCGTCCTCCATTCTGAAGATGGCGGTGACGGAGATGGGAAGACGCAACGCGTGAGCCAGGGAGGGCCCGGAAACATGTCGGTGGATCTACAGTAGCCGCAGGCAGTTGTGGCTTGGGTGTTGTGGGGCCTGAGAAACAGTCACGTGTTACGGTCACGGGTGTCCCGGCGGGCGGACTGTACACCCAGGCTGGCAGGAGGGGAAGTTCACCATCTGCGGGAAGCCGGGGGGCGGCTCCGCGTCTACCCGTCGTCCGCTGCGTTCCGTTTCCAATGCAAGTGAGACGGGGCGAAACCGGGCTTCCTGAACGAATCAGTTTCGCCGCGCACTCCACTCCTCGGTGGAAGGGGGCCCAGGTCGTAGAAGTGCGAGGAGGAGGCTGTCGTGATGACCCGTCGCCTGGCGCGGACGTGGATCTGCGCCGCGCTGCTGCTCGTGTCGTGGTCCTGCACCTCCTCGCCCGGCTACCGAGAGCAGGCGTACTATTCCCTGCAGCAGGGAGGAGAGAAGGTCGGCAGGGGCCGCCAGCAGCGCGTCGCCGCTGACGCCGTCCGCCTCGACGAGTTCCTCTCCGCGTACCAGTTCGACCTGTCCGGGAGCGCCCCGTTGACCGGGCGCCTTCTGCTCGGGGGGACGGGGACCGACCGGGAGTCCGGGGAGGCGTACCTCATGCTCGCGCTCACCACGCCCGCGGCGAACGAGTCCAGCGCGTCGCCCCGCCACTGGGCCATCGCCATCGACGCCAGCCACTCGATGGGCGACGGGAACAGATGGAAGCTGGCGACCTCGGCGGCGGCCCGCCTCGTGGCGAGGCTGCGCGAGCAAGACCGGGTGACGCTGATCACATTTGCCGACCGGGCGAAGACGCTCCTCGACTGGGGGAGGCCCTCCGACGCACAGACCGCGATCGCCGTCCTCGCGACGAACCCCTCCTTCGGCGGGAATGGACACGCCGCGGGCCTCGACGCGCTCGACGAGGCGCTCTGGAGTGTCCGCCGTCAAGGCGGCCAGGCGAGCGGGTTCTACGTCAGCGAGGTGGAGGGTGCGCCCGAGGACCTTCCGACGGGCCTCGACGTCGTCCGACGCGCGGGTGCCGACATCCACGTCATCGGGCTGCCGGGCGGGAACGAGACGCTCCTGCGCGAGTTCGCGCGCGCCGGGGATGCGGCGGGGAGCTACGTGTTCCTCTCGGACGAGGGGACGATCGAGCGCGAATTCGGCGCGAAGCTGTGGAGCCTGTTCGACGTCGCGGCGCGGGACGTCACCGTCCGCGTGATTCCGGCCGACGGCTCCACGCTCGACTCCGCTGAGGACAGCGAGGAGGTCCTTGCGGGCTGGCGCGAGTGGAAGCAGCCGACCTCCAACCCGGACCCCTTCCGCATCGCCCGCATGGGACCTGGCGAGACGTGCGTGAGGCTCTGGCGCGTTCCCCTCCGGGACGGAGCGACGCCCGCCGTCCGCGCGCGCGTCACGGGGCTCGACGCGGCGGGGAGGCCCTTTGCGTTCGACCTGGCCGCGAACGGCGGCTTCCTCGGGCCGAATGCGGCCGACCCCGACAGCCGCGCCCTATTGAAGGCGATCACGATCGCGCGCGAGGTCCAGGCGCTCCGCCAGGCGATCAACTTCGGGTGCGTCTACGGCAGGAAGAGCTTCTCGGACGTGATGGCCCAGGTCCGGGGGATCGCATCGGTCGTCCGCGAGGCGCAGGCGACGCTCCAGGACCCCGAGTTCGCCTGCGACCTGGAAGCGCTGGAGGCCGCCTCGCGCCTGACCGAGCCGGAGATCGTGCGGTACCGGAGGGACGCGGGCTGCTGCGGCCTGGGCGGCGCGCTGTCGCTCCCGTTCAAGGTGGTCGCGCTGCCATTCGTGATCGTCGGATGGCTGCTCTTCGCGTAGTCGGGACCCTCTTGGCGACCTTGGCGGTCCCGACCGAAAGTCGATGCCCCGCCGATCCGCTCCTCGCGACTCCGGCAAGGAAAGGTCACCGCTCCTCGGCGGGGGCGAAGAGGCGCACGACGCCGTGGGACTCCTCGACGAGGGCGCCGTGGACCAGGCGCCAGGAGAGGCGCTCGCCCGCCGCCAGCGGGAAGGTTTGCTGCCAGAGGACTTCGCTGTCTCCGAGCTGCCACGCCGTGAGTGTCGCCGCGCCGTCGATCGCGCCGCCGCAGGGAGACTCCACCACGGCGCAGCCCTCCGCGAGCAGGAAGGAGGCCATCGGAAGCGCCTCCCCCAGGTCGACGCCGGGGGCCTCCGCAAAGCTTCCGTCTCCTTCGCGGCGCAGGCGCACGATGCGCGTTCGCCCTTCCCCGCCAGCAAGCTGGCCCTGGCAGTCCCCCGCGATCGCCAGCACCTCGCCGAACCACGCCGCGAGCGACGGCTCTACGCCCAGCGCGCGGTCGAGGGCCCGCAGCCCGAGCGACGTCTCGTGGACGACGACCCGCCCACCCGCGAGCGCCAGCGCGATGCCCGACTCCGAGGCCGCGAACGCCCTTACCTTCGCCGGCGCCCGGGCCTCCCAGCGCGCCTCGCCCGTCTCCAGGTCCCACGCCGTCAGGCGCACGCCCCCCGAGAGGACCACCGCGCACCCGCCCGCCAGCCCCCACGCGTCCACCGGCAGGGCCAGCTTGTCGGGCGGTCCGCCCGCCGGGAGGAACGCCTTCCCGGACCGCGTCAGCCGCTCCGTGCCGTCCGAGAGCTCGATCACCGTCAGCCGCGAGGAGCCCACATCGACGAGGACCGCCTCCTCGCCCGTCACCTCGATCCGCGTCTTCGCCGAACCGGGGACCGCCGTCTCCCAGAGCGTCCGCCCGTCCGTCTCGCCGAGGCACGTCAGGAGCACCGCCCCGCCGCGCGTCGCCACCGCGACGAGGACCCGCTCCCCGCGAGGCCACGGGCCGCCAAGGCTGTCTCCCGTGGGCGGCTCGGCCTCCCAACGGAGCTTCCCGGTCGCCAGGTCGATCGCGGCCACGCGCGCCGTTTCCTGCAGCAGCAGGACGTCGCCGAGCCGCGAGACCAGCGGATCGCCGTCCGACGCCAGGCGGCTCATCCATCGGACGCCCTGGCCCGCCACCTCGAGGCACGCGATCGTCTTGCCGCGCCGCACGACGACCTCGCCCTCGACCGGGAGCAGGGAGAGGCCCTCCACGTCCTCGCCGGAGGGCTCCCCCGCCGCGTCGGCCCAGGGCCAGCCCCCGTCGGCGAGGATCGGCGCCCGCTCGGCCAGTCGGTCCCACGATGCCCCCTCAGACACGCGGATCGGCGCGGGGCTCCGCGCGGAGACGACCGGCGGGAGGCCGAGGCGAACCCGCAGGTCGGCGATCCGCCCGCGCGCCAGGGCGCGGCCCGACAGCCTGACATCTTCCTCTTCGATCACCTCGGTCGCGTGACGCTCCAGGACCTCTTGCCACGCCGCGAGGGCCCCCGCGAGGTCCCCCGTGCGATCAAGCAGCCCCGCGATCCGCGTCCGCGCGACGACCGTCGACGTCCCCGCGACCCCTTCGGCCTCCCTCCACGCCGAGAGCGCCTCCTTGAGCCTCCCCTCCCCCTCCAGCCGCGCCGCGCGGCCCGAGAGGAGCCCGTACGACCGCTCGCGCGCCCGACGAGCGCGCTCGTGGGAGGGCTCCTTCGCCGCCACCGCGAGGTAGTCCGCGAGGGCCTCCTCCTCGTAGCCGGCCTTCTCGTACGCCTCCCCGCGCGCGAGGAGCAGGTCGCCGTCCTCGGGCGCGCGGCCCAGGCGGGAGGCCATGCCAGCAAGCTGGCGTTGCCAGTCCCGGTCGTAGACTCTGCGCGGGACCCCGAGCGTGACGCGTGTCCCTGACGCGCAGAGGATCCCGTCTCCGGCGGGGAGGAGCGTCCCGTCGCCTGCTCCCGCCGCGGGCCAGGTGCACGGGCCCCAGACCAGATCGCCGTCCTCGGGGCGGAGGCAGACCAGCGCGCGGTCCGTGGCGTGGTAGACGCCCGTCGGCGTCACGAACCCCCTGCCGAACGGGCGGCCGTCGAGCGGGCGGCGCCAGCGGTCCGCTCCCGTCGTCAGGTCGACGCAGGCGACCTCGCTGCCGGCGACGTAGGCGAGATCGCCCGTCACGCCGAGGAGCGCCCGCCGCCCTCGGCGCGGGACCTGGCCCAGGAGCTTCCCGTCGGCCCTTCGCAGGACAAGGAGGGCCTCTCCATCCATCGGCGCGACGAAGAGCCGCTCCCCGTCCACGACGACGGGGTTGGCTCCCCACCCGAGCTTTCCGTCGTCGATGGCGACGCGCGCCTCGGCCTGGGGGACGGTTTCGTAGCGGCGTGCCCAGAGGACCCGCCCGTCGGTGCCGTCGACGGCCGCGACGACGCCGGCGTTCGAGGAGACGAAGACGGTCCCGCCCGCCTCCGCGAGCGCGCCGATCGAGGAGGCGCCGAGCGCCCAGTCGAAGAGGTGCGAGGGGCCGCCCAGCAGGGCATAGAGGAAGCTGGACCACACGATCCGCCCGGTCGAGGCGTCCACGGCGGCGAGGCGGTACTGCTCCTCGGCTCCGAGCGTGGCCAGGAGGAGGTAGACGACGCCTCCCCTCGGGAGCGGCGCGGCGGCCATCGTGGCGCCGTCGGGGGGGCCCGCGCGCAGGACCGTCGTCCCGTCGGAGAGGGAGAGCGAGCACATCCCCACCCTTCCATCCCCCGACTCCGTGGCGAAGAAGACCCGATCGCCGCAGAGGACGGGGCCCCAGAGCGAGCACGCCGGCCGTCCGCTGATCCTCCCCGCGGAGAGGTGGACGGGGCAGCGGACGGGCGAGTCGCGGTGAGTCCACCTCGTCTTCCCGTCCGAGAGGTCGACGGCGACGAGCGACTCCGCGTCTCTCAGGACGAGGACGCCGCCCGAAACGGCGGGGGCGAAGGCCGGGGCGCCTCCCGCGGCCAGTTGGGCGGCCACGACGCGGTCGCGGAGGTCCGCCTCGCGATCGCGGCGGGGAAGGGCGAGGTCGATCTCCTTCCAGCAGACGAGGGGGCCCTCGATCGACGGGACGTCGCGGAGGGGCGGGGCGACGGGCCACCCCGCCGCGGCGGACGGCGGCGCGACGCGGGCGAGGAGGGCGTGGACCGCCTCGCTCAGGGGCATCTCGCGATCTCCGAGAAGGACGGGCGAGATGTCTCCCTCGGCGCGCTCGGCGATCGCCGCGGCTCGGACGTCGTCTCCGAGTGCGAGCGCGGCCCTCGCCGCGAGGAGGGTCGCCTCGGGGTCGCTTCGGGCGTCCCGGGCGAGGGCGCGGAGGGCCTCGCCGGGCCTCTCGCGGGCCATGGCGCGTCGGGCGACGTCGAGCGGGTCCGCGCAGGCACGCGCGAGGGCCGCGCGGGCGAGCTCGGCGTGGTCCGCTGGGACGTCGTGGAGGCGCGCGTGGGCGACCGTCTCCGCGCAACGCCAGAGGCCGGGCTCGACCTCGCACAGGGCCTCGGGGTGGAGGGAGGCGAGACGGGCCCAGGCCTCGATCGCCTCGGGCCACCTCCCCTCCCCCTCCGTGCGGCGAGCCTCGTCGAAGAGCCGCGCGGCGGCGGGGTCCTCCTCGAGGTAGAGGGGGCTCGCGGGGCCCGGCGCCTCCGCCCGTGCGATTGCGATCGCCACGGCGAGGGCGACGGCGAGCCTCCTTGCAAGCATGGGGACCTCCGAGGGGCGGGGAGGGAGAGCCAAGAGCGACCTCGGCCGGAGAGTCCCTCTTCGCTCCCCACTCCCCGCTCCTCGGTGACATCGGCCGGACGGGCGAGGCAACTTGTACCGCAACGGAAGTTTGCGGGAAGCGGACACCGGTTGTATGATTCGCCGCTCGCCTGGGCGACGGGGCCCGGGCCGAACGCTCACGGACCTCATTCCATCTGGGGGGCACACTTGGACAAGGCCAAGATCATCGCCGACCTGAACCACCTTTTGTCGCTCGAGTACGCGGCGTACATCGGGTATCAGACGACGGCGGCGATGCTGGTGGGCGACCACGCGCCGTATTGGGAGGGGATCTTCACGGCGATGAGCGCGGACGAGCTCAATCACGCGGGGCAGTTGCGCGAGCGGATCGTCGCGCTGGGCGGACTGCCGACGACGAGGGTCGCGGACGTGCCGGTCGACCAGGATCCGAAGCGGTTCCTCGAGAAGATGCTGTCGCTCGAGCACGAGGCGCACAAGAGGTACTTGAAGCTCTATAAGGAGGTGCCGCTCGATCACCTCGTCCTGAGGGAGACGGCGGAGCACATCGCGAAGGACGAGGAGAGGGATATTGAGGAGATCGAGA
>CAZYRM010000089.1:0-26294 GCA_964649705.1 uncultured Planctomycetia bacterium
TCTTCTTCGCGAGGTCGAACTTCTCGAGCGTCCCCTTCGTGGGCGGCTCGGGGCTGCGCCACTGCAAGTTCAGGCTCCCCTCGACCGGCCACGTCGTCCAGAGGACGGCGCCCGCGATGCCCGTGATGCCGTCGTAGATCCCCTCCTCGACCGGGAAGGCGACGACGCGGTGCTCGATCCCCTCCAGGTCGATGCGGAACTTCTCCTTCTTCGCCTTGGGGTCGGCGGGCTTGGGGGGCTGCTCGAACGGCGAGCGGAGGTCCTTTCGCAGCGTCACGAGGTAGGGCCGCATCCCGCGCGGGAAGCCGAGGTCGAAGCTCATCTTGTCGTAGACCGGGTCGAACTCGCGGAACGCGAGGAAGTAGAGGAAGCGCCCGTCGGGGTCGAACGAGGGGGCCACGTCGCGGAGGACGGGCCTCGCGACGACGTGGGTCTCGCCGGTGCGGACCTCGACGAGCTTGAGGACGGAGACGTGGTAGTTCTCCGCGAGGGAGTAGGCGATCCACGCCCCGTCGGGCGACCACGCTGCGCCGGCGATGCGGTCGTGGCGGCTGCGGTCGAGGATGCGCGCCCGGCCGCTCTTGAGGTCGACGACGACCAGCTCGTAGCGGTGGTTGATGACGGCGACCTGATCGGCCTTGGGCGAGGCGATCAGCTCGATCGCCCGTCCGACGTCGGCGCGGACGCGCCTCCCGGCGGGGAGGACGACGATCTGCTCCTCTCCCGAGGCGTCCTCGACGGCCACGAGTCGCTTGCCGTCGTGGAGCCAGCGGGCGAGGCGCGTGCGCGGCTGGCCGTACTCGCGGACGGGACCCTCCCAGTGCGGCATCGCGAAGAGGCGGCCTCGGGCGGTGAGGGCGACCTGGGCCTCGCTCGGGGCGTAGTCCTCGAGGAAGGCGGCGGCGTCGACGTACTTTCGGTTGGTCTGGGTGCGGGGGCTCGGGAGGTCGACGTCGACGCGGCGGGACTTCTCGCCGTTCCAGAGGAAGAGGTCGCCTCCCGCGTGGTAGACGATGCGGCGGCCGTCGCCGGCGGCGTTGCGGGCGTAGTAGGCCTCGTGGTCGGTGTGACGGCGGACGTCGTGGCCGTCGGGGCGGCAGGAGTAGAGGTTGCCGTGCCCCTCGTGGTCGGAGAGGAAGAAGACGCGCGGGCCGATCCACATCGGGCAGGAGAGGTTTCCGTCGAGCTCGACGAGGCGGCGGAACTCGCCGCGGCCGGTCGGGTCGATGAGGAGCGTCCCCGCGGTGCCGCCGCGGTAGCGCTTCCAGTAGGCGGGGTTCGTGCCGTATCGGCCGACGACCCTGGCTCCGCGGGGGCCGTGGGCGAGGTAGACGGCGTGGCCGTAGGGGAGTTCGCGCGGGAGGCCGCCCTCGAGGGGGACCTCGGACATGCGCCAGATGCGCGCCATGGACTGCTGGGCGTTGGAGGCATGGAGGACGTGACGCGAGTCCGGGGTCCAGCCCGCGACGCGGCCCATCGATGCGTTCCCATAGGTCAGGCGCCTGGCGGGACCGCCCGCGACCGGGATCACGTAGACCTCGTTGGGGCCCTCCTCGAGGCCGGAGAAGGCGATCCACTTGCCGTCGGGCGAAATGGAGGGCGAGAAGACCTCGCCGAGCCCGGCGGTCAGGCGGGTGGCGCGGCCTCCGCTGGCGGGGACGGACCAGAGGTCGTCCTCGGAGACGAAGACGATCGTTTCGCCGTGAATGGAAGGGGAACGGTAGTAGCCTTGGGGCATGACGCGACCTCGTGCGACGACTGGGCGTGGAGACTATACCCGGAACGATCCACGGATGCACACAGATGCACACGCTCTACGCGCAACCCGAGTCCGCGCGTGCGGAAGGGGGCTCGGACGCGCGTACGCTGCTTTCACCACGGAGGCGCGAAGGCACGGAGGACGCACGGAGGTGTGGTCCAGGCTCCGATGCCCTCGTACAACTCGGCGGCCGCGGCGTCGCACGAGCACGCCGGCACGGTCGACAGCACCTCCGTGCGTCCTCCGTGCCTCAGTGTCTCCGTGGTGAAGAAGCGCCTCGAACCCTTCGAACGCCCCGCTATTCGAGGATAACGCGGGCGTCGATGGCGAAGAGGCCGTTCGCGGAGGCGACCAGCGGATTGATGTCGATCTCGCGGACCATCGGGTACGTCGTCAGGACGTGGTTCACCGTCAGGATCAGGCGCGCGAGCTGGTGCTTGTCGACGGGAGGCAGACCGCGGGCGCCCTCCAGGATCTTTCGCGCGCGCAGGTCGTCGATCATCGAGAGCGCGTCCGACATCCCCAGCGGACAGACTCGGAAGGAGACGTCCTTCAGCACCTCGACGAAGATCCCGCCCAGCCCGAACATCACCATCTTGCCGAAGAGCGGGTCCGTCGTGCCGCCGAGGATCAGCTCGGTCCCCCTGATCATCTCCTCCACCGTGAAGCCCTGAATCACCGCGCTCGGGATTTTCGCGCGGACGGACTCGTTGATCTCCTGGAACGCGCGGACCACCTCCGCCTCGCTCTGGAGCCCGACACGGACGCCGCCCACCTCGGTCTTGTGCACGACCTGCTCGCTGACGACCTTCATCACGACCGGGTAGCCGATCTTCTGCGCCGCCACCTTCGCCTCGTCCACGGTGCGCGCGAGCCAGGCCTGGTTCATCGGGATCCCCACGGCTCCCGCCAGCTTGCGCGCATCGGCGAGCGGGACGTTCTTCACGCCCTTCTTCTTGAGGTCCGCGAGGAGCCCCATCACGTACGGGGAGGCCGTGGGCATCGACTCGATGTCGTCCCCCTTCGCGAGCCGCGCGAGGACACGGCCGCGGTGGACGAGCGAGTACATCGAGCGCACCGCCCTCTCCGGCCACGCGCGCTCCGGGATGCCGTTCGAGTCGAGGAAGTTCTCGCCCTCCTGAGCGACCATCCCGACGAACGTCGCGCAGATCGGCTTCGTGCGGGCCTTCCCCTGCGCGACGATCCGCTTCGCCACGTCGAGCGGGTCGGTCATCGCCTGCGGCGTCAGGATCACGACGACGCCGTCGACCTCGGGCGCCGAGAGGAGGACCTTGAGCGAGTCGTCGTACCGCTGGGGATCCGCGTCTCCGATGATGTCGACCGGGTTGTTGTGGCTCCAGATCGGCGGGAGGACCGTCGAGAGGAGGTCCATCGTGGGCTTCTCGAGCGAAGCGAGCGACATGCCCGAGAGCGAGATCGTGTCGGCCGCGATCACCCCCGGCCCGCCCGCGTTCGTCAGGACCGCGATCCGGTCCCCCTTCGCCGCCGGCTGCCTCGCCAGCGCGACGAGGGCGTCCACCATGTCGAAGACCGTTTCGGCGCGGAAGAGGCCCGCCTGGCGAAAGACCGCGTCGTAGGCGGCATCGGAGCCGGCGAGGCTCCCCGTGTGGCTGGCCGCCGCCTTCGCGCCCCCCTCCGAGCGCCCGCTCTTGTAGACGACGATCGGCTTCGTCTTCACGATCTCGCGGACCGCCTTCAGGAAGCCCCGCCCGTCGCGGAGCGCCTCCAGGTAGAGGCCGATCACGTCGGTCTCCGGGTCCGCCGCGAGCCACCGCAGCAGCTCCGTGTCCGTGATGTCGGCCTTGTCGCCGATGCTCGCGAGGGTGGAGAAGCCGATCTTCTCCTCGTGGGCGTACTGGATGAGCCCTGTGATGAGCGCGCCGCTCTGCGACACCAGCGCAATCCGCCCGCGCGGGGGCATCTCCAGGGCGAACGAGGCGTTCATCTGGTTCGGCGTGCGGATGACGCCGAGCGTGTTCGGCCCGAGGATCCGCGCGCCGTAGCGCTTCGCGCGCGCGACGCAGTCGTCCTCCAGCTTCTTGCCCGCCTCCCCCATCTCGCCGAAGCCGCCGCTGATGATCGAGATCGCCTTCACGCCCTTCACGCCGCACTTCTCGACGACCTCGGGGATCGCGGCGGGGGCGAGGGCGATCACGGCGTAGTCGACCTCGTCGGTGATCTCGAGCACGCTCGGGAAGACCTTCAGGCCGCACATCTCGCCGCCGCGCGGGTTGACGGGGTAGACCTTGCCCTTGAAGCCCGTGTCGCGGCTCGTGCCGACCCTCGATCCGAAGGCGAGGTTCCGGAGGAGGGCGCAGCCGACCTTCCCGGGCTTGTCGGTCGCCCCGATGAGCGCGACCGAGCGGGGATTGAAGAGGGCCGCCAACGGGTCAGGCGGGGCGGCGGGTTTGGAGAAAAGCATCGGGCTATTCCCCGTCCTTCTCGTTCGGATAAAGGCAGGGAAGCGAGTTCGGATCCGCCCAGGTCTTGTCGAGGTGCACGAACTCCGTCGCGCCCTCGCCGCGGATCTTCTGGACGAGCGTGTTGTAGTAGTATTGGTAGTTCCGGAAGGCGTTGAACGAGAACGCCGGGTACCCCGTCTCCACCGAGACCACCAGGACCTGGTTCCGGTCCCCCGTCGAGACGAGCTGCACCTGCCGCCCCAGCTTCTTCGCCAGCTCCACGTACTTCGGGTCGTCCCGGTCCGCCACGCCGATGTAGACGCTCTTGATCGCCCGCCCCTGGTCCCCCATCGTCGTCTCATCGATGCTCGCGAACGCCGCGCAGCGGTCCACGACGCTCTTCAGCCGCTCGTGCGGCTCCAGCGCCGACCCGTACTTCGCCACCGCCTCGAAGATGTCCAGCTTCATCACCGCCTCGACGAACGGCGCCCCCGCCGTCGACAGGAGGTGCGCGTTCAGGATTTCGATCGGCGCCAGCGCGTCCAGGTCCGCAAGCCCCTTCGTCGACTCCAGGAGCTTCCCGAGCGTCGGCTCCACCGAGGGCGGCTTCGTGTCGGCGTAGATCTTCTCCGCCGCGCTCTTGTCGACCACCTGCTCCACCAGGATGTACGTCGACCCGGCGATCGAGCCGGCGCTCACCAGCTCCCTCCTCGCCTCCTGGTCGACCATCGAGAGGGCCTCCTCGAGCTTGTTCCCGAGCTTCGTCAGGTTCTTCGCCCACTCCTGCGCCTTCGAGGCAAGCCCCGTGAAGAGCCCCGCCGCGCACTCGCGGACCTCCACCTCGCAGAACGACTCCGCCCACTCCCGCGTGGCGCGGCTCCACTCCGCGAACGTCGCGCGGACCTTCTTCTCGCGCGAGAGGAGCGCCTTCTCCGCCTCGCGCACCTTCCTGAGCCCGTCCTTCACCGAGGAGGCCGCCACGTCGATGTTGTACGCCTTCTGCTCCCGCTTCAGCTCCTCCGCCATCGCCACGACGTTCAGGTCGAGCTGCTTCAGGAACGCGCGGACCCCCTCGAGCCCCCAGTCGCCGGGCGTCGAGAGCATCTCGCGGACCTTCGAGTCGAGCGCCTCGACCGCCTTCTTTGCCATCCCCTGCGCCTTCGAGCGGAGCGTGACGCGCAGCTCGCCGAGCTTCTTCTGGAGGGCCACCGAGCGCTGCTCCGCGTCCATCGCGGCCTTCTCGAGCACCTGCGGCTCCATCGGGATCCCGTCGAGCGACGGGCGCGCCAGGACGCGCAGCCGGTCGAGCACCATGTCCGACTCGTGCTCCTCCAGCTCGTTCTCCCCCTTGAACCGCTTCACGCGGTCGAGGACGTTCCCTCCGGCGTCCCCCTTCGCCTTGCGGTAGAGCACCGCCTGGATCACCTCCGCCGCGTGCTTGAACGCGCAGTAGCGCACGATGTCGCGGCCGGGGAAGATGAGCGCGCCCACGGCGAAGCTCCCGTACGCGCGCTGCTTCCCGCGGACCTGCTGCCCCAGCGTGTCCTCCACGTTGTCGTCGCCCGACTCCTTCGCCTTCGAGATCGCGATCTCGAGGAAGAGCTTCGCCGCGATCATCTCGTAGAGGTCCGCGATCGACCGGAGCCTCTCGTGGTTCCGGTTCAGGACGTCGAGCAGCGACACCTCGTCGAACGGCGAGCGCACCGGCTTCCAGCTCGGCAGGCCCGTCGAGAACTGCATGACGAGCGTCTCGATCTGCGCGGGGTTGAGGTAGTTGTCGAGCTCCTTCATGCTGGCGTAGGCGTTCGCCTGGATCCGCTGCTTCTGGAAGTCCTGCTGCACCTCCTGGAGGTATCCCTCGGGCAGCGTGAAGACGCCCGAGACGCGCAGCGCGCGGTCGCCGCCGGTCCGCTCCATCACCTCGCGGAGCGCGAAGCCGACGTCGATGAACGTACCGCTCCCCGTGCCGCCGCAGAGGGAGGACACGACGTACGCCGTCCCGACGCCCGGGAGGATGCGCACGCCGCTCTGAAAGAGCTTCGCCTCGTCGGCGTGGTTGACCATCTGAAAGAGGGCCGAGACCTGCCGCTCCAGCTTCCCGCGGACCTCGTCGGCGTACTTGTAGTAGAGCGCCAGCCGCCCGATCGGCCGCTTCTGCTTCGCGCCGCGGAAGACGTTCCCGACCTTCAGGTTCTCGGGCCACCACTTCTTGATCGCGGGGAACTGGTCCAGGTTCTTGAGGATCGGCGCCGCGTCGAACCCGGAGATGTTCACGTACTCGTGGGCCTCGAGGATCGACTTCTGCAAGTCGGGCGGGTCCGTGTCGAGGACGAGGAAGCGGATCGGGACGTACTCCCCGTAGAGGGCGCGGATCTTCTGCTTGAGGCGGCAGACGACCTCGAAGCCGGTCCCCCCGAGCCCGACCACGAGCGTCGGGCGGATCTGGATCGCCTTGGACTTGTCCCGGAGGTCGAACGACTCGCTCCGGTCGATCTTGATTTCGAAGAGGTCCATCCCCGCTCCTTCCCAGAGTTGTGTGCGCGGCGATTCTAGGCCGGCCGGCGAAAGGGTGTCAAGCGCGAACGAGACGCTTCCCCGCGCCGCGAGCGGGCTTCTGTCAATATGGCAGGACAGGGTCCCACGCCGCGGGGCCGCTGTCAGTTTGGCAGCGGGGCGGCCGGCGCGCTTTCCGGGCCGCCGCGCAATGCGCGGGCGCGCCGGGGGTTGCGAATCCTGGGCGGCCCGCACGCTGGCACGGCGGTTGCGCAACCACGGGGTGGCGCGCGGTCCATCCCGACCGCGGCTTCTACTTAATAGGGGACCCCGATGGGCAAGATCATCGGCATCGACCTGGGAACCACGAACTCCGTCGTCGCGATCATGGAGGGGAGCGACATCACCGTGATCACGAACGCGCAGGGCAGCCGCCTGACGCCGTCCGTGGTCGGCTTCACCGACAAGGGCGAGCGCCTCGTCGGCATCCCCGCCAAGGGCCAGGCGATCATGAACCCCGCGAACACGGTCTACTCGATCAAGCGGTTCATGGGCCGCCGCCGCACGGAGGTCGCCCAGGAAGAGAAGATGGTCCCCTACAAGGTCCTCGGCGATGCCGGCGAGCTGGTGAACGTCGATATCCGCGGAAAGAAGTACTCGCCCCCCGAGATTTCCGCGTTCGTCCTGCAGAGCCTGAAGGAGTCGGCGGAGGCCTACCTTGGCGAGAAGGTGACCGACGCGGTGATCACCGTGCCCGCCTATTTCAACGACAGCCAGCGTCAGGCGACCAAGGACGCCGGGCGGATCGCGGGGCTCGACGTGAAGCGCATCATCAACGAGCCGACAGCGGCCGCGATGGCGTACGGGCTCGACAAGAAGGCGAACGAGAAGGTCGCGGTCTTCGACCTGGGCGGCGGGACATTCGACATCTCGATCCTCGAGGTGGGCGACAACGTCGTCGAGGTCCGCTCCACGAACGGCGACACGCACCTCGGCGGGGACGACTTCGACCACCGCCTGATCAACTGGGTCGCCGACGAGTTCAAGAAGCAGACGGGGAACGACCTCCGCCGCGACCAGATGGCCCTCCAGCGCCTGAAGGAGGCGTGCGAGAAGGCGAAGTGCGAGCTGTCGAGCTCGCTCCAGACGGAGCTCAACCTCCCGTACATCACGAGCGACGCGGGCGGTCCGAAGCACCTGCAGATGAAGGTCACACGCGCGAAGTTCGAGCAGCTCGTGGAGGACCTCGTCGAGAAGTGCCTGGCGCCGCTGAAGCAGGCCCTCTCCGACGCGAAGCTCACGCCGAAGGAGATCGACGAGGTGGTCCTCGTCGGCGGCTCTACGCGGATCCCGATGGTCCAGAAGCTCGTGAAGGACTACTTCGGCAAGGAGCCGAACCGCTCGGTGAACCCCGACGAGGTCGTGGCGGTGGGCGCGGCGATCCAGGGGGCCGTGCTCGCGGGAGAGGTGAAGGACATCCTGCTCCTCGACGTGACGCCGCTGTCGCTGGGGGTGGAGGTCGAGGGCGGGCTGATGAACGTCCTCATCCAGCGGAACACGACGATCCCGACCTCCAAGAAGCAGGTCTACTCGACGGCCTCGGACAACCAGCCCGCGGTGACGGTGAAGGTGTCCCAGGGGGAGCGGCCGATGGCGGCGGACAATCGCCTGCTGGGGCAGTTCGACCTGGACGGGATCCCGCCGGCGCCCCGGGGCGTGCCGCAGATCGAGGTGACCTTCGACATCAACGCGGACGGGATCCTGGACGTCGCCGCGAGGGACATCGGGACGGGGAAGCGCCAGACGGTTCGCATCCAGGCCCGCAGCGGCCTGACGGAGGCCGAGATCCAGAAGATGGTGAAGAACGCGGAGGAGTTCGCGGAGAAGGACAAGGGGCGCAAGGAGCTGGCGGAGGTCCGCAACCAGGCCGACCACTTCATCCACATGACGGAGAAGTCGCTCAAGGAGCTGGGGGACAAGATCGCGGAGACGGACCGCAAGACGGTCCAGGACGCCCTCGAGACGCTGAAGAAGGCCAAGGAAGGCGAGGACACGACGGCGATCCGCAAGGCCATGGAAGAGGTGGAGAAGTCGAGCCACAAGTTCGCGGAGGAGATGTACAAGGCCGCGAAGACGAAGTCCGAGCAGGCCCCCGCGGAGGAGGCGGGCGCGGAGCCCGCGAAGAAGAAGGGGAAGGACGGCGAGGACGTCATCGACGCGGAGTTCGAAACCAAGTAGGGACGGAATGGTCAAGACTCAATGAGCAATTCTCATCGAAGGCTCAAGTCTTGAAGCTTCAAGTTGAGACTTCGATCCTTGAGCCTCCATTGATACTTGCTCATTGAGTCTTGACACTTGCGTAGCAGCCCCTCTACATTCCCCGGTCCGGATCCGGATCCGAACCCCCGGGAGGGCCTTCATGGGCGAACGCACGATCCCGTTCTTCCACACCGAGACCGGCGACGAGCTCGGCCGCGTCAGCCCCGAGGAGCTGACGTTCCTCAAGGAGAAGCTCGAGGAAGAGGAGCTGGAGGACGTCGACTATTGGTTCGACGAGGACTGCGTGGACTTCCTCGAGGAGGAGGAGGGGGCGCCGGCGGACCTGATCAAGCTCCTCCGCGACCTCATCGCGGGCAAGGAAGGGGTGGAGCTGCGCTTTGGAGCCAAGCCCTAGCCTCCCTCCGGCGGGCGCGACTCCCCTGCCGACCCTCTGACGATCCACTCGCTGGGACACGGAACATGATCAACGTCGACCACATGACGAAGCGGTACGCCGGCGTGACGGCGGTGAAGGACATCTCCTTCTCCGTCAAGGCCGGGGAGGTCGTCGGGTTCCTCGGGCCGAACGGCGCGGGAAAGACCACGACGATGCGCGTGCTGACCTGCTACTTCCCGCCCTCCGAGGGGCGCGTCTCGGTGGCGGGGTACGACGTCATCCGCGAGAGCGAGGATGTGCGGGGGTCGATCGGCTACCTCCCCGAGAACGTCCCGCTGTACACCGACATGAGGGTCACGGAGTACCTGAGCTTCCGCGCGGCGCTCAAGGGCGTGCCGAGGGGGAAGCGGAAGGAGCGGCTGGAGTACGTCCTCGAGAAGTGCTCCCTCCTCGACGTCCGTGACCGCATCATCGGGCAGCTCTCGAAGGGGTACAAGCAGCGCACGGGGCTCGCGGACGCGCTGATCCACAACCCGAAGCTCCTCGTCCTCGACGAGCCGACGATCGGGCTCGACCCGAACCAGATCATCCAGGCGAGGAGCCTGATCAAGGACCTGGGGCGGGAGCACACGGTGCTGCTGTCGAGCCACATCCTCTCCGAGGTGGAGCAGATCTGCACGCGGGTCATCATCATCAACAAGGGGAAGATCGTCGCGCAGGGGACCAAGGAAGAGCTGGTTCGAGGGCTTGGAGGCGCGGCGAAGTTCGTCGCGGAGGTGGCCGCGGAGCCCGCCCTGGTCGAGAAGGCGCTCAAGAACGTCGGCGGTCTGAAGGACCTGGTCGTCGCGTCGGCGAACGGCGCCGCGCGGGCGTCGTTCACCTCCGCGGACGGGGGCGACCTGCGGGAGACCGCGGCCCGGGCGCTCCACTCCCACGGCCTCGTGGCGCGGGAGTTGAAGGGCGTCGGGGCGACGCTCGAGGACGTGTTCGTGAGCGTGACGGGCGAGAAGAACGCGCTGGCGAAGTAGCTGAGAGTCAGGAGTCGGCCGAACATGCTGGGCAAGATGAAGAACCTGATCTGGTTGGCGGTGGCCGTCCTGTCCACAACGGCGGCCATGGTGTGGAAGTCGCGCCAGTCCGACCAGGTCACCATGGAAGTCTACGTCTGGATGTACAAGGCGCTCGGCATCGGCGTGGGCGCCCTGGCCCTCGGCCTCGTCGTGCTCAACTTCCGCCGCTTCTGCACGAGCTCGAACCGCGTCGGCGTCATCGGGTGGAAGGAGTTCACGGCGTACTTCAGGTCGTGGATCGGCTACATCATCCTGATCGACTTCCTCATCATCGTCGGCGCCCGGTTCTACAACATCGTCACGGACAGCGAGCAGGGGGTCTCCACCGCGTACCTCGAGTACATCGGGCCGATGATGGGGTGGTGGATGTACTTCATCTCCATGCTCACGGTCCCGATGATCACGATGCGCCTCTTCGCCGAGGAGAAGTCCTCGGGGACGATCGAGATGCTGGTCACGGCGCCGGTCTCCGAGGTCCAGATCGTGCTTGGCAAGTACCTGGCGGCCCTCGCCTTCTACTTCCTCACCCTCCTGCCGACCGTGATCCTGGTGTTCCTCGTGCGCGCCTATGCCCCCGAGGCGCCGAAGGAGTCGCCCCAGTGGTTCGAGGTCTTCAAGTGGATCGGCCACCTGTTCCGCAGTCAGAACCACCCCGAGCTCGGGACGATCTTCACCTCCTACCTCGGCGTCTTCCTGTTCGGCGCCGTCTTCCTGAGCATCGGCACGCTGATCTCCTCGCTGACGAAGCACCAAGTCATTTGCGGGATGCTGACGCTCCACCTCCTGCTCGTGCTGTGGCTCGTGCTCTACTTCGTGACGAAGGAGCCGTGGGAGGGGGTCGCCAAGGACACCTGGCAGGACAAGACGTACATCGGGCTGAAGTACATCCAGTTCGACACGCACCTGGCGCCATTCCTGTCCGGAGTCGTGGACAGCCGCGGCATCGTCTACGCCCTCGGGGCAGTCGTGTTCTTCCTCTTCCTGACGGTCAAGAGCCTTGAGGTCCGTCGCTGGGCCTAGGCGGCCCCACGGGAGCTCGCG
Organism: uncultured Planctomycetia bacterium; assembly: GCA_964649705.1. Taxonomy (GTDB): domain Bacteria; phylum Planctomycetota; class MHYJ01; order WSZJ01; family CAZYRM01; genus CAZYRM01. Next base: position 11,443 of record CAZYRM010000089.1, read on the forward strand.
CATGGAAAACGTCGTTCCGCCCCCCGGCCCCGAGACGGCCCCGGCCGCGCCGCAAACGTTGACCTGCTCGCAGTGCGCCACGCCCGTGACGATCCCCGCCGGGGAGACGATCGCGCGCTGTCCGGCCTGCGGCGCCCACGTGGGCGGCGGCCCCGGCGTGCGCTTCGGCACCGGGTGGCGGATCGCCATCGCCGCGAACGTCGCGCTGATGCTGGTGATCGGCCTGGCGCTCCTCATCGGGCTGAACTGGCTCGCCAACCGGTACTTCTTCCGCCGCGACGCCACATTCTCGAAGAAGTACACGCTGAGCGAGCGGACCGTGAAGCTCCTCGAGCACCTGGCGACCACCAAGAAGAAGGTGCAGATCTACCTGATCCAGGCCGAGATGGACGGGCGGACGCACCAGGCCCTCCAGCACACGCTCCAGCTCCTGGAGGAGTACCAGGCCCGCTGCCGCGACAACGTGGCGTACGAGCCGCTGGACTACACCCTGGCCGACCTGAAGAAGGTCGCGGAGCTGACGAAGATCCCGAACATCCGCGAGCTCGAGCGCAACGAGGTCATCTTCTACTGCGCGAACAACAGCAAGACGAAGAGGATCGGGTTCGGGGAGCTGTACGAGGCGCCTCCCTCGCCGATGGGCGGCGACGACAGCGAGGCCCGGGAGTTCAAGTTCAAGGGCGACTCCGCGCTCGCCGCGGGGATCGAGTCGGTGATCGACGACACCCCGACGAAGGTCTACTACGTCACGGGGCACGGCGAGTACGGCAAGGACGACTGGGACATCTTCGGGATCGCGCAGTTCGACAAGCGGCTCCACTCGAAGGAGAACTACGAGTCGGCGGAGCTGAACCTCGCCACCAAGCTGAACGTCCCCGCGGACGCCAGCGCGGTCCTCATCGTGCGGCCGCGGACGCCCTTTGCCCCGAACGAGATGGAGGCGCTCAGGAAGTACCTGGACGGCGGCGGCCGCGCGCTCATCCTCCTGAACCCGACGCCCGAGATCTACGAGGGGGACACGCCGAAGATCGACGACCTGATCGCGTACCTCGAGAGCTGGGGCATCACGGTCGGCAAGGACGTGGCGGCCGAGAGGGACCCGGAGCACACGCAACGCCCGGTCGCCCTCGGTCTCAACGGGCAACTCATCGGGGAGTCCACAGGACCGATGGTGTTCACCGTCACCGAGTATGGCTACCACGACATCACGCGCCCGCTCCAGGGGGTCGGGACCTGGTTCTTCGCGGCGCGGTCGGTATCGCGCATGCAGCAGCCTCCGGAGGGGATCACGGTCACGGAGCTGGCCAGCACGACGGCGAACGGTCTGGGCATGCCGGAGAACAAGGCCGGGGAAAAGGTGCCGATCAGCGATTGTCGGCCCGGGCCGATCTCCGTCGCGGCCTGCGCCGAGAAGGGGGGCACGGAGCCCGGCGCCGCCAAGACCCGGATCGTCGTCATCGGCGACGCGGACGGCATCGGCAACGAGGCCCACAAGGGCGGAGCGATGTCGGAGCTGGCGATCGCCTCGCTCCGCTGGCTCGTGAACAAGGAGTTCCTGAACACGGCGGACCCCGTCGTCGAGGACCAGCCGAAGCTCCAGACTCCGGTCGGCAAGGACAGGCGCGTCGTGCTGGTCTTCTCGGTCTTCCTCATGCCCGTGATGTTCCTGAGCCTCGGGGCGGTCGTCTGGTTCCTGAGGCGCAAGTAGGGGACAGGAGAGGCGGAGATGAACTATCGGACCACCCTGTTCATGATCGGCCTCCTCGCGGCGGTGGCGGCGCTCGTCTACTTCGGCGGGAAGGCCCCCGATCCAAGCGAGCTCGGGAAGGACAAAAAGAAGCTCATCGAGAAGTCGATCGGCGACGAGGTCGCCTGGATCGAGATCGTCCGAGGGGCGGAGAAGCTGGTCCTCGAGAAGGACGGCAAGGACCGGTGGTCGCTCACCTCGCCGTCGGCGTGCGCGGCGTCGGACGCGGCGGTCTCCCCCATCACGGCCGAGTTGGACGGCATGCAGAAGCAGCAGACCTACGCCCCCGGCGACCCGAAGTACAGCCTCAAGGAGTTCGGCCTGGACCCGCCGGCCGCGGTCCTGACCGTCAAGGCGGGGGACGTGACCCACGTCCTGCGGATCGGCAAGCGCACGGCGACGCAGAAGGAGTGCTTCGTCCAGATCGACGACGACAAGAACGCGTACGTGGTGGCCGACTCGATCGTCGCCCAGGTCGTGGAGAAGCCGATCGCCGACTTCCGCAACAAGTCGCTCTTCCAGGACATCGACACCTTCGCGGTCGACCGCCTTACGATCACGCTCTCCGGCCAGGACGTCGAGCTGGCCTACCAGGACGGTACCTGGAAGGTCGTCCGGCCCGTGTCGGACCGTGCCGACGTCGAGGTCGTCAACGAGGTCCTACGCGTCGCGAAGGACCTGGTCGCGAAGGACTTCGTCGAGGACGGCGCGAAGGAGATGAAGAAGTACGGACTCGACGTGCCGTCGCTGAAGATCGCCATCCTCCCCCGCGGCGAATCGACGGCGCAGGTGCTCCTGATCGGCGGCCCCAAGGAGGGGGACAAGACCAAGGTCTACGCCCGGCGCGAGAACAGCGACAACGTCGTCACCGTCGAGGCCAACGACGCCGAAAAGCTCAAGCGGACGCTCGACGACCTGCGCGACAAGAAGGTCTTCGACTTCGACGACCAGGAGATCGCGAAGATCTCCGTGCAGCGGGTCGCGAAGGCCCCCCCGAGGCTCGGCGGGCCCTTCCTCGACAGGCTGTACCGCTCGATGGGCTACGTCCGGCGCGAACCGGTGTTCACGCTCGACAAGATCAGCGACTCCTGGATGATGACCGAGCCGGTGCTCTACCCGTTCGACCTGATGAGCGTCAGTCCGTGGCTCGAGGAGCTCACGAAGACGCTCGTCGTCGAGTTCCGCGACTCCGAGAAGCCCGACGGGCCGCCGTACCATCGCGGGGCCGACGCGGAGCTGCTCCTCGTCCTCGAGCGGAAGCCGTTCGGGGTGTCCGTCTCGCAGAGGATGTCGTTCCCGCTCATCCCGCTGGACGCCAACCGGACCGCCACCTGGAGGCCAAACGGCGACCGCGTGCTCGCCATCGGATCGAACCTCCTCGAGCGGCTCCGCCGAGGGGCCGCCCTCTTCCGGCGGAAGATGCTCCTCGACATCAAGAGCGAACAGGTGACGAAGATCAGCATCAAGACGGTCGACGAATCGAATGCGACCTCCCTGGTCGAGGCGGCGGTCGAGGAGGCGCCGGCCAGGTCGTGGAAGCTCCTCTCCCCCACCGGAGGCACGCTCGACGAGGACGCCCTGACGGACGTCCTGCGCCGCGCCGGGACGCTCGTGGCGAAGGACTTCCTCGCGGACGAGCCCGGGGAGGTCGAGAAGCTCCGTCCGGCGGCGCCGCGGCTCACGATGGAGATCACCTTCGGGTCGGAGATGGCCCCCGGGGCGCAGGGACCGCGCAGCGATCAGGTCGCCACGCTCACGGTGGGAGAGAAGGGGGACAACGGCTACACCGCCGTGTTCACGATGGACCAGGGGGTGCGAGTTCCCGTGGCGTTCATCCTCGACGAGGCCACGTTCAGGGACTTGACCCGGAAGATTCTCAAGTAAGGAGCCCCGCCATGCCCGTGACCTGGTTCTCGAACTACGCCGACGCGAAGGCGACGGCGGACCAGAACAAGATCCCGCTGCTGCTCGACTTCTGCAGCCCAGACTGAGGGGCCTGCAAGAAGCTGGATACGGATACGTATCCCGATGCGGGGGTCTCCCAGGACGTCAGCGGCAACTTCGTGGCCGTGAAGCTGGTCTCGAAGGACAACATCGAGGTCGCGCGGAGGTTCCAGGTCCGCTGGCTCCCGACGATCGTCGTCACGGACCAGAACGAGCGGATCCACCACTCGTGGGTCGGCTTCCTGCCGCCGAAGTGGTTCACGATGGAGCTGCTGTACGGCAAGGCGCAGCTCGCCTTCGGGCAGAAGGACTTCAAGCGCTCGATCGAGCTCTACGACCGCGTGGTCGCGGAGTACGGGCAGGCCGAGCGCGCGCCCGAGTCGCTGTACTGGAAGGGCGTGGCGACCTACCGCCAGACGAACAACTTCGCCGACGCGATCCCGGTGTTCAAGGGGATCGTCGAGAAGTACCCGAGCTCGATCTGGTCGCGAAAGGTCGAGGCGCTCATCTCGTAAATGCGCTGGTTCTCGAAGTCCGCCCGCAAGGGCGGGAAGGCCGTCCGCCTGGCGAGGGCGCTCTCAAAGCGCGGCGCCATGAGCCGCAGCCTGGCCGCCGAGGCGGTCAGGGCGGGGCGGGTGACCGTCAACGGGCGACGGGTTACCGACCCCGAGTTCCGCCTCGATCCGGCCCGCGACGTGGTGGCCCTGGACGGAGCCCCGGTCGCCGCGCGCGAGCCGATCTACCTCCTCCTCAACAAGCCCGTCGACGTCGTGACCACCCGATCCGACGAGCACGGACGGAAGACCGTGTACGACCTGATCGGCGAAGTAGGCCAGTGGGTCTTCCCCGTCGGCCGCCTCGACCGGGAGAGCGCCGGGCTGCTCCTGCTGACGAACGATACGGCGCTCGGCGAGCGACTGACGAGCCCGACCGGAAAGGTGCCCAAGGTCTATCGCGTCAAGGTCGTCCCGGCGCCCTCCGAGGAGGGCCTGGAGCGGCTCCGCAAGGGGGTCAAGCTCGACGACGGCTACGTCACGCTCCCCGCCCGCGTGGAGGTCGAGAAGACGAACCCGTCGAGCGCCTGGCTGTTCGTGACGATCGTCGAGGGGAAGAACCGCCAGGTGCGCCGCATGGTCAAGGCGATCGGCGCGCGCGTCGAGACGCTCGTGCGCATCGCCATCGGGCCCGTGAAGCTGGGCGACCTCGCCCCGGGCGCGCTGCGGCCCCTCTCCCCCAACGAGCTCGCCGCGCTCACCGCGGCTTCGCCACGATCTCCCATCCCTCGCGCGCCCGGATCGTAACCGCAGCGGGGTCGATCTCCGCACGATGCGTGCCCCCGCGGCGCAGGACGACGACCGTGATGGTTCGCTTCCCCGCCTCGCGCGCGGCGGACTGCGCATTGCGGAACACGGCGAACTCCCGGACGCCCTGGCCGTCGTAGGAGAGGATCCGGTCCCCCTCCGCGAGGGGCGCCTCGCCCTCGACGGCGTCCACGATCAGCCCCGGCCGCACCTCGAAGCCCTGGTCGAGCAAGAGGCTCGCGACGAGGTCGGCCCCGCCCGGCATGCCGAGGAACCCCTCGCCGAACTCGCGCAGCTCCGACCTCTCGTCGAACCCGCCGCGCCGCATCAGGCACCTGCGCACCTCGCCCGCCTCCTTCCGACGGCCCCGGAGCGGGAGCGCCGAGTTCAGCAGAAGTCGCGCCACCCGCCCCTCGTTCCGTGCCAGCGCGGCGTCCAGGTCCTCTTGCGCCCCCTCCGCATCGTCGAGCGACGCCCTCAGCAGCCCCCGCCAGAGGCGCGCATCCACCGCCACCCATTTGACGAACCGCTCCGCCCACCTCGCCTCGAGGTCGCTCGGGAGGCCCCGCTTCGTCATCTCCGCCGCGAGGGCCGACTCCAGGTCCGCCGCCTCGATCGCCCGGTCGTACAGCCCGCGCGCCTCCCCCGTCCGTCCCTGGATCCACCTCCCGTTCGCCAGGAGCAGCAGGTCCGCCGCGCGACACGGGGCGTAGGAGGCCCGGCGGACGTTCGGGCTCCCCGCATCGAGCCTGAGCCCCTCGATGCGGAAGTCCCCCCATCGCCCCGGCATGCCGGCGATCCCGCGGGCGAGTACCGCCAGGAAGATCCGCTCGTCGTCGACGAAGGCGTGGGTCAGCCCGCCGGAGGCCTCCTTCGAGGGCTCCTGGAGCGTCACACGACAGCGCACGATCCTCTGGTGCGGCGCGTACTCCAGGACGACCCGCGAACGGGCGCCCGGCGGGGCCTCCAGGTCGTGCGCCCAGTCGGTGCGGCGGGCCCCGGAGAGACAGCCCGTGCACACCCAGCGGCGGATCGGCTCGTACGTGTCTCCGCTCGACTCGAAGAAGGCGCAGATCAGCTTCGACGGGCGGGGCAGGTCCCTCCCCTCCACGTTGTGCCTGGTCTTGAGGAGAGCGGGGGCCCACGGCTCGCCGGTCGCCAGGCCGATCTCGAGGTTCGTCTCCCAGTCGTGCCGGTCCGGCGTGACGTCGGCGGCGACCCGCAACGCCGAGCCGTCGTAGGTGAGGGGGACGAACAGACCGTCGTCCGTGTCCGTGCCCGAGCAGACGCGGAGCAGCCCGTGATCACCCCTCTCCGCGAAGAGCGGCGAGGTCGCCAGGAGGTCGCAGGCGAGGAACGACTCCGCGCCGACCTCGACGACCGGTGCGGGGTTCGCGAGCTGTCCAAGACGGCGCACGCGGTCGGCCAGCTCTCGCGCCTCCGCCTGGGGGAGTCCCGGCGCGGTCGAGAGGTCCCTCGCGGCGGCCAAGGCGATCGACCACTGACCCGCCTCGTCGGCCGAGGCGAGGAGCGCGCGCTGGAGTGGCAAACGCAGGTGGGGATAGCGGGAGGCCGAGGCCGAGGCCGCCCCGGCCGCCTCCGGGACCTTCCCGAGCCTCGCGAGGGCGCGGAGCAGGCCCAGGGCGGCCTCCTCGAGGTCCTCCTGGGTCTCGGGCCGATCGACGACCTCCTGGCACTTGCGGGCGGCCTCGTCGTCGAGGCCGAGGCGCTCGGCCTCGCGGGCGGCGAGGAGGGCCCGGCTCCCGGCCGGCGGCGGGAGCTGCGCAGCCGAGACCGCCGCCTGGCTCGGGGACGCGCGGACCGTCGCGTCGACGCCGCCGAGGCCGAACACGCGCAGCGCGCCGATCCGACCCGTCGCGCCTTCGATGCCCGGGAGCTCCACGACGAGCTCGCTGTCGCCGTCCCCGTCGAGGTCGTGCGCGCGGGCGTACGAGTACGTCCGCGAGGTCGTGCGAATCGCCGCGAGCAGGGTCCATGCGCCGGACTCGTCGGAGAAGACGCGGATGACGCCGCGATCCTCGTCCGGGCCCGCACCGGCACCCCCGAGCCCCGTCGCGGAGGTCCACGCGAACCGCCCGTCGGGCCCCGAGAGCTCGGTCGCGTACCCTCCGACCGGCCTGCCGGCGGGCCACGGGAGGCGCCAAATCGGGATGGGATCGGGCGTCAGGTCCGCGCGGAACCGTACCTCGTACGCGCCCGGGGCCCGATACCGCTCCTCGACCCTCGCCCTCCCCTGTCGCTCGGCGAGGGGGCGGAGCGAGTCCTCGGTCCAGAGGAGCCCCGCGAGCACACTGTCGCCTCGCCCCGCGGCGTCGAGCGTCGTCTCCCGGCCAAACGGGGTCCGGGAGCGGACCGCGAACGCCTTCCGCGCGGGTTCGTACTCCACGCAGAGGATGTCGTACGCCCCCCACGGCCCGACGAAGGCCCACACCTCGGGGAGTCCGTCCCCGTCGGCGTCGCGCGTGACCACGCCCCAGACGTCCCCGCCCGCCTCGATCCGCGCGCCGGGGGCGAGCCCCTCCGCGCTCACCCGGAACACGAGGACGGCGCGATCGTACCAGCTCGTCCCGACGACCAGCTCGCGGGCGCCGTCGCCGTCCAGGTCGGCGGCCGCGAACGGCCTCCCGCGCAGGTCCGCGGCAATGGGCGCCCGGCCGCGAACGCGCAGCGACCCGCCCTCCATCGCGAGCAGTGCGACGGTCCCCTCCCCCCCGCCGGGCCCGGTCCCGGGCACGCCGCCTCCGACGACGACCTCGCAGCCCGCCTTCCCATCGACGTCGAGGACCGCGACCTCGCTCAATCCGTACGCCCCGCCATCGAGGACGGTCGTCCGGTTCAGCTCCTCGAACCGCCCGCCCGCCAGGCGTCCGACGACGACCGACCGCCCATCGGCTGAGAGGGCGACGAGCTCCGGCTTGCCGTCCCCGTCAAGGTCCCCCACGTCGTAGTCGTGAAGCGACACGGGCACCTCCACCGAGGGCGTCACGATGCAGAGGAAGCCGTGGAGGCGCTTCATCGACTCCCGGTCGCCCGCGAGGGCGTGGGGGCTCCCGATCAGCCCCTCGATCATCGAGCGGGCCTCCTCGAATTCCGACCGCCCCGCGAGGCATCGCACGAGGCCCCACTGCGTGCGGAACCGGGAGGCCTCGTCCGGCCGCTCATCGAGCGCCCGGGCGAAGACCCCCTGCGCGCGCTCCACCTCCTCCATCGCCCAGAGGTGCTCGCCGATCCGCACGAGGGCGGGGGCGGCGCGCGACGTCCCGACGACGCGCTCGAACGCGCGGTAGAACTCGACGAGGGCCTCCCGGGAATCGCCCTGCCCGCTGCGGATCCGCGCCAGCTCGACGTGGGCCTCCGCGACGGGCAGGTCCGGCTCCCGCTCCGCGTACGGCGTGTAGGCGTCGATGATCCTCTTCGCCGCGGCCTCCGCGGAGCCCACGTCGCGCCGCTCGACCGCGGCGCGGCAGGCGGCGAGTTCCGCCTCCGCGTTCCGAAGGCGCGCCTCCCGTTCCTCTTCGGCCCTCGCCCTCGCGGCGCTCGCCCGCAGCGCGGGGAATACCGCGTAATGGAGGACGAGGCCGACCAGCGCGAGGACGGCGACGCCAAGGCCGATCGCGAGGCGCGCGACCTGGCGGTTGCGCCTCGCCTTCCTCCAGAGCCTCCCGAGGAGGCCCACGGGCCGCGCGACCAACTCCTCTCCGGCGAGGTACCGCGCACAGTCCTCAGCGAGGTCTTCGGCCGTGGCGTACCGGTGCGCGGGCTCCTTCGCGAGGCACTTCATGCAGAGCGTCTCGAGGTCGGCGTCGAGCTGCGGGTTTACGGTCGCGGGGCTTCGCGGGTCGGCCTGCTGCACGGCCTCGAGGAGCTCGGCGAGCGTCGTCTGCTCGAACGGCGGGCGCCCCGTCAGGGCGTGGTAGAGCGTGGCGCCGAGCGCATAGACGTCCGCCCGCGAGTCGAGGTGGCGGGCCGATCGCACCTGTTCCGGCGGCATGTAGACGGGCGTCCCGAGGATCTCCCCGCTCCGCGTCAGCGAGGCGACCGTCTCCTTCCCGTCCGACTCGCCGAACCCGCTCGCGAAGTCGTGCTCCGTGAGCTTCGCCAGGCCGAAATCGAGGAGGAAGGCGTGGATCGTCTCTTCCTTGCGATGGATGGTCGCCCTGGTCGTCGTGCTGGGCCTCTTCGTCGAGGCGATTGTCGGCGCCTCGGGGCCGCCCGCGGCGTGCGAGGGCCGGCTCTCCGAGGCGCGGAGGAAGACGTTGTGGGGCTTCACGTCGCGGTGGAGGATCCCGCGGCCGTGGGCGTAGGCGAGTGCGAGGGCCACCTGTCGCGTGACCTCGACGGCCTCGCGCGGCGTGATGCGGCCTCGGGCGATGGCGAATCCGAGGTCCTCGCCCTGAAGCAGCTCCATCGTGTAGAACGGGAAGCCCTCCTCGCCCGCCTCGAGGCGGCCGACGTCGAGGACCTTGATGATGTTCGGATGGTCCATCGCGGCGGCGGCGAGGGCCTCGCGTTGGAACCGGTCGAGCGCTTCCTTGTCGACGCGGCCGGCGACGAGGAGGACCTTCAACGCGACCTCGCGGCCGAGCTTGTGGTCGAGCGCCCGGTAGACGACGCCCATTCCCCCGCGTCCCAGCTCGAACAGGAGTCGGTAGCGGCCCAGCTCGGCGCCGGGGCGGAGCGCGGAGGTGGGACGGTCGTCGCTCGGGAACTGCGTGTCTTCCGGCGAGGGCGCCTCGACCGCCTCGTCGGGGTCGCCAAACAGGAATGCGGCCACCTCGTCGGGCGTGCGCTCGGGCGCGATGGACCCCAACGGGAGGGTTTCCTCGCCGGCGGCGGGATGTGGCGTCTCTGAGTCCGTCATCTCTCTCCCCCGAACCTACCACCGGCGCGGCCGCCCGACAAGCCGGCGGTTGCATCCAGGGTGCATACGGAGGGCCAGGGGCAAGTTCCGGGCGGAAGGGTTGACGCAGGGACCGTCTTGGTGTCAGGATTCGGCGGGCAGAGGTAGACATGGCCGACCCCAAGACATCCATGGGCGGCAGCAACGCCGCGTTCCCGATCACGCGCTGGAGCCAGGTGCAGCACGCGCGCGAGGGGGACGGTCGGCGGGAGGCGCTCGACGGCCTCGTGCGGGCCTACTGGAAGCCTCTCTATTCCTTCCTGCGCGCCTCCGGGCGCCCGAACGAGGACGCGAAGGACCTCGTGCAGGGCTTCTTCGAGGGGCTCCTCGAGAAAAACGTCCTCGCGGGGTTCGACCCCGGCAAGGGCCGCTTCCGCACCTACCTCCTGGCGTGCCTGAAGAACCACTGCGCCGACGAGCGGGACCGGGAGACCGCCGCGAAGCGCGGGGGCGGGCGCGACCGCGTGTCGATCGAGACCGCGGGCGACGGCGAGTACATGCGCCTCGCGACGCGGGAGGAGTCCCCGGAAGAGGCCTTCGATCGGGCCTGGGCGGTCGCGAAGATGAACCGCGCCATCGACATGGTCCGGCGGACCCACCTCGATCGCAGAGACTCGGCGGCCGTCGAGGCGATCGACGGCTACCTCGCGGCCGACTCGCTCGCGCGCCCGGACTACGCCGCGCTGATGAAGCGATCGGGCCTCTCCGAATCGCGGCTAAGGCACCTCCTCCACCAATTCCGCCAGCGGGTGCGGGAGGCCATCCTCTCAGAGGTCCACTCCGAGATCACCGACCCCGCGGCGGCCGAGCAGGAGCTGGCGCTCATCTTCCAGTGCCTCACAGGCTCGCCCGGCCGCTGACGGAACCCCCGGCGGGAACGCATTCTGCGCCGGCGCGGGTTCTTGATCCCGGATGGGTCGCACCATAGAATGGCTTGTGCCGGCGCGACGCTGTCACGTCACGAATCCCCTCCCCGAGGACGATCCAGCCGCCGAACGGTAGACGCGCGAGCCAGGAGGACGGAATGCCGACTGCAGGCGACACGAAGGTGACCCAGCTCCTCGGACTGATCGACAAGGCCGTCGACGTGCAGGCCTTCCGCGAGCTGCACTGGACCGGGAACTTCAACGACTACCTGAAGGCGGTCGCGGAGGACCCGCGGGTCGCGAGGAATGCGTTCCAACGCCTCTACGACATGATCCTGTCGTACGGCCAGCAGGAGTTCCAGGAGCACCGCGAGTCGCTGGTGAGGTTCCACTTCTTCAAGGACCCTTTCAGCAACGGCAAGGACGCCATTTACGGGATCGAGCGGACGCTCGTGAACCTCGTGCACAGCCTGAAGAGCGCGGCGCACGGCTACGGCACCGACCACCGCATCCTCCTCCTCCACGGCCCGGTCGGCAGCTCGAAGAGCACGATGGTCCGGCTCCTCAAGAAGGGGCTCGAGGCGTACTCAAAGACCAAGGAGGGCGCGCTCTACACGTTCGGCTGGAAGGACGAGGGGAAGGCCGACTCGTGGAACGACTGCCCGATGCACGAGGAGCCGCTGAAGCTCGTCCCGCACGAGGCGCGCGAGGCGGTGATGCGGGAGCTGAACAAGGGCAACAAGACGGACTACGAGGTCCGCGTCGAGGGGGACCTCTGCCCGGCGTGCCGGAGGACGTGCAACGACCTCCTGGCGAAGTTCCGCGGGGACTGGCACAAGGTCGTCGAGCAGGTCCGCGTGCGGCGCCTGCTCCTCTCGGAGAAGGACCGGATCGGGATCGGCACCTTCCAGCCGAAGGACGAGAAGAACCAGGACTCGACGGAGCTGACGGGGGACATCAACTACCGGAAGATCGCGGAGTACGGCAGCGACAGCGACCCGCGGGCGTTCAACTTCGACGGGGAGTTCAACATCGCGAACCGCGGGATGATCGAGTTCATCGAGGTGCTGAAGCTGGACGTCGCCTTCCTCTATGACCTGCTCGGAGCGAGCCAGGAGCACGTGATCAAGCCGAAGAAGTTCGCGCAGACGGACATCGACGAGGTGATCATCGGGCACACGAACGAGCCCGAGTACAAGCGGTTGCAGAACAACGAGCTGATGGAGGCGTTCCGTGACCGCACGCTGAAGATCGACGTGCCGTACAACCTGAAGCTCGACTACGAGATCCGGATCTACGAGCGCGACTACAACAAGGAGCGGATCAAGGGGAAGCACGTCGCGCCGCACACGCTCGAGATCTGCAGCATGTGGGCGATCATGACGCGCCTCTCGGAGCCGAAGAAGGCGAACCTGACGCTGATCCAGAAGCTGAAGCTCTACAACGGCAAGACGCTCCCCGGCTTCACGGAGGACAACATCCGGGAGCTGAAGCACGAGGCGGAGCACGAGGGGATGGAGGGGATCAGCCCGCGGTACATCCAGGACAAGATCTCGAACGCGCTGGTGCGGGTCGAGGAGGGCGGGTGCGTGAACCCCTTCATGGTCCTCAACGAGCTGGAGGAGGGCCTGGCGCACCACTCGCTCGTCACGAGCGACGACCTTCGGAAGCGGTTCCGCGAGCTCCTCGCGACGGTGAAGGAGGAGTACGAGGACATCGTGAAGAACGAGGTCCAGCGGGCGATCTGCGCCGACGAGGAGGCGATCTCGAGGCTCTTCTCGAACTACATCGACAACGTCAAGGCCTACACCCAGAAGGAGCGGGTGAAGAACCGCTACACGGGGCAGGACGAGGAGCCGGACGAGCGGCTGATGCGGTCTGTGGAGGAGAAGATCGACATCCCCGAGAGCCGGAAGGACGACTTCCGCCGGGAGATCATGAACTACATCGGGGCGATGGCGATCGAGGGGAAGAAGTTCGACTACCGCTCGAACGAGCGGCTCCAGAAGGCGCTGGAGCTGAAGCTGTTCGAGGACCAGAAGGACACGATCAAGCTGACGAGCCTGGTGACGAGCGTGGTGGACAAGGACACGCAGGAGAAGATCGACATCGTGAAGGGCCGCCTGATCAAGAGCTACGGCTACTGCAACACGTGCTCTTCGGACGTGCTGTCGTACGTGGCGAGCATCTTCGCGCGCGGCGGGAGCAAGGACTAGATGCCGGTCGACGAACGGACGAAGCAGGCGGCGCAGGCGCACCTGAAGCGGGCGCAGGACTTCCTCAACCTGGGACAGCTCGTCCTGGCGAACGGGTACAACCAGGCGGCTGTTGCGCAGGGGTACTTCGCGGTGCACCACGGGGTGGCGGCGGCCCTGTATTCGATGGGGAAGCGGCCGAGGTCGCACGCGGAGTTCCAGGAGCTGTTCCAGAAGGTCCTGGTGCCGACGGGGAAGTTCAGCGACGAGGACGCGAGCACGTTCGAGGACTTCCTGGAGCAACGGAAGAAGTCGGACTACTCGCCGGTGGAGCTGCACGACGCGCCGTACGCGATGCGGGCGTTGGAGGTATCCGGGGAGCTGGTGCTCAGGCTGGAGAGCTTCGTGAGGGAGATGCTGGAGGACAGCGCGCCCGAGCCGGACGCCGTGGGGCCGTCCGAGGAGGCGAAGGGGTGATCAAGAAGATCGAGCGCGACTACTCGCGCTTCCGCCAGATCATCCGGGGGAAGATCCAGAAGGAGCTGCGGAAGTACATCACCAAGGGCGAGTTCATCGGGAAGCAGGGGAAGCACCTCATCTCGATCCCGCTCCCGCAGATCCACATCCCCCACTTCCGCTACGGGAAGAACGAGAAGAGCGGCGTCGGCCAGGGGGAGGGGGACGTCGGGACGCCGGTGGCGGGGGGAGACCAGGGGGACGGGATGGGCGCCGCGGGCGACCTCCCGGGCGAGCACCTGCTCGAGGTGGACATCACGCTGGAGGAGCTGGCGAAGATCCTGGGGGAGGAGCTGAAGCTCCCGAACATCAAGCCGAAGGGGCGGCGGACCGTGATCGCGGAGCGGACGCGGTACACGGGGATCGCGCGGGTGGGGCCGGAGTCCCTCAGGCACTTCAAGCGGACGTACAAGCAGGCGCTCCGACGATCGATCGCGATGGGTGCGTACAACCCGGAGACGCCGTACATCGTGCCGATCCGGGAGGACAAGCGGTACCGCACGTGGCGCATGAAGGAGGTGCCGCACAACAACGCCGTGATCATCTACATGATGGACGTGTCGGGATCGATGGGGGACGAGCAGAAGGAGATCGTGCGGATCGAGGCCTTCTGGATCGACACGTGGCTGCGGAGCCAGTACAAGAAGCTGGAGTGCCGCTACATCGTGCACGACGCGGTGGCGCGGGAGGTGGACCAGCACACCTTCTACCACGTGAAGGAGAGCGGCGGGACGAAGATCTCGAGCGCGTACGCGCTGGCGAACGACATCGTGAACAAGGAGTACGACCCGTTCGAGTGGAACATCTACCCGTTCCACTTCTCGGACGGCGACAACTGGGGAAGCGAGGACACGCGGCGTTGCGTGGACATGCTGACGGCGGACCTGCTGCCGAAGGTGAACATGTTCTGCTACGGCCAGGTGAAGAGCGCGTACGGAAGCGGACAGTTCAAGCGGGACCTGGACGAGCAGTTCAAGGGCAACGAGATGGTGCTGACGAGCGAGATCAAGGACAAGGACGGGATCTACGACTCGATCAAGGAGTTCCTGGGCAAGGGCAAGTAGCGCCCGAATTCGCGCTTCCCGACGGTTCCCCATGTAGGGGCGACCCGCGGGGTCGCCCCTCGCGGGGAATGACGAGCGCGTTCTTCTTCCGTCGACGCAATCGCAATGTCCACCAACCCCGCCAACAAGAGCGCCACGCGCTTCGCGCGCCACGGCTCCTCGATGCTCCCCCCGGAGCTGGAGGCGGCGCGGCGGCAGATCCTCCAGGTCGCCTTCGACTTCCACCTCGACCCGATCGAGACGTTTTTCGAGATCGTCGAGTTCGACGAGCTGAACGCGATCGCGGCGATGGGCGGCT
>CAZYRM010000090.1:0-25991 GCA_964649705.1 uncultured Planctomycetia bacterium
CGGGCCTGGAGCGCAGCACGTGGCAGGCGTAGGCGTCCGGGTCGCCCAGGTCGACGCCCGTCGGCAGCCCGTCCATCGGCGCGATCGGGTGGTCCCAGCGCTGCACCGGGTCGATCGGCTGCAACGCCTTCCGGAGCCTGTCCTGCGCGTTCCCGATGCCGTTCTCCGCCCGCAGCACGAGCTCCCGCTGCGACGCCATCGCGGCCTCCGCCTGTAGCACGACGATCGGCTCCGCGGTCCCGAGCTGCACGCGCTCCTCGTTGACGTCCCTGAGCTCCTTGGCCAGCGCCAGCGCCCCGAGCCGGATCTCGCGGTCCCTCATCGCCGCGACGAGGTCGAAGTAGTACTCCTCGAGCTTCGCGACGACCTCGATCTCCTGCTTCTCCACCTCGTACTGCGCGATGTCGACCTCGTTCCGCGCGCTCTTGATCTTCGCCCCGTTGTACGCGATCCCCGCGTCTCGCAAGAGCGGCTGCTTCAGCGTGAACGTGACGTCGGTGTTGTACTGCGGGTTCAGCGTGGCGAAGAAGCTGTTCGTCTTCTGCCGCGTCCACCCCGTCGAGAGCTCCGTCTCGGTCCCGATGATCCACCGCTTCTTCAGGCCGAGGCGCATGTCCAGGTCATGCTGCTCGAGGAGACCTCCCCCCCCGAAGAGACCCGAGAGGAAGCTCCCCGACCCCGAGAACGTCTGCCCGCCCTTCCCGTTCGAGAAGAACGTCAGGTCGAAGTCGGCCAGCGCCTCGTCGATCGCCGCGCGCTGGATGTCGGGGTTGTACTCCTCGACCTCGAGCTGCCCGTTGTTGACGAGCGCCATCTGGACGGCCTGCTCGAGCGTCATCGGGATGGCCCCCCTGGCAGGGCCAGCTTGCTGGTCATGGCAGGGCTCCTCCGCCCAGGCGGCCCCGCAAAGCACGAGACAGGCGAGAATCAAGCCGCGCATCCGTCCCCCCGCGCAACAGAGAACCATCTCCTACTATCGACAGGACGGGCAATTGCGCTTGAGGGGAGTGGCCCCGACCGCTATCATACGGCCCCCCGACGGCATGGAGCCCTGGATGAGGCCCGTCCACGTCGCCTTCCTCTGGCATCACCACCAGCCGTACTACCGGGATCTCAAGACCGGCGAGTTCGCCATGCCGTGGGTCCGCCTCCACGGCGCGAAGGACTACTACGGCCTCGCCGCCCTCGCCGACGAGTTCCCCGACCTGCGCATGACGGTCAACCTGGTCCCGAGCCTCCTCAGGCAGTTCGACGAGTACGTGAACCGCCAGGGCGAGGACCGCTGGCTCTCCGTCTCGCGCCGCCGCGCGGAGGACCTCTCGGAGCAGGACCGCGTCTTCCTCGTGAAGTACTTCTTCATGGCGCACCCGGAGCATTTCCTCCGCGCCAACCCGAGGTACCACGAGCTCTGGGAGAAGGCCCGCTTCGGCCGCCGCGCCTCCGACCGCGTCCAGAAGGAGTTCAACGCCCAGGACGTCCGCGACCTCCAGGTCTGGGCGAACCTCGCCTGGTTCCACCCGCTCCTCGTCGAAAAGGAGCCGCTCCTCGCGGGCCTCCGCCGCAAGGGACGCGGCTACACCGACGACGAGAAGCAGTCGATGCTCGATCTCCAGATCGAGGTCCTCTCGCGGATCGTGCCGCTCCACAAGCGCCTCCAGGACGAGGGGCGGATCGAGGTCTCCACAACGCCGTTCTACCACCCGATCCTCCCGCTCCTCGTCTCGTTCGACTCGGCCCGCGTCGCGATGCCCGACGTGCGCCTCCCCGCGGTGACCTGGGGCGGCGCCGCCGACGCGCGCACGCACGTCCGCCGCGCCGTGGAGGACTACCAGGCCCGCTTCGGCCGCGCGCCGCGCGGAATGTGGCCGAGCGAGGGGAGCGTCAGCCCCGGCATCGTGCCAATCCTCGCCGAGCACGGGATCCGCTGGATGGCGACCGACGAGGAGATCCTCGAGGAGTCCGCCGGCCGTCGCCTGCAGCGCGACGGGGCGAAGCACGTCGTGAACCCGGACCTCCTCTACCGCCCGTACCGCCTGGAGTCGGACCGCGGCCCGGTGTCGATCGTCTTCCGCGACCACCACCTCTCGGACCTCCTCGGCTTCCACTACCAGCGCGAGCCCGCGGAGCGCGCCGCGCGCGACATGGCGGAGCGGCTCCTCGAGATCGGCCGCCGCGACTCGGGCGACGAGCCGACCCTCGTCCCGATCGTCCTCGACGGGGAGAACCCGTGGGAGCACTACCCGGGGAACGGCGTGGAGTTCCTCCGCGCCCTGTTCCGCCGCGTCACCACGACGGAGGGGATCCGCACGGTCCGCCTGGGGGACCACCTGGAGGCGAACCCGCCGCGGAAGAAGCTCGGGAGGCTCCACAGCGGCTCGTGGATCCACCATAACTTCCAGATCTGGATCGGCCACGACGAGGACCGCCGCGCGTGGGAGCTGGTCGCGCAGGTCCGCGAGCGCGTCCAGCAGCTCCCCGACGGCCAGGCGAAGGACCGCGCGATGGAGTCGGTCCTCGTCGCGGAGGGGAGCGACTGGTACTGGTGGTTCGGCGAGGAGCACTCCAGCGCGCTCGACCGCGAGTTCGACGCGCTGTTCCGGAGGCATCTGTTGAACGCCTGCGAGGCCGCGGGGATCCCGCCCCCGCAGGAGCTGTTCAAGCCGATCAAGCGCTCCACGGGCGGGACGTCGGTCTACACGCAGCCGGTGGGGATGCTCAAGGTGCGGGTGGACGGCAGGCGGAGCGACTTCTTCGAGTGGCAGGCGGCGGGGCAGTACAGCGTGGCGCGCGACCGCGTGGTGATGGAGCAGTCGTTCCACGGCGCGGTGACGGGCGTCTTCTTCGGGTTCGACGCCGAGAACCTCTTCTTCCGGATCGACGTGGCGGGGAACGCGCGGGAGCGGATCGCGCCGGGGACGAGCATCTCGATCGTCTTCCTCCGGCCCAAGGAGCGGAGGATCACGGTCGCGGGGTTGCCCGAGGGACGGGCCCTGGAGGTGCGCGGGGAGGGGGACAGCCTGCTGGCGAACTCGATGTCGAGCGTGGCGGTGGACGAAATCGTGGAGCTCTCGTGCCCGTTCGCGACGCTCGGGTTCGTGGCGGAGGAGCCGGTGGAGTTCTTCGTCGAGCTGTCGAGGGAGGGGAACCTCGTGGAGCGGCTGCCGCTCTCGGCGCCGCTGACGTTCACGGTTCCGGGAAAGACTTTCGGCCTGGAGAATTGGGAGGCCTGATGCCTGAGCTGCGCAAGGACCCGGTGATCGGGCGATGGGTGATCATCGCGAGCGAGCGGTCGAAGCGGCCGGTGGACTTCCGCCAACCGACGATGCCGCCGAGGCAGGGGCCGTGCCCGTTCTGCGACGGGAACGAGGTCGCGACGCCGCCGGAGATCCTGGGCCTCAGGACGCCGGGGTCGAAGCAGAACGACCGCGGCTGGCGGCTGCGCGTGGTGCCGAACAAGTTCCCGGCGCTCATGATCGAGGGGGACCTCGACAAACGCGGCGAGGGGCTCTACGACATGATGAACGGCGTCGGGGCGCACGAGATCTTCATCGAGACGCCGGAGCACAAGACGTCGCTGACGCAGATGTCGG
The DNA here is from genome assembly GCA_964649705.1 of uncultured Planctomycetia bacterium. Taxonomy (GTDB): domain Bacteria; phylum Planctomycetota; class MHYJ01; order WSZJ01; family CAZYRM01; genus CAZYRM01. The sequence continues at coordinate 3,591 of CAZYRM010000090.1, forward strand.
AGGAGCAGATCCGGGAGCTGCTGGGGGCGTACCGGGAGCGGTTGCTCGACCTGAAGAAGGACGTCCGGTTCGTCTACGGGCTGATCTTCAAGAACGTCGGGGAGGCGGCGGGGGCGACGCTGGACCACACGCACTCGCAGCTCATCGTGACGCCGATCGTTCCCCGGCAGGTCCAGCAGGAGATGTCGGGGGCGAAGCACTTCTACGACTACCGGGGGCGGTGCCTGTTCTGCGACATCATCCAGCAGGAGATCTCGACGGCGGAGCGGATCGTGATCAACGAGCCGCACTTCGTGGCGTTCGAGCCGTTCGCGCCGAGGTTCCCGTTCGAGACCTGGATCCTGCCGAAGCGCCACGCGACGCACTTCGAGACGATGCCGCAGCACCTGATTCCCGACCTCGCGCGGATCATGCGGAACTCGCTACGGCGGATCGAGGGGGCGCTGAACAACCCGCCGTACAACTACCTGATCCACTCGACGCCGTTCGACATGGGCGAGGTGGAGCACTACCACTGGCACATCGAGATCATCCCCCGGATCACGCGCGTGGCGGGATTCGAGTGGGGGACCGGGTTCTATATCAACCCGGTGCCGCCGGAGCAGGCGGCGAAGTTCCTGCGCGAAGTCAGGTTGGAGTAGCTGCACGACGCAGATGAGAGTCCTCCACATCGCTTCCGAAGCCGTCCCCTTCGCCAAGACCGGCGGTCTGGCGGACGTCGCCGGCACCCTGCCCAGGGAACTCTCCTCCCAAGGCATCGAGTCCGCCCTCATCCTCCCTCTCTACAACGAGGTCAAGCAGTCCGCCAAGGACCTCGTCTCCACGGGCATCGAGCTCTCCGTCCCCGTGGGAGACGCGCCCCGCACCGGCACGCTGTGGCGAGGCAAGATCCCCGGCTCGAACGTCCCCGCGTATTTCGTCCAGCGCGACGAGTATTTCGGCCGAGCCGGGATCTACGGCAACGGCCGGGAGGACTACCCCGACAACTCCGAACGCTACGTCTTCTTCTGCCGCGCGGCCCTCGAGGCCGTCCGCGCGCTCGCCCTCAAGTTCGACGTCGTCCACGCCCACGACTGGCAGACCGCCCTCATCCCCGTCTACCTGAAGACCACGCACGCGAAGGACAAGGTCCTCCAGGCCGCGAAGAGCGTCCTCTCCATCCACAACATCTCCTACCAGGGCGTCTTCTGGCACTGGGACATGAAGCTCACCGGCCTCGAGTGGTCCCTCTTCAACTGGAAGCAGCTCGAGTTCTACGGGAAGGTCAACTTCCTCAAGGGCGGCCTCGTCTTCGCCGACGCCATCACGACCGTCAGCGAGACGTACGCGCGCGAGATCCAGACGCCCGAGTTCGGCTGCGGCCTCGAGGGCGTCCTCTCGGACCGCGCGAAGGACCTGACCGGCATCCTGAACGGCGTCGACTACGCCGTCTGGAGCCCCGAGGTCGACCCTCACATCGCCGTGAAGTACTCCGCCGCGAAGCCCGCGGGGAAGGAGAAGTGCAAGTCGCAGCTCCAGAAGAAGTGCGGGCTGCCGGACGACCCCAAGGCGCCCCTCGTCGGCATGATCACGCGCCTCGTCGACCAGAAGGGAATCGACCTCGTCGCGGCCGCGATGGACGGGCTCCTGAACGAGGGCGTCCAGATCGTCCTCCTCGGGACCGGCGAGGACCGCTACCACAAGATCTTCGGCGACATCGCCGCGCGCCACAAGGGGCGAGTCTCCGTCTACCTCGTCTTCAACAACGCCCTCGCGCACGAGATCGAGGCCGGCTCCGACATGCTCCTCATGCCGTCCCGCTACGAGCCGTGCGGCCTCAACCAGATCTACTCGCTCCGCTACGGCACCATCCCGATCGTCCGCAAGACCGGGGGCCTCGCCGACACGGTGATCGACACCAGCCCCGAGGGGGCCGACAACGGCACGTCGACCGGCTTCGTCTTCCGCGAGGCCACACCCGAGGCGATGCTCGGCGCCGTCAAGCGCGCCGTGACCTGGTTCCGCCGGCCCAAGGACTGGGCGAAGCTGATCCGGAACGCCATGAAGCAGGACTGGTCGTGGGCCCGCTCCGCCGCCGCGTACGCGCGCCTCTACCAACAGCTCGTGAAGAGGTAGCGCATGTCGGCCTCCATTCGGTTCGTCTTCGCCGTCCACGACCACCAGCCCGTCGGCAACTTCGACTCCGTGATCGAGCAGGCCACGGCGGACGCCTACGTCCCGTTCCTCGACATGGTGGAGCGCTACCCGGCCTTCCGCTTCGGCTTCCACGCGAGCGGCCCGCTCTTCGAGTGGTGGGAGGCGAAGCGCCCCGACCTCGTCGAGCGCCTCGCGCTCCTCGTCGAGCGCGGACAGATGGAGCCGATTGGCGGGGGCTTCTACGAGCCGATCCTGCCGATGCTCCCCGAGCGCGACCGCGTCGGCCAGGTGGAGGCGTACGCCGACCACCTGCACGAGAAGCTCGGGAAGCCGATCGAGGGGATGTGGCTCGCCGAGCGAGTCTGGGAGCCCGGCCTGGCCCGCGCGATCGCCGACGCGGGGATGAGGTGGACCATCGTCGACGACTTCCACCTGATCTGCGCGGGCGTGCCGAAGGAGAAGCTGGCCGGCTACTTCGTCACCGAGGACGACGGCCGCCTGCTGCGGATCTTCCCGATCTCCGAGGCCCTGCGCTATCGGATCCCGTTCGCGGGCCCCGAGGAGACCGTCGCGCTGCTGCGCTCGCTCGCCACGGAGGAGGGGGACCGCGTCGTCGTCTACGCGGACGACGGCGAGAAGTTCGGCGTCTGGCCTCGCACGAAGCGGCTCGTCTACGGGGAGCGGTGGCTGGAGAGGTTCATCCAGGCAATCCTGGCGGAGTCCTCGTGGCTCCGGATGTCGTCGTTTTCCGAGGTCGCGCGCGACCTCCGCCCCGCGGGACGAGTCTACCTCCCCGACTGCTCCTACCGCGAGATGACCGAGTGGGCCCTCCCCGTCGAGTCGCAGACGGAGTACGACGCGGCGGTCGAGGGGCTGAAGAAGGACGGGCGCCTGGAGGAGGTGCGCAGGTTCCTCCGCGGGGGGAACTGGAGGATGTTCCTCGCGAAGTACCCCGAGGCATGCGTCATGTACGCGAAGATGCGCCACGTCAGCGACCGTCTCGAGGCGATCGACCGGCGGGGGAAGGCGTGGCAGGAGGCGGTCCGATCGCTCTACCGCGGGCAGTGCAACTGCGCGTACTGGCACGGGGTGTTTGGAGGCCTCTACCTGCCTCACCTGCGCGACGCGGTGTACAAGAACCTCCTCGAGGCGGAGGCGGGGTTGCTCGCCTCGCCTCGCCCCGTCGTGGAGCGGCGCGACTTCGACCTCGACACGGAGGAGGAGATCCACATCACGAACGGGCTCCTCGGGATCTACGTGAAGCCCGGCATGGGCGGGCACATCTACGAGCTGGACGTCCTGGAGAAGCGCACGAACCTCCTCGCGGGGCTCGCGAGGCGGCCGGAGACCTACCACGCGAAGGTCGCGCGCGCAAAGGTCGTCACGGACGTCGAGAAGGTCGCGAGCATCCACGACCTGGTGCTGGCGAAGCAGGAGGGGCTCGATCGGCGCCTCCAGTACGACCCGCACTGGCGGATGGGGCTCATGGACCACTTCTTCCGCCACGGCTCGACGCTCGACGGCTTCGCGCGAGGAGAGGTGCAGGAGGACGCCGACTTCCTGATGGGGCGCTACTCCGCGGGCGTCAACGAGCGGACCTCGGGGATCCAGCTCAACCTCTCGCGGGAGGGGACCGTCGCGGGGGCGTCGGTGCGGCTCGAGAAGACGCTGTGGCTGCCGAAGGGGGAGGAGCAGGTCGAGGTCACGTACGCGATCCGGAACCTGACGGACCAGGACGTGCAGGCCGACTTCGGCGTGGAGTGGAACTTCGCGATGCTCGCCGGCAAGGCGCACGACCGGTACCTGATCGACTCGGCGGGGCGGAACGTGGGGCCGTTGTCGACGCAGGCGGACTTTCCGAGGCAGGACCGCTTCACGCTGGTGGACGAGTGGAAGGGGATCCGCGTGTCGCTCAGTTTCGACGCGCCCGCGGACGTCTGGACGTTTCCCGTGGAGACGGTGAGCCAGTCGGAGGCCGGATTCGAGCTGGTCTACCAGAGCACCTCGGTCACGCCGCGCTGGGTGGCGTTCCTCCATCCGCACTCCACGTGGAAGACGCGGTTGACTCTGACGGTGGAGGTCCGCTGACCGCGAACCGCCCCGACGCCGCCGGCGCCCCCGCGTCGAGCTGGGATCCGGGCTACCGGAGCCATCCCTTGACCGCGAACGTGTAGATGCACAGGACGGTGACGGCGCCCACGCCGAAGGCGACCTGCGAGAGCGTCGCGGGCCAGGGATTCCCGTGGACGTTCATCCCGAGCAGGCCGCCGACCACGGAGGGAATCAGCGCCACCGTCGTGACGAGGGCGAGCAGCCGCATGACCTTGTTCATCTCGAACGAGGCGATGTTCAGGTGGAGCTCGATCATCCCCACGAGGCCCTCCGAGAGCTCCTCGGCGTCCTTCTGCAGGTCCTCCGCCTCACGCCGGACCTTCGTCAGTTGCACCGTCTGCGCCTCCTTGCCTCCACTCAGCACGGTCCAGTGCTCACAGATGGCCGAGAGGATGTCTGGAATGCAGCGGAGGTCGGCGCGAAGCGCGCCCAGGTCCCTCCGCCGACGGAAGGCCTTGTTGAAGAACTCGGGGCCGCTCTGCTCCGGGGCGTCGTACTCGAGCTCCCTCACCTGGTCCTCCAGGGCGCCGAGCGCTCTTGCGTGCCTTCGAAGGAAGACCTGGAGCAGGCCGATCATCGTGCGCACGAGGAACGGCGCCTCCGCGGGGGCAGAGGCCACCGCCGCGCCGAGATCGCCCGCGAGGGACGTCGTTCCCAGCGAGACGCTGACGATGTTGCGCTCCATGCCGACGAGCAGGACGTTGACCCGTCGCGGCTCGTCCGTCCCCTTCCCGCCTGGAGCGCCCTGATCGAGGTACGACACGAACAGGATCGGCTTGCCGTCCAGCACCTCGATGCGGGGGTGCGCGCCGAGGAGGAGCTTGTTGGACAGAATCGCCTCCGGCACTCCCAGCTCCGACGCCAGCCGGGGGAGGTCGCGGGACCCGTGACACGTGACGTGGAACCACTCTTCCTGGGGATCGCGCAGCCTCTCGACGAACTCGCTCCAGTCCATGCTCCGCAGGACCCCGGAGTCGGATGACACGACCCCGTGGATCTCAGTCGGCACGTCGCCCGCGAGGGCCAACGTCGGCCTGGGCGCGAGCCTGCCGCCTCGGCGCGCGCCGAGCACGATGACTCGTCCGATTCGTAGCAGACGGAGGGCGGGAGACGACTGCAGCGCCTCCCCGGCCCCCGGAACAAGTGATCCGAACGGCGCGGCTACGATGACGAGGTCGAGCCAGTTCCAGGGATTCCGCCAGAACACCGTCCGCGAAGGGGCTGCGGCGAGCCTTCCGACAAACTCGACGGCGAACACGGCGACGATGGGCCAGTCGAGGACATCGAGCACGGCGGCGGCGCGGGGCCCGAGCTCCAGCATGACCGGCGCGAGCGCCAGGAAGGCCGCAACGAGCGCGAGGAAGCCCATCACGGGCTCGGTCAGCCAGGTCTGGGTTCTCCGAAGCATGTCCCTCCTCCCAACGGGCGCCCCTCACCGCCGCGTTCGCGGGGCGCGCAGCGTGGACCCAGTACCTTCGAGGCGACCTGTCGCCGGCGGCAGGCCGACAGTAGTATCCTCCGCCGCCGTGACATTCAAGCAGCAGCGTCCGACGACCCCTTGCCTTCTGGACGAGCCCATTGTTGACGTTCAGGACTGGGTTCTTCGAGGCCTCGGTCCCGAGGAGGCGCTCGAACCAGCCTGGGTCCACGAGGGCCGTCAGGACGAGTGGGGCCGCCGTGGCGCCGTCCGACCGCTCTACGAGAACTCGAGCGAGATCAGTGTAAGGAAGACGAGGAAGGCTACCACGAGGGACAGGAACTTCAAAGTCCCCCATGGACGTCAAGAACCGAGGCGGGCGTCTTCTGCGCCCGCTACGGCTCGTGGTTCGAATGGCGCCTCTTGATCGCCCGCGGCGCAGCGATTAGACTCCCCGCCATGTCACCCCACCCGATGTCGTCGCATTCGATCCCCACGCCGCCGAAGCTGCAGGTCGCGGAGCCGCAGGACATCTACCTCGATCGCGGCCCCGAGCTGCCGAAGTCGTACGGGCGGGACCGACTCGCGGCGTTCGCGCGGGACCCCGAGTGCGTCTGGGCCTACTGGACGCTGGACGGAGAGCGGATGGCGGAGCTCAGGGGGAAGCACGGCGGCGCGGTCTTCGACGGCGCGAACTGGGTCCTGAGGTTCCACAACTGGACCCGTCGCGAAACCTCGGAGATCGGGGTCGATGTGGCCACGGGCGGGTGGTATTCGAACACGCGTTCGAACTGCCGCTTCATCGTGGAGCTCGGCGCGCACACGGGGGCGGGGTTTCTCTCCGTCCTTCTCTCGAACGAGGTCCACACGCCGCGGAACGCCCCCTCCGACGTCGAGGACGCCGCGTGGCCGATCACCGAGGAGGCGCTGGAGCAGATGCGCCGCCTGCTCGGCTCCGCGGACCTCTCCGCGCCCGGAGCGCACGCCTGGCCCTCCGGCCCTGGCATGGGCGCGCCCGCCTGGCCCTCCGGCGCCGGCATCGGCGCGCCTGGCCCGAGCGGGCAGCGATAGCGTCCGCGCGCCCCCAAGGGGCCTACTTCTTCCACTCCACCGTCGCCGCGACGGCCTCCGCCAGGGGGCCGTAGACTCCCCTCAGGCGTGCGGGATAGCGACACGTCAGCGTGCGATACTCCTCACCCTCGAACACGCCGACAACCGTCTGGATCCACGGGTCCGAAGGCGGCCCCCCTTCCTCCAGGTCCCAGGCAAGTCCCTTCCGCCCGCCGACCTGGACCTCTCTCGCGACGAGGGGCCTCTCACGTTCCGCCGGATCCCCGCGTGACTTCCGCAGCCATGAGGCGTACCCCTCCCCGCCGCCCTGGATGCGTCCGCTCCGGGCGACGGTTCCAAGGTCGCTCGCGCGTTCGGAGCACCAGCCTGCACCAGATGTGATCGTCGGCGCACCGGCGCCAGGCTTCCGCGCCCACGGCTCGAACGTCCGCCACCCCTCGGGGACGCAAAGCCGGCCCTGGCCGCCCCACGCCTCGACCCCGGCCGAGAGGGGAGCGAGCGAGGCGGCCGGCGAACTGAACAGGGGCGCGGTGCGCGCCTCCGCTGCAATCTTCTCGAGCGACTCCAGCGACTCGCCCCGGGCATCTCCCAGCTTCATGACCGTGATGGACACGATCTCCTCCGGGCCGTTTCGACGATAAAGGAGCGAGAACGTCGAGACCGGCCTCTCGTCCCGCGTCGCTCGCAGCCGAACGCGCAAGGCCTTCTCTCCCACGACCTCGATCTCCTCCTCGGAGAGCGTTTTGATTCGGAGGCCTTGTGACTCGCCCGCGAGGGTCGGAAACTCAAACTTGAGCGACTCGCGCGGAGTCGCACGGCTCCTCCGCCACTGGACCACGACCTCCGCTCCGAGCCGAGGGATGTGCAGTTGAAGCCTGCCGGGCCATTTCTCGGACTTCCATCCCTTCTTCGGGAGCTCGATGGACAGGCCATACTCCTTGAACTCCTGTCGCTCCGACTCGGGGGCGGCGGGCTCGACGGCGTTCAGCTTGATGGACGAAACGACGCGGTCAATCCGGTCGTGCAGGCCGTCCGGAAACGGCTCCACCGCCTCGAACGACAGGAGCACGTGCGACGCCCCTCCGTCGACGAAGACCTGCCCGCATCGTCGCTTCCCACCATCCACCGATCGCACGCCCTCGATCCGGAAAGCGGCGCGGCCGTCGATCTCGAACTTCGCCTCCTCCACGTCCGTCGCGCCGCTGTCCACGAACCCCTTCTTGAACCCGTTCAGGGCCAGGTCAGGCGGGAGATCCGGCGTCCTCCAGACATGCAGAGTGAACGACTCCACGGAGGGGTCCTGGAATCCAACGGCGTCAATGAACACGGGGTGCTGCTCCAGCCGCCCCGCCCTCCAATCGCGCGGCACGCTGATGCGCCAGGTCCCCTCCGGGCTCGTGAGGTCCACGAGGTCCTCCTCACCGGCGCGGAGAGTCGAAACGAAGACGAGGCAATGAACCAGACCCGTGAGAACGCAAATCGGCGTCTTCATCGAGAGTCTCCTCCAACCGCGCCCGTGGCCCGACCTCCCGCTCGGAGGCCCCTTCCCGCAGGCGAATGTCCGTCCGTCGACGCGAATTTCAGCCCGGCGCGGATTCCGCACAGGAACCGCGCACGCGTGATCGTGGCATGCGAGTTCCGCGGGCGACCCTTCGGCCTCGTGCATGCCCAGGGTGGACCTGACGTCGATCGTGGGTAGGGAATTCTCGCCAGTGGCGGGGAGGGGCCGCGAGCAAATTCGACCCGGCCCTGAAAACCCGCCGAGCCGACCGACAATCCACGGGTAGACTCGATTTCGCGCCGTGTCCCTGTGGAGGTGCCTGCCATGGCCGAGCGTCGTCTGTTGCCTGTCGTCGTGCTTGCCCTGTGCGCGGGCCTGGCCTGGACCCAGGACTGCGAGCGCCCCGACACGGGGCAGCAGCCGAATCCCGTGATCCCTGAAAGCCCGACTGCGGCGGGGGCGGACGACGCCGAGTCGCCCGCGGGATCGCCGCTGGGCGACGCGCTCCGCGCGGACCTCATGCGCGCATGGGAGTGGGACGCTCCGCCCCTGGGAGGCGCTCCGGGGCCTTACGCCGGCCCCGACGGCGCCCCGGAGGTGCATTCGTCGTCCGTGCGGACGCCGGGCGCTCCCGGCCTACAGCCGCCTGTCCCCGAGGCCAAGCCCGCGAACCTCGACCCCGCACCCCCGCAGAAACAGGCCAAAGCCGGTCCGGATTGGAGGACGCGCGTGAAGGCCGAGCTGGCGCGCTGGCAGAAACTGCCGTGGAAGTGGTGGAACAGGGCCAAGGACCCGAAGAAGTTGCTCGACTGGGCGAAGGAGAAGAGCCTCTCTTGGCTGGAGGCTGCATCGTCCTTGGCTGCGAAGGTCGCCTCCTGGGTGAAGGATTGAGCCGCTCGCACGGCGTCTTCCACAATCCCGTCCGCCAGGTTGTTCACGAACGCCCCCCTGGCCAAGGGGCCTGAGGGCCCGTTCGGGAGGCGGAACAATTGGGGACGGTATCAGGCCCCAGGTCCGATTGGACAGGCCCCTGAAGGCCCCCTACGTGGCCCGTTCATTCGACCTGGTCCCTGGGACCTGCGATCTGCCTGAGATCTGGCCACTGGGTACTGGGACCCGGGCCCCGCACGGCCATCACATCGCTGGCGCGGGCTCGACGACGGCTACGCATGAATCGAAAGAGCCTGAAAACTCCCTCCCCCCACGGACATCCCACCCCTGAGTAGAACCTATGGAGGTGCAAGATGGGCGCGTCAGTTCGTGACCTGGGTCGGGTGTGGTTCGCCGGGCTCCTCTCGCTCGCCTGCGCGGCGTCCGCGCTGGCGCAGAGCCACTCGTGGACGACCGCGGAGGTCGATGCCGGGCCGTCCTATCGCCCCGCGGTCGCCGCCAATCGCCGCGCGGGAGAGTACCTCGTGGTCTACGAGACGTTCGACGCCCAGAACGACAAGGACATCCACGGGCGCCTGACGCGCGAGGACCACCAGTTCGTCGGAGCCGAGTTCCCGATCGCCGGCGTGGACGGCGAGCAGGCCCTGCCCGACGCGGCCTATGACCCGTCGCACCGCCGTTACCTCGTCGTGTGGGTGGACCATCGCTTCAACGACTTCAAGGGACAGATCTGGGGCCAGTTGCTGTCCGAGGACGGCTCCGCCATCGGCGGGAACTTCTCGATCGCCGGCGGACCGGACTGGAACCACGACTACCGCTCGCCCGCGGTCGCGTGCGACGGCGACGGGAACTTCCTCGTCGTGTGCCTGGAGTACGAGACGGGCGCGGGACGCCACGCGTACGCCACCCAGGTCCTCTGGGACGGGACGATCGTGGGCCTGCCCAGCCCGCGCCTCTCCCAAGTCGCCGGCGGCTGGGTCGACCTGCCCATGAACTGGGTGAGGCTGACCGCTGCGTCCGCCGACCCGACGCGCACGGTCTTCGTCGCGGCGTGGGTGGAGAAGGACGCCTCGGCGCCGACGACGAGGAACATTGCCTTCCGCCGCATCGGCGAGAGCGGCGACGCGCAGTTCGTGTATGCTTCGCGCGCCGCCGGCGACGAGGAGCAGCCGGGCGTGGCGTGCGACCCGCTCTCGGGGGAGTTCCTCGTCGTGTGGAAGGTCCAGGGCGGGGCCATCCAGGGCCACCGCCACGGGATCGCGGACTCCATCGCACGCGGCGGTGTGCTCGGGCTCTCGCCTGGCACCCTCCCCGCGATTGCCTGGGATCCCGCGATCGGCAGGTACGTCCTCGTCTTCCGCACGTTCGAGCCCGATCCGACCGGCGAGACGCAGGGGACGCACTTCACGGAGTCGAGGCAGGTCCGCTGGGACGGCTCGCTCCTTCCCATCAGCCGCGTCGACGTGAGCTGCAGCTGCTGCGGCCCCGACGTGGCCGCGAACCCGTTCCACCCCAGCGACCTCGCGGCGTACGGGAAGATGGCCCAAGGCGAGCACGGCGTTTGGCAGGGGTACGCAACCGACCCGACGACCTTCGCGACGGGGCTCGGGCCCGAGGGGAGCGGCTGGATGCAGCGGTTCGTACAGGCCCCGTCGGGAACGTTCGGCAACCAGGGCTGGACGAGGCTCCCGTGGAACGCCTACAACCTCGCGGTCGGCGAGACGCGCCCTGCCGCGGGCGACACGAACGGCGACGGCGCGGACGAGCTGGTGGTCGGGCTGGGACGGTACACGACAGCCGGCGGCTTCGCCCTCGTGCTGCGCTCCGGCCCGAGCGGATACGTCGTCGACCGGTGGCTGCGCGTCCCGTGGTCCGCCTACAATGCCTCGGTCGCGGAGACCCGCACGGCCTGCGGCGACGTCGACGGCGACGGCCGCAAGGAGGTCGTGATCGGCCTCGGGGCCGGCGGCGCGGGGATGTTCTTCGTGTTCGACGACGCGATCGCGGGGTATGGGCTCCTGACGACCGGCCGCGTGCCGTTCGCCTCGTACAACCAGGCGCGTGGAGAGACGCGCCCCGCGTGCGGCGACTCCGACGGAAACGGCCAGGACGAGGTGTTCATCGCCCTCGGCCGCGGCGGGGCGGGCTGGGTGGCGAGGTTCGGCGGCGCCGCGGGTGGGACCCTCGAGGGCTGGCTTCGACTGCCGTTCCCCGCGTACAACGCCGACAATGGCGAGACCTGGGCCTCAGTGGGCGACCTGGACGGCGACGGCCGGGCGGAGGTAGCCCTGGGCACCGGCGCGTTCGCCGCGAACGGCGGGTTCCTGGCCGTCCTGGGCGACGAGACCGAGGGGCATGTCCTGGACACCTGGCTTAGGATGCCGCGGCCGGCGTACAACGCGGGCGCCGCCGGCGGCGAGGTGCGCCCCTCCGTGGGCCAGCTCGACGTCGACCGGAGCCGGGAGCTGGTCGTCGGCATGGCGCGCGGCGGCGCGGGCTTGATGGCGAGGTATGACCGCGCGGCGACCGGCTTCGCCCTCGTCGGCTGGACCCAGGTGAGCTGGGCCGCCTACAACTCGTCGAACGGCGAGACGCGGCCCGCCGTGGGCGTCTTCCCGGCGCCGTAGCGGCGGCCAGCGTCACGGCGACGCGAAGACGAGCCGCTCACTTGACCGGGCCGGGCTCCGGGGCCTCCTCGCCCTCCAGTTGCTTGAGGAGCTCCTCCGTGCGCTGTCGCTCGCTCCAGCCCGGGGGCGCCACATCGAGGGCCTTGCGGAAGTCGCCGATTGCGCCTTCACGGTCCTTCTCCATCATGCGCACGTACCCCCGCACGAACCAGGCGTCCTCGTAGGACGGATCGACCGCAACCGCGCGCGAGAGATCCGACAGGGCGCCGCGAGGGTCCCGCTTGGAAATGCGGACAGAGGCGCGCGCGAACCAGGCCTCCGCCAGACCCTCGTCCGTGTCGATCGCCCGCGTCAGGTCCTCCATGGCCCCATCCAGGTCGCCGAGGTCGTCCTTCACGCGACCCCGGTTGAACCACGTCGCCGCAGGGACCTGGCCGATTTGGATCGCCTCGTCGAGGTCCGCGAGCGCGCCCTTCAGGTCCCCGCTGTCGACGCGCGCCGTGGCGCGGTTGTTGTACGCGCCGGCGCATCGAGGCTCGATCTCGATCGCCCGCGTCGCGTCCTCGATGGCCCCCTCCAGGAGTCCGGCCTCCCTCCGCGCAAGGCTCCGGTTGACGAACGTCGAGGCGGAACCGTCGTCGATCCGGATCGCCTCGTCGAAGCACGCGATGGCCTTCTGGATGTCGCCGAGACGGAAGTGCGCGCAGCCGAGGCCCGCATGGCCCGCGGCCTCGCGGGGCATTTCCCTCAGCGCCTCGAGGAAGTCGTCCCGCGCCCCCGCCAGGTCTCCCTGATCGAGCCTCACCTGGGCCCGTCCGTAGAACGCATCGCCGCACCGCGGCTTCAGCTCCAGCACGCGGCTGTAGGCCGAGCGCGCGGAGGCCATCGCTTCGCTCGCCCCCGCGCCCCGCCGGGCCGCCTCGGCCATCAGGAACTCCGCGCGGTGCAGGAGGAGGACCGCGCTCCGCGGATAGGCCTCCATCAACGCGTCGACGTCCTCGCTCGCGCCCTTCAGGTCCCCGGCGAAGTAGCGCGCCTGCGCCCTCGCGAGGCGGAGGATCGTCTGCTGGACCTTGAGCTCGGGAGCGGCCAGGGAGCGCGTCACGGCCGCCTGGACCGCGGCGTAGTCCCCCGAGGCCATCCGGTCGATCCCCTCGAGCGCCGAGGCCACCGCCTCCGCCCCCTCCCTCCCCCAGAAGGCTGCCTCGCCGGCGCGCTGCAGGAGAGGCGCGATCGCGCGCCGCTCCTCCGCCATCTCGGGCGGCTCGGGCGGCGCCGCGCCGAAGACCAGCCCCGCCTCCGAGAACACGGCGCGAGGGAGGGGCTGAGCGCGCACGTATCGATCGAGGTGGACCAGGGCCTCCATCAGGAACCCGTACGGGACCTCCGAGTCGGTCGATTGCGCCTTGCGGATCGCCTCCAGGCCCTCCACGTCGCGGCCCGCCATGCCCATGGCCCACCCGGCCAGCGCCAGCATCGTCGCCTGGGAAGCGGCGTCCGGCGGAGTCCCCTTGATGAACTCCTCCACGGGGCCCCAAAGGCGATCGAGCTTGCCCAGCTTCTCCCCGTCGGAGAGCGCGTCGTCCTCCGCGCAGGCCTGGATCTCGCCGAGCGCCCCGTACAGGGCGGACCAGCGGTCCAGCACGCGCGAGATGGCCTGCACCTTCTCCAGGCGCCGCTCCACGGCCGTCTTCTCCGAGACGAGCTGTTCCTTGCCCTTCCCGGCCTGCCAGGCGACGACCCACGCCCCCAGGCCGAGCACGATCGCGGAGGCGACCAGCAGGCTCGTGCGGCGCTTCCAGGCCCTCCGCGCCAGGCGAGAGACAACCGACAACGGGCGGGCCTGGATCGGCTCTCCATCGAGGTACCTCCCCAGGTCCGCCGAGAGGTCGGCGAGGGAGGCGTAGCGCCGCCCAGGGTCCTTTTCGAGGGTCTTCAGCACGATCGTCTGCGCGTCTGCGTGCAGCTTCTTGTTCCACGTCGTCGGCGAGATCGGCTCCTCCTCGCGGATCGCATGGACGAGGTCCGACATCGACTGGCCGTTGAAGGGCAGCACGTCGGTCAGGAGGAGGTAGAGCGTGACGCCCAGCGACCACTGGTCGCTCGCCGGGCCGATCTCGTGGATGCGACCGTCGGCCTGCTCGGGGCTCATGAACGCCGGCGTCCCCAGGATCTGGCCCGAGAGCGTCGGTCCCGACGACCCGGTCCCGACCTCCTTCGCGAGGCCGAAGTCGGTCACGAACGGCCTTCCCTCGCGGTCGAGGAGGATGTTCGCGGGTTTCACGTCTCGGTGGACGATCCCCTCGCCGTGGGCGTGGTGCAGCGCCTCCGCGACGGTCTTCACGAGCGCGATCGCCCTCCGCGGCGGGAGCGTCTCGCGCTTCCGCGCGGCCTCGAGTGACTCCCCCTCGACGAAGTCGCACGTGAAGTAGTGCTGGCCGTCGATCTCGCCCACGTCGTGCACGGGGACGATGTTCGGATGTCGGAGCCGCGCGGCCGCGCGGGCCTCCCGCAGGAATCGGTCGATCTCGGCCGAGTCCGCGAGCGTCGCGGAGCGGATCAGCTTGAGCGCCACGGAGCGCTGAAGTTGGGAGTCCCACGCCTTCCAGACGACGCCCATGCCGCCGCGCCCGAGCTCGACGAGGAGCTGGTAGCGCCCGAAGGTGCGTGGGACCACGCCCGTCACAACGCGCGGGGCGCCGGCGGCCACCGTGGCGGCGTCCGAAGAGGCGTCCGCGGCGCCGGCGTGGACCGTCGGGGCGTCCGACGCCGGCGAGGACGCCGCTGTCGGCGGATCAAACGCCGCGCGCCCCAGACGCAGCAAGTCCTCAGGGGACGGGTCAGCCATCGCTCCTCACGACCCCAACGGTGACCCATGTAGGGGCGACCCGCGGGGTCGCCCCTCGCTAGTAATTCTCCAGCACGTACTTCCTCCACGCCACGTCAAGCGCCTCCGGGTCCCAGCCGAGCGCATTCGACAGCGCCGCCTCGGGCGCCTTGCCCGCCTTCAGCTCGTCGACGTACGCCTTCATGTCGGCGGCGCGCTCGTGCGCGAGGAAGTCCAGCATCGACCACCCCTTCAGCCCCAGCTCCCCCGTGAGCGCCGCGTGGTTTTCGATCCCCATCACTTCGAGCGTGCTCGGGACGTCCCCCGTCTCCACCCAGCGGCGCATGGTCGGCCTCCACGTCGTCGCGTCGTCGAACGTCCAGCCGCCCGCGCGCGTCCCCGTGGTCGACCTGCCGACGCAGTAGATCTCCGACTTGTCGAACAGCTCCGCCGTCACCATGTTGGCGAGCGCCTCCGCGAGCCAGACCTTCTTCAGCTCCCCGCACGCCTCCCTGACGACGATGTGCGCCGTGTTGTGCGCGATGCGCTGTCCGACGTTCCCGCTCCCGCGGTGCTCGATCCGCCCGCGGCCTACCGTCCCGCCGAGCCCCTTCATCTCATCGCGCTCCTGCGGATCCGAGTAGAAGGCGTCGACGTACGCCGCGTGCTGCGCCGCCGTGTCGACGATCGCGAGCGTGATCCGCCCAGGCAGGTACGCCCCCCCCTCGGGCAGGCCGATCCGCCGCACGCACTCGACGTAGGCGACCTCGCCGACCTGGATCGCCTTCGAGAGCGACTCCGCGTCGTACACCGCGTACGCCTCGAAGTGGTCGGAGAGGGCCTTCGTCATCTTCACGCCCAGGGCCTTCTCGATCCGCGTCTCCGCCGGGTCCCACGGGTCGCCCTTCGGCGCGGTGGCCACGCGGTCGCGGAGCGCGTTCCGCTCCGCGAGTGCCTCCTTCGAAAGCCAGTTCTCGCCCTCCTTCTCGTGTCCGAGCCACTTCCTCGCGTCCGCGTTCGTCCCGTCCCAGGCGACGGCGCGACGGTAGGCCTGCGCCGCCTCGTCCGCGAGCTCCACGCCGCGACACCAGTCGCCGAGCCTCAGGAAGTCCGCCGAGAGCGACTTCGCCCTCGGGTCGAACTTCTGGCGGAAGGCCTTGATGAGCGCCTCCCACTGGTTCGCGGGCGCGGCGTCGGCCGTCTTGACGACGACCTTCGTGTCCTTCGCCCACGCGTCGGCGAACTTCGCGTACCCGAGGAACTTCCGCGCCTTCACGTTGTCGGGGTCGCCGAAGAGCGCGTCCTGGTACTCCTGCCGCGCCAGACGGTAGAGCTTCTTGTCCGCGGCGTGGTCGCCCCTCGCCATGCGCTCCTGCGCGTCCTTCTTCGACAGGCCTTCCCAGCGCTTCTGGAACGAGGCCTTCGGGTCGTCTTCCGCGAGGAGGGGGAGGGCCAGGAGGAGGGTCACGATCAGGCGCATGGGCGGCCTCCGTGGACGGAGGGCCATGATAGCGCCGTCGCGCGGCGCAGTAAACATGGGCGCGGCAAATCCTTGGGGACTGCGATAACCTATGTTACAGGAATCCTCTTTCCGGGAAACCCGGTCCCCCCGGCGTCGTGGAAGCCTCTGGAGCGGCGGATGGACGTGCGCCTTCTCTCGGACGACGAACTGATGAAGGCGTGCGCGGGGAAACAGGCGCAGGCGCTCGGGGAGCTGGTCCGGAGGTACCAGGACCCGCTCCTCGGATTCCTCGCCAAATTCCTCGGCGACCCGCGGCTCGCGGAAGACCTGGCGCAAGAGGCATTCATGCGGGTATACGCGAAGGCGTCGACCTACAAGCCCGGGCCGAAGTTCACGACGTGGCTCTACACGATCGCCGCGAACCTCGCCCGTGACGCCGCCAAGTACGCCCGGCGCCATCCCGCGGGCCACCTCGAGCCGGCCGCCGCCGTCGACCTGCGCGCGAACGTCCCCGACCCTTCCGCCGCGGTCCTGAGCCACGAGCGGGAGGAGCGGGTCCATCGCGCGCTGGCCTCCCTGCCCGAGGAGGCCCGCGAGGTCCTCCTGCTCCGCGACGTGCAGGGCCTGTCGTACGAGGAGATCGCCCAGGTCCAGGGGACCCCCGTCGGCACGGCCAAGTCGCGCGTCTCGCGAGCCAGGATGGCCTTCAAGGACGTCTACGCGGCGCAGGGAGGGATCACGACCAGCCTGCTCTAGCATGTAGGGGCGAGCCGGTGGCTCGCTCCAATCCCTTGCGATGAAAGAGGTGTTTCCATGAAGACCGCATCCTGGATGGCCCTGTGCTTCGCCGCGTTCATCATCGGCGCCTGCGTCGTGCGCGACTCCACGCCCGCGTGGGCGGGCGAGACGGACGGCGGAAGGGCGGTGCTCGCGGTGACGACGACCATCGACAACAACCGCGAGGTGGTCTGGCTCATCGACACCGAGAAGCGGATGATGGCGATGTACGACGCGAACCGAGGGGCGTCGATCCGCCTCGTCGCGATCCGCAACTACGAGTGGGACATGAGCCCGAAGATCCTCGATTTCCCGAAGGACACGCCGTCGCCGACCGCGGCGGAGATGAAGAAGCAGTTCGAGGAGAAGAAGCCCGAGGAGGGCCAGGGCGTGGGCAAGGGAGACTAGCGTCCAGTCCAGCCCGGGTCGATAGGGAGCCAAAGGGCCGCGTCCCCATCCCGTTCCCCTTCCCATTCCCTTTCCCAGGGTGCTGAGGACCTCGGGGAAGGGGAAGGGGAATGGGAACGGGAAGGGGAGTATGAGTCAGGGTGATCCCATGGAATGCAAAGACGTCCGCGATCGCTTCTCGCCGTTCCTGGACGGCGAGCTCGCGCCGATCGACCAGATGTCCTTCACCGAGCACGTCGCGGCGTGCGAGCGCTGCCGCGCGGAGCTGCGCGCGCTCGAGACGGCGCTGGCCGATCTCAGGAACACGACGGTCCCCAGGCCGTCTGCGCCCCTCGCCGATCAAGTTCTCAAGCGACTCCAGGACCGCCCGTCGATCATCCGTCTTCGGGTCCCAGCGTGGGCGGCCTTCCTCCTGATCGCCCTCCCGACCTTCTTCGCCCTGACCCTCCGCACCGACGCCCCGCGGAGGCCCCTCGCCGACACGATGCGCGACGCGGGGTACGTCCAGGTCGGCGGCCAGTGGGTCCCCGCCGCCGAGGCAAGGCTCGCTCACGACGGCCAGCTCTTCCGCGACGGCCGCTGGGTGGCCGCCGAGGACCTCAAGGAGGACGTTTTCCGCTCCGAGGGCTTCGTCCGCGCCCCCGACGGCTGGGAGAAGTCCGGCGTACGCGACGCCCTCCTCGCGGGCCGCGTCCGCACGAAGGACGGCTGGACCTCGCTCGACGAGCTGCGCGACAGGGTCTTCCTGGAGGCCGGACTCGTCAGGCTCGGCGAGGGCTGGATCGCCGCGACGGAGAAGAAGAACCTCGACCTGGGCCTGATCCGCACGAAGGACGGCTGGAAGACGCGCGAGCAGGTCGCCTCAGACGTCACCGCCGGGACCGCGGAGCCGACCGAGGAGGTCGGCGGCGTAACGCTCGAAAGCGGGATCGCCCGCCGCATCCGCGAGGGGGACGTCCTCACGAAGGACGGCATGGTCTCCTCGAAGGACCTCGCGACCGCGCTGATCGAAGGGGAGGGCTTCGTCACCCACCAGGGCAAGTGGATGACCCGCGAGGACCGCGACGAGCTCCTCGCCTCCGCGCTCGTCTGCGCGGACCCCGACCATGGGAAGAAGAACGCCGTCACCTCCTACCTGGACGGGCTCGTCGTCGGGGACGCCGTGAAGCACGGGCTCGTCTCCGTCTACCCGCTCACCGCCCGCAAAGAGGTCCGCGCCGGAGGACTCCTCCTCGCGAGCGACATCGCCGCGCGCCTTGAAGTCGCGGAGATTGAAAAGGGCGCGGTGAGCACCCTGCGGGTCCGGACGCTCGGCGAGCAGCCGGTCCTCCTCCAGGCAGGCACGGTCCTTCGCGGAGGAAACCAGGACCGCCTCCCGTCGCGGGACACGGTGGTCTTCCCCGGCGGATGGACGGACATCCCGGTGTACTGCTGCGAGGCCGGCCGCTGGTCCAAGGAGCGCGAGGGGTTCCAGGTCTCGCCGGAGCTGGCGCTGCCGTCGCTCCGCCGCCTGGTCTACTCGGGCAAGTCCCAGACCATCATCTGGGACGAGGTGAGGAAGGACCTCTTCGCCGTCCAGGCTAAGTCCGCCCACGGGTCGCTCCGCGACGCCTACGACGACGCGGGCTTCCGCAAGCGCGCGGAGGAGTACGCGAATGGCCTGTCGCGAGGGATCGAGGAGGCGAGCGAGGCGACGGGCGTCGCCGTCGCGGTGGGGGACAGGCTCCTCTCGGTGGAGCTGTACGGATCGACGGAGCTCTTCCGCCGGGCGCTGCCCGGGATCCTGAGCGGCCTGTCGCTCCAGGCCCTCGCGCAGGAGCGCGGCGTCGTCGTGAGCGGCAACGTGAAGGAGTCGAAGCGCGCGGTGAAGCGGGCGCTCGAGGAGGTCTTCACGGCGGAGTTCGCGGCGGAGAGTTCCCCGGCGCGCATCGAGGCGCAGGGCGTCCTGACGGCGAACGGCTACCAGGGGAAATCGCTCTCGGTGGACGGGAAGCTCGCGCACCTCGTCCTGTTCGCGCCGCACGAGGCCGGCAAGGCCGAGGTCGACTCGCCGGAGGACATCGGCGCGGACAAGGTGAAGAAGCTGCTCGCGGAGTTCGAGCGCGTCATGCAGTACGGCGCGCCGGCGGACCGCCTCCTGGCGATCCGGGAGCTCGCCGGGATCGGCCTGCCGGGGTCGGGCGAGGTCCTGGCGAAGTACCTGGGCGACGCATCGGTGGAGGTCCGCGTGAGGCTCGCCGAGGCGATCGGCGCGAGGGGGGAGCGGGGTCCGGTGACCGCGCTCGTGGAGGCGCTCGACGCGAACCGCAAGGAGCCGCGCGTCTTCGAGGCGGTCGCGCTTGCGCTCGCGCGGGTGGGAGACGACCGGGCGATCGAGCCGTTCACGAAGCTGCTCTACGCGCCGGACGACTCGACGATCGAGCTGGCGCTGGCGGCGCTGGCGCCCGTCGTGCTGCGCTCGCGCAATGAGGAGCGGATCGAGGACGCGGTCGGCAAGGTCATCGGGTTCGCGGAGTCGATCTTCGTCTACGAGAACGCCCGGGCGGAGGACGTCGCGATGAAGCAGCGGTTCGAGCGCCTGCGCGACCCGGCGCTCGGCGCGCTGCAGACCCTCACCGGACAGCGGTTCCACTCGGCGACCGAGGCGCGGATCTGGTGGACGAGGAACAAGGCGGCGTTCCTCAAGGAACGCGGGCGCTGAAGACTACGCCCCCTGCGATCGGAGCTTGTTGGTTTGCCCCGACAGGTCCCTTGATCCCGGTCGCAGGGGGCGGCCCTGCCCCTTCCCCTTCCCGTGCCCCTTCCCTTTCCCAGTGTCTTCAAAGCGCTGGGAAAGGGAAGGGGAACGGGAAGGGGAAGGGGTTCTGGACCGAACCCACGGCGGAGGACCGCGGCCTACCCGCCGTCGGCGACCCGCGCGCCACGTCGCCAGCGGAGCTCCCGCACTTCCCGACCGACGCGGTAGAACACGCGCGTTCCGCGCGCACAGGCCCCCCAGGGGCGCGCGTCGGGGGCGAGCAGGCGGATACGCGCGGAGTCCTCTTCCAGCGCTTCGTCGAGCCCGTCCATGTTGACCGGGTGCGCGCACAGCCACGCCTCGAACGCCCGCGCGTCGGAGAAGGGGTCCGTCGCCTCCCCCTCGCGCGTCGAGAGGAACGAGTGAAAGACCCGGTCCAGCCAGCCCGCCCCCTGCAGGCGCGCGACCGTGAGCGGCATCCACCTCGCCACGCCGTCGATCCGCTTCCCGCGCACCATCCGCGCGACGAGGTCGTCCCCCTCGAGCAGCCGACCGATGGTCTCCGCCTGCACCTTGAGCAGCGCCTCCGGCGTCATCGCGCCACCTCCGCCGCGCGCGTGACGCGCGAACGGGCCTCGCGGAGGACTTCTACGATCCGCTCGAACGGCGGGAACGAGTGGTCCCACTCCAGCGTCACGTGCCTGAGCGGCGCCCGCGAGGCGACGACCTCCAGAAGCTTCATCACCTCGGGCCCCGGCGCTGCGCCGTGCGTGTCGATGAACGTCTCGCCGTGCCAGTCCCCGCCCGCGAGGTGCACCTCGGTCACGCGGTCGAGCGGGAAGGCGTCGAGGAAGGCCTCGGCGTCGTACCCGAAGTTCGTCGCGTTCGCGTGCAGGTTGTTGAGATCGAGCAGCGCCTCCGCGCCGGTGCGATCCAGCACCGCGCGCAGAAACTCGACCTCGGTCATCTCGTCCCCGGGCGGACGGAAGTAGTAGGCGATGTTCTCGAGTCGCAGCGGCACGCCGAGCCCCTCCTGGAGGGCTTCCGCCCGGCGCGCGATCGCCTCGACGGCCGCCCGGCAGAAGGGGAGCGGGGAGAGGCAGCCCGCGGCGCGGCCGGGGACCCTCGTGAACGAGACGTGCTCGCTGAACGCGACCGCGCCGAGGCGCCGCACCAGCTCCTGCCGCTCCCGCGTCGCCCCGGCCTCCGGGTCGGCCACCGTGCCGAGCGAGAGGTCGAGTCCGTGCACGAGCAGGGGCCACCGCCGCGACAGGTCCTCCGCGACGCGCGCGTACGGCTCCGCTGGCCCGAGGAAGTGCTCCGCGGTGACCTCGAGGTAGTCGATCTCCCGCCCCGCGTCGCGCACGTCGCGGGCGAGCTCCTGGCGGTACATCAGCCCGACGAGCGGCCTATCCACCGCAGCCTCCGCAACCGCCTCCGCCGCCGCAACTGCTCCCTCCCCCGCACGAGGAGCACGAGGAGCTGCTGCAGCTCGACCAGGACGACGACCCGCTGTCGTAGCTCGACGAGCTGGAGGAGCTGGCGCCGCCGCCCCCGCGACCGCCGTGCTTGGAGATCATGTAGGCGACGAAGCAGAAGAATCCGACCACGCCGGCCAGGACGAGCGCGACGACCCAGCCGGGGAGCTCACCCGCGCTCCTCGGGCGCGCCAGTGCGCGCGGTCTCGAACGCACGGTCGCGAAGCCGGGCTCGCACCACATCGAAACGCCCACGGCGCCGGGCTCGTCGCGGGTGTGCTCCAGGAGGACGCAGCCGTCCGCGTCGGTCTTCCGGTCCATGTTCGGCCCCGTCCGCACCGAGGTCGGCTGCACGCCCGCCGGCAGCTTCACGCGATAGGTCGACCGTCGCACGGGAATCCGAAATCTCCCGACCCAGTCGCCGTCGAGGTGCGTCTGGGATGCGTCGCCGCCGAGGGCGTCCTCCAGCGTGAACTCGACGATCGCGGTCTCGCGCCCGCGGAAGATCGGCTCTTGGAACGTCCAGTGGACCATCGACTCGCGGTGCCGCTCGACCTTGTGCCGGAGCGGGCGCCCCTTCGAGTCCGTCACGCGGACGTCCCTCACATCATACGGACCGACGAATTTGAAGCCGTCGGGCTTCGGCTCGTCGTACGCCTCGTACGTCACGCGCATCGTCACGCGGACGGAGCCGTCCTTCTGCGGAGCGAGGTCGACCTGGTAGTCCCAGATCGTGGACTCGGCCTTCGACCCGACCCGTTCGGCGAGCGTGGCCATGCTAACCGCCTCCCTCGTTGCCGCGGGCCCCGGCCGCGCGGGCCGACAGGACGGAGAGGAACGCCAGGAAGGCGTCCTTCGCCTCCGCGAGCGGGGCGTCCTTCCACCAGGCGGGGGCCTTCACCCCGCGCGCGGCGTACTGGTGGACGAAGCGCTTCTTCTCGCGGAAGGCGATCGCGT
>CAZYRM010000091.1:0-25734 GCA_964649705.1 uncultured Planctomycetia bacterium
AGTTCGGCGAGGTCGCCAAGGAGCTGGAGCAGAAGATGAAGGACCTGCAGGACGGCAAGCTCTCCGAGGAGCAAAAGCAGCAGCTCGGGAAGGACATGCAGGACCTCGCGAACGCGATGAAGGACATGCCCGGGCTGCAGTCGATGCAGAAGGCGGCGGAGAACGCGGGGCAGCAGATGCAGTCCATGGACCCGAAGGCGATGAAGGACGCCGCCGCGAACATGCAGGCGATGCAGCAGCAGCTCTCGGACCTGGACAAGTCGCTCTCGGAGTCGGAGTCGCTTCAGCAGGCGATGAACGACCTGCAGGACATGCAGCAGCAGCTCTCGCAGAGCGACCAGCAGACCTGCCCCGACTGCGGGCAGAAGCAGGGGGAGGGGGGCTGAAAGAGCGCGGACAAGGGCGGCTCCTGAAACGGGAGCGGCCAGGGCGACCAGCCCGGCGGGCTGGGTCAGAAGTCTGGAACGGGGGAGTGGAAGGAAGGCGACACGAACCGGCAGGGGCTCGGCATGGGCGGGCCCGGGAAGGGGAAGGGCGGGCGGCCCGAGTCCCCCGAGGGCGACGTGGCGTTCGAGAAGGAGAAGGTGAAGGGGAAGCTGGGCAAGGGCGAGATCATCGGGAGCTGGTTCGTGAAGGGTGAGCCCCCGAAGGGCGAGGCGGCCTCCGAGTACGCGGACGTCGCGACCGAGGCGGCGCAGGAAGTGGAAGGGGCGCTGGAGAAGGAAGAGGTGCCGCTGGGGTACCAGAAGTTCGTCCGCGACTACTTCGACGCCATCACGCCCAAGAAGGAAGCCCCGGCGGAGAAGAAGTAGGGGGACGAAGTCTCAGGTCCTAATTTTCAGTTTTCAATTTTCAATTTTCAACGAACTCCCAAGGCACGAGGCCGGCGATCGCGAGGTCGCCGGCCCGTTTCGTATCCGGGCCCCCACGTGGAGAAGACCATGTCGTGGCGACGCCAGGCGCTGGTGAGGCCGCCTTCGGCCGCCTACGCGCGTTGCATCCGAGAGGACGCCTCGCGGCCGATCGACGTGGCGAGGGCCCTCGCGCAGCACGTCGCCTACTGCGAGGCGCTGCGGGCGTGCGGCTGCGACGTGGTGGCGCTTCCACCGGAGGCGGACCTGCCGGACGCCTGCTTCGTGGAGGACACCGCCGTCGTCGCGGGGGGAGTCGCCGTCATGACGCGGCCGGGGGCGCCGGCGAGGGCCCCGGAGGTCGCCTCCGTCAGGCCTCACATCGCGCCGCGAATCCCGTGCCGTGACATTGCCCGCGGGCGACTGGATGGGGGAGACGTCCTGGTCGTCGGGCGACTCGCGTTCGTCGGCCTCTCTGCGCGTACCGACGAGCAGGGGGCATCGGCCCTCGGCGAGGTCCTCGCCGAGGTCGGCGTGGAGGTCCGCACGGTCCCCATCGCAGGACTGCTCCATCTGAAGACCGGCGCGACGGCGATCGGCGAGCGCCGCGTGCTGATGAGACGTGGCGCATTTCCCGCGGGGACGTTCGGCGATCTGGACGTCGTGGAGACGGACGAACCGTACGGCTCGACGGTCCTTGCCATCGACGACCGCGTCATCGTGAGCACTGCGGCCCCTCGCACGGCGCGTCGCCTCGACGTGCTCGGATTCAAGGTCCTGCCCGTCGACATCACCGAGTTCCACGCGGGCGACGCGGGCGTGACGTGCCTCAGCATCGTGCTCGGGGACCACGGCGAAATCGCTTGCCGCTGACCGGCGACTCGGACTATCTTCCTCCGATTCTTTGGGAGGAAATCCATGCGTTTCGTCATGCACGTGTCCCTGCCCGTGGAGAAGTTCAACGACGCGGTCCGCGACGGCTCGGCCGGCGCGAAGATCGAGTCGATCCTGGCGGATGCGAAGCCCGAGGGCGCGTACTTCTGCGCCCAGGACGGCAAGCGCGGCGCCTACATCATCGTCGACATGAAGAGCGCCTCCGAGATGCCCCGGTTCGCCGAGCCGTGGTTCCTGAACTTCAACGCCTCCGTCGAGTTCATGCCCACGATGACGCCCTCCGACCTGGCGGCCTCGGGCATCGACACCCTCGCCAAGAAGTGGAAGTAGCGGCGACGCGGGCTGCCCTTCCGCCTGGCGCGGCGAATCCGCTTGATCCCCACTCCGCCATGTCGTAGACGGAGGGGCATGCCTGAGTCGAACGGCGGAACAGACCCGCCGTCCCCCGCCTCCGACCCGACGCAGCCGTACGTCGACGGCCCGCCGCCGCCGGTCGCGTCGCCGCACGCCCCGACCGTCGCGTCGCCGAACACGCCGACGCGCGTGACGCCCGGCGGGGCGGAGCCCTCGCCGCCCACCCAGGCGACCGCTCCCGGCTGGAGACAGCGGTTCCCCCGCAGCATCGGCCCGTACGAGCTGCTCGAGGAGCTGGGCCACGGCGGGATGGGCGTCGTGTTCCTCGCGCGTCACGAGAGGCTGCGCACCCGCTGCGCCGTGAAGGTCCTCATCGCCGGGGAACACGCCTCTCCCGACGCCATCGCCCGTTTCACGCGGGAGGCCGAGGCCACCGCGCGGATGGGCAAGCACCCGAACATCGTCACCGTCCACGACCTCGGCTGGGAGGGAAACCTCGCCTACTACGCGATGGAGCTCGTCGTCGGGAGGTCCCTCCGCGCCGCCCTCACGGCCCGCGACCTGCCCGTCGCCGAGTCGGTCTCCACCATGGAGAAGGTCGCCCGCGCCCTCCACTTCGCCCACCAGCGCGGGATCGTCCACCGGGACGTGAAGCCCGAGAACATCATCCTCCGCAGCGACGGCGAGCCGCAGGTCATGGACTTCGGCCTCGCTCACGACGTCGAGGCGACCCGGCAGCTCACCTCCGCCGGCGACGTCATGGGGAGCCCCCACTACATGGCGCCCGAGCAGGTCCTCGGCCAGCTCGACGCCATCGACGCGCGCACCGACGTCTTCGCCCTCGGCGCCGTGCTCTACGAAGTCCTCTGCGGCGTCCGCGCCCACCCCGGAAACTCCACGATGGAGGTCTTCGGCCACATCCTCCGCGGCGAGGTCGTCTCGCCCCGGCGGATCGACCCGCGCGTCTCGCGCGACCTCGAGACCGTCTGCCTCAAGTGCCTCGACCCCGACCCCGCGGCGCGGTACGCGTCCGCCGAGGCCCTCGCCGACGACCTCGCCCGCTTCCGTCGCGGCGAGCCCGTGCTCGCCCGCCCCGCATCCCTCGCCTACCGCGCCTGGAAGCGCGTGAGGCGACACAAGGTCGCGAGCGCGCTCACCTCCGTCCTCGTGCTCGCGCTCGCCGCGGTCGTCGTGCTCCGATGGCAGCAGGGCCTCCTGGTCCGAAGGGTCCTCGCCGAGCTGTCCGAGCGCGGCAAAGTCCAGCTCTCCGAGGCCCTCTCGCGGCGCGCCATCGGGGACCTCAAGGGGTGCCGACGCTCCCTGGACGCCCTGTCGAAGCCGATCGCCGAGCTCAAGCTCCGTGCGCCGGGCCTCGCGGAGCCGTGGTACTACCAGGGACGCATGGAGGGCGCGCTAGAGCGGTTCGAGGACGCGGAGGCCTCCCAGGACCGCGCCGTGTCGCTCGCCCGGGCGGAAGGGGAGGCCGGCCGGGACATCCTGCCGCTCGCGCTGTACGAGCGCGGGCTCCTCCGCTACGCGCGCTATACGGCACGCCGCGAGGCGGGGCGAAAGAGGCTTCGACGCCTCCGCGAGGCCGCGCGCGCGCCCATGTCGGCCCCGAGCCCGGTCCCCACGAACGCCGAGGTCGACGCGGCGGACCCCGATCTGGCGCGGCTCAGGGACGACGCGCTCGCCGACCTGCGCGAGGTCGTCCACGCGCAAGGGAGCTCCGAGGAGCTGGACGCTCGCGCGCACGTGGCGCGCGGGACGGTGGCGATGATCGAGGGCGCCCCGGGGGCGGAGGAGCAGATCCTGCGCGCCCTCGAGATCGACCCGTTTCTCGAGGAGGCCCTCACGTCGCTTGCCGGCCTCGCATTCGAGGCCGGGGAGTGGGACGAGGCGGCCCTGCGCTTCCGGAACGCCCACGAGAAGGACCGCGGGGCGGTCGCGCACCTGACCGCGGAGGCTCGCTGCCTCCTGACCGCCGCCCAGGCCGCCGAGGCCCGCGGGGAGGACGGGCAGCCGAGGAGGGATCGCGCCCTCGTCGCGATTCGGGAGGCGATCGCCCTCGCCCCCGCCTCCGCGGCCCTCTTCGGCATGGAGTGCGAGGCGCGCCTCGACGATGCAGAACGGCTCCATCGATACGGGAGGGACCCCTCGGCCCCGATCGAGGCGGCCTCCAGGGCGATCGATCAGGCGGTTGCGCTCGCCCCGACGGACGCCTCGCTGCTGAACCGGCGAGCGCTCCTCTTCCTGATGCGCGGCGTGGCGACGCGGGCCCGCGGCGGCGATCCGACCGCCGACTACGAGGCCGCGCTCTCGGCCTGCCGCGGGGCGCTCGGGATCGAGCCCGACCTCGCGGAGGCTCAGGGGACCCTCGGCGACATCCTCTTCCGCATGGCGGAGCGCGCGGAGGACCGTGGAGAGGACCCCTCCGCAGGCTTCGAGGAGGCCTTCGCGGCCTACGGCGCCATGCTCCGTCTCGACCCTGGGCACGTGGGCGCGCGGACCAACCAGGCCTGCCTCGCGCAGGCCCTCGGGGAGCTGAAGGAGGCGAGGGGACAGGACGCCTCGGAGGACTTCCGCCGGGCGCGCGAGGCGATCGAGGCGGTCCTCGCACAGGAGCCGAGGAACGCGGGCGCGCTCAACAACCACGCGATGCTCCTCGTCGCGCTGGGGACGCGACGCGCGGCACGCGGCGAGGACCCCACGTCGGAGTACGCGAGGGGGATCGAGGAATTCGAGAAGGCGCTCGCGTCAGACGCCGGGATCTTCGAGTCCGCGATCAACGTGATGACGGCGTGGGCGCTGATCGGCGACTGGAAGGCCGAGCGCGGGATCGACCCGACGGGGGACTATCGGAAGGCGGTCGAGGCGTCGGGCCGTGCCCGCTCGATCAACCCGGCGTCGGCGACGCTGCTCGACAACCTCGCCGGCGTCCACCAGGCCGTCGGGGAGTGGCGGTCGGTCCACGGCGAGGATCCGACGGGCGCGTTCCAGGCCGCGCTCGACACCTACGCGGAGGAAGTAGGGATCGACGCCGGCCGAGTCGAACCCCTGCGGGGGCGCGCCGAGGTGCTCCGAAAGCGAGGGGAGTGGAAGCACACGAACGGAGACGACCCGATCCCGGACTGGCGGGCGGCGCTCCAGGACCTCGAGAAGGCGCGGACGCTCCGTCCCGACGATGCCAGGGTGGAGGGTCTGACCGGCGGCCTGTTCCACAGGCTGGGAGAGCGGACGCGCGCCGGTGGCGGCGACCCGCGTGAGGAGTGGAGGCAGGCGCTCGTGTGGCTCGCCCGCTCGATCCGCCACGACCCGTCGGCGGTCACGACCCGGGTCAACGAGGCTATCGCGCTCGTGTCGCTCGCGCAGTGGAAGGAGGACCACGGGGAGGACCCCTCCGAGGAGTACCGTAGGGTCATCGAGAGTTGCGCGAAGGCGCAGTCGCTCGACCCCCACCTCGTGCTGGCGGCGAAGACCGAGGGAGACGCCTGGCTGGGGCTCGCCGCGTGGAAGCAGAAGCGGGGCGAGTCCGTCATGGAGGACATCCAGGGGGCGTTGGCGGCGTACGACCGCGCGGTGGCGATTCGCGCGGACGACCCGGTCGTTCACCTCCGCCGCGGCCTCGCGCTCGACATGCTCGACAGGCTGCCGGAGGCGATCGCCTCGTACGAGGCGGGGCTCAAGCTCAGCGCCGACGACCCGAGGCTGAAGGAGGGGCTCGCGGCGGCGAGGACGCGGATCGAGTCGAAGCGCGCGGCGACGTCCGAGTGGATGAAGGCGATCGACGACGGGTGGGCGAAGATGTCGAAGGGGGACTACGAGGGGTCGAGGGAGGAGTACGAACGGGGTCTGAAAGCGCTGGAGGCGGAGTGGGCGCCGCTCGACGAGGAAGAGCGAACACGCCGTCTCGGGGCGCCCGGCATGCGGGAGGCCCTGTGCACCGTTCACTACAACCTGGCGTGCGACCTCGCACAGGCGAGCGCGGGGAAGACGGGCCCGAAGGCCGAGCCGAAGCCGATCGAGCCCTCGACGGCGAAGGCCCTGCGGGACGAGGCGTTCGGCCACCTCGAGGAGGCCTTGAAGCTCGGCCTCGCGGGCGCGGCGCAGGCGTCCTCGGACGCGGACCTCGCGCCCCTTCACGACGACCCGCGATGGAAGATCCTCCTCGAACGGATGCGGTGAGGGGATCGTGGAGCCGGATGGACGGGGCGGCGTAGAGGGCGGGCCGAGCCCCCTCGGATCGAGGGGAACCCGCAAGTCGCGGGCGTTGACGCGAGACACCTGTTGCCGTAGCCTCTCGCAAGTTCGGGTTCACCAGTCGATTGGATGTATCTCGCATGAAGAACCTGAAGGACCTTGCCCCGCGCCTGATCGCCATGCTGCTGGCGCTTCTGTCCGCGGCCGTCGCCGAAGAGCAGGCCGCGGGCACGGTCTTCGACCGGGACGGAGGCAATCCCGACGAGGCACGCACGAACTACGGGACTGTGTGCGCCTACTCCAAATACGGCGACATGGTCCTCGAATTCACGCCGGACGCCGCCCTGTGCGCCTGTACCAAGATCGGCTGGATCCAGATCGTCCGCCGCACCAAGGGAACGGATGCCAAGGGGAACCCCATCGTCGTCGACCGCAACGGCAAGCCGATCGAATCTCCCCCGAACGGCGGCTGGGCGATCGACCGGAAGTCGAACAGCAGGTCGCCGATCTACGGGGCGGAGGGCCCCAAGGAAAACGAATCGGGCTGGGGCCAGATCCCCGAGGCCAAGGGGCACTTCTTCGGTGGCGCCAAAACGACTGCGAGCCTCATCGACGCGCCGTTCGCAGACACTGCGGGCTACACCTGGGACTTCGAGGCCGCGCTGTTCTGCCTCGAAGGGGAACTCGCCGGGAAGTGCCTGGGCGTCTACCGCTGGCGGGCCTACCAGAAGGAGGGCGGGTTCGACGGCGTGGTCCACTCCAAGACAGCCGCCGTGACTGGGACGCCCTCGGGCGCATTCCAGAACGCCGTCAAGATGTGGAACGGCGTTCCCGGCAACATCGACGCGCCCGATCCGTCGAAGTGGTAGAACCGCGTGGGCGGCCTTCACGCGGCGGCCAGCGCGGCGCGCGCCGCGGGCAGGGGGCGCGCGCGGGCGCGGCTCCCCTCGCCCCCGGGGCCGACAAGGCTGGGGGGGGCCGGCCCGGGGGGGGCGGGGGGGGGTGGGGGGGCGAGGCCGCGGATCCAGTCGCCCCGGGCGACGACATGGATGGCGGGGACCTGCCGTGACGCCTCGCGGGGAGACGCCACATGCAGTGGCATCCTCGCCCGCGCGCGTGGTATCTTGCGGCACCTTGCGAGGAGGGAGCCGATGCGAAGAAACCGCACATTCCTGTCCCCATTCCTGGCGGCGCTTTGCCTCTGGATGGCCGCCGGCGACGGGATCGCGCAAGACGCGAACGTCGAGTGGAAGCGCAGCGACCGAGAGGAGGAGAACCCGCTGACGGACGCGGGACTCCTCTACAACATCCATCTCAAGGTGGCGGACGGAGTCACACCGGGGAAGGACGACGTCATCCTTGCCCACGTGGAGATCACCGTCGAGATCACCTGTGAGTGCGGGACGACGAAGTTCACGATCGACTACTGGGAGGCCTTCCAGATCCACAGGGACGGGTCCGCGGGGGCTGACACGCACTCGGTGGATCGAGAGGATCTCCTGGCCTACGCCCTCAAGGCGGGCCACTTCACGTGCACATGCAGCAACGACGACGTCATCAAGATGTTGGTGACGAGAAAGCACACGATCTCCCTCGGCACGGTCGAAGACCCGCCGTGGTTCAACATCGGCGGCGCGGATGACATGTTCGCGTACCTCCTGATCGGGCCCGACGGCAAGCGGGTCACGCCCGACAAGCGGCCCGAGAAGGTCGCGGGCAAGGTGACCTCCTTCAAGGAGAAGGGCGCCGTCGTCTTCACGGGCACCTACACCTGGACCAAGGCGGGCGGGGCCGTGTACGAATCCTCGCTCGGCAAGAAGTACGAGCTGCCGTCGTAGAGGCGCAGGCGCTGCGGCCGAACTTGTCCTGGACGGATGCGGTGAGGGGATCGTGGACCCGGGGCGACGGGACCGCTACAGTATCGACGCCCCGCCTCCCGCACGGGAGGAGACCATGGAGAGGAAGGTCGGAACCGCTGCCCAGGGGTGCGCGCTCGTTCGCTGCGCGCCCGAGGACCGGATCTCGGACGTCGCGCGGAGGCTCGTCGACGAGAACGTCTGCGCGGCGGGAGTCGTCGACGGGGAGCGCCTCGTCGGGCTGCTCACCTGGCGCAACATCCTCGGCCGCGTCGTCGCCACGGCGCGGGACCCCCGCGAGATCCGGGTGCGCGACATCATGACGCCGAAGCCGCTCACGGCGCGGGTCGAGGAGGGGTACCACGACGCCATCTCCCGCATGGAGCTGGAGCACTGCTGCTACCTCCCGGTCGTCGAGGACGGCCGCCCCGTCGGCATGGCCTACCTCCGCCACCTCCTGGCGGACGAGGTGCGCGGGCAGGAGGCCGAGGTGAAGCGGCTGAACGAGTGCTGGGAGTACCTCCCTCCCGACTCGGGCTTCGGCGGATAGGGCCCGCGGACCGGCGCGAGTGCGCACGGATCGGGTCGCTGCTCCTCGGCCTCTCGGCGGCCGGCGGGGTTCGTCGTTCTGGACGTGGAGACGTACGATCAGTGGCGCGAGGCCACGACGCTCCTCAAGATCCTGGCGATGCCCGAGGCCAGCGTGAGCTCGATTCATGGCCGGGTTCGACGGCCGCAGGAAGCTCGACGAGGTTCTCGTCCGCAGGCTCATGCGCTGGGCGAGGGCGTGACCACCAAGTCCTGGATGTGGCGGGCACGATCGCCTCTTGATTCTACTGCCTACGGCGCGGGCCACAGGAGGATGGTCGTGTCTCGCATGGCCGTCGCGAGCCGCTTTCCATCCTGGGAGAACGCCACGGCGGCCACTCCCTCCGTCGGGCCGGTCCACGGAATCTCCCGCCAGGTCCCGAACTCGTACATCCGGAAACAGCAGAACGAATCGGTCGCCGCGAGGATGCGACCGTCCGGCGAGAAGGTCAACCTGGCCGTCCCCGGGTGCCATTGGCAGTTGTCGGTCCAGTCGATTCGCGCGACTTCATCGAGGGAGGGGAGGCCTAGCACACGGAGACTGTCTCCCTCTGGAGCCACACCGTACCTCCCGTCGGGAGAGACGACCGCGGCCAGGCCCGCAAGGAGTTGTTTCGTCCACACATTGCACGCACGCCCACTCGGGAGCCCCCACTGGAGGACCGCATGCCCATTGGCACTCCCCCAGATCGCGCCCCCTCCCAGCGGGAGTGAGAATCGCGGCAGCGGCCCCTGCAAGGAACAGAATGCACGCGGTGTGCCGCTGTGCAGGTTCCAGAAGTCGTACTGGCCGCTCCACGTACCCGTCCACGCGGTGCGGGCATCCGGTGCGAATGCGACGAATCCGAGGGACCTCTGGTCGCGTTGATCCAGCCTCCGACCCGAAGTCAGGTCCCAGAATCCGAGCTCGTCGTCACCGCCAAGCGTCACAGCGAATCGGCCGTCGGAGGAAAGGCCCAGCCCGAAGAGCCCCCCGCCGAGCGTGGAGACGTGAGCGATCTGCTCTCCCGTCTGCGCATCCCAGGTCCGAATGGTGCCATCGCGCGAGACGGATACGACTCGCTCCCCTTCCGCGAAGGCGACCCCAAAGACCTCGTCGCGGTGGCCTCCGTCGGGACCAAGCGGAAACCCGGTCGCGGCGTCGAATCGGAGCGCTGCACGCTGCATCCTTCCGACGGCCAGGACGCGAGCATCCGGCGAGCGGGCAGAGCAGGTGACAGCCCAGGAGCCGTCCGGGTGGGCGTCGCGTTCCGCGGGCCATCGGCCATCTGGCTCCTCATACGAGGGAATGCAGGCCGCTAACGCGAAGTCCCAGAGCCAAACACCGTCTTCGTCGCGAAACAGGAGGCCTTTGGTGTCGGGCGTGAACGCGAGGAGAGACGCCCATTTCCGCTCAAGGCGCCTCGACTCGACTCCCGTGCCCAACTCCCAGACCCGAATCGTATGGTCCGTGCTCGCCGAGGCCAGCAGTGTCCCGTCGCGGGAGGACAGGAGCTCATTCACGAGAGACTCATGTCCTCGAAGCGTTGCGAACAGCGCTCCTGTCGCCGGCTCGAAGAGACGGATCTCCCGCTCGGCGCCCGCAGCGAGGATCCGCCCGTCCCCCGAGAATTCCACGGGGGTGGTTGTTTTTTCTCAGCCGCCGCCTCGTCCTCCGGTGCTCCAGCGGGTCATGCCGGAAGACGCACACCACACATGCACGGCCCTGTTCACGCCTCCCGCGACGAGGAGGCAGCCGTCGGGCGAGTACACGAGGTCCCGAACCTCGGTATCGCACCGGAAGCGCAGCGTGCCCAGGCGCAGCAGCGCCCCTGGGGGAAGCGGATCGGAAACGGTCTCTGCCGCCAAGCTGACAATTGCGGCGAGCAGAACGGCGACCATCGGCCGGGAGGGTATCATGCCGGGCGCGTGCCCCATGGGAACTCCCGATTAAACGCGGCGATCCGCCCGGGGTTCGCGGCGGACTCGACGCGGCGCGGAGAGAAATAGACGTTGGATACGGCCGGGGGATGGGGAGGGGGGGAGCGTCTCCCCTCGTCCCGGTAGGCTACCGGAGGGCGTTGGGGGCGCCCTCCTGGGGCGGCGCAGGCCCTGGCCATCGCCCACCTGCTGAACTGGGCGCTGCAGCCGCCCGAGGGGTCGTCGTAGACCGGAGACCTTCATCCTGCAGTCCGTCCGCGAGCGCGCCCTCGCCACGGAGCTCGACATCGAGGCCGCAGTCCGTCTCCGCGAGGAGCGCGGGCCCGCGGCCTCGCTCCCCGACCTCCTCGTCGGGCTCGGCTGCCTCACCGTCGAGCATAAGGAGGCCCCCCTCCTACCCGCAACGCTCTACAAAGATCACTGCGCGCTTGGCCGGTGCGTGGAGGAAGGGCGTGACAAACGGCACTGCCCTGAATTCAGTGGTGTCGCGATCGATGTCGTCCGGCGTGCAGATCCAGAGGTTGGAACCCTGTTCCTTGCCGTCGGCAGGGCCGTAGCACAGCGTGATGCACATCTGGACCGCAAGATCGTCGAACTCGGCATCGTCGTTCTCGCCTGCCGCGAAGATCTGACGCGTGAAGTCAAGGTACTTGAATTCTCGCTCCGCTGGCCGCACCAGGTTGCCGCGGGACGGTTCCCTCAAGTCGCTCGGCTCGCCCACATCGAGCGGTCGCGTCTTTCCCCACTGGAGGAGGACCATGTCGGCATCGTCCTCCAGCTCGGCGCCAGCGATGCGGGTGCTCCGATACCAGCGTGTGAGTTCCCCCAGTACGATCTCGGCCGTGAGCGGGTCCATGGCCTGGAGACGACGCCCAAGCGAGAGGAACTCGGCGATTGCGGTCTCGAACTCGATGGTCTTCATCGCCAGACTCCATCGACGCCGGACCGCCGTGCTCGGCATCCGACTACAGGCATTCCTCTAGACGCATCGCGTGGGTCGCGACGATTCTACCGTCGAAGCTCGGGGCCGTCACGTCCACGTGATCGCCCGCGAGGATGGTCTACGGCTGTCATGTGCCCTCGCCTCGCGACCTCTCGGACAAGAGCACGCGACCCTTGGCCGTGATTCGATACCTCTGTCGGCTGCTCCGCGGCTTGTCCGGAATGGTCATCTCGAGGAGCCCGGCCGCGAGGAGCGGCTTCAGATACTCGTTGCGGAAGTGCTTCCGATCCTTCATGCCCAGAGACGCCTGCATTTCCTCCCGAAGTAGGGCGCCGGTCGCAGCAGCGGAAAGGACGGCGATGACTTGCGGGGTACTTGGGGGGTACTTGGGGGGTACTTGGGGGGTGACTGGGGGAGTAACGATCTCCAGAGCCCTACCGGGCTTGCGCCGCACGGTCACGACGAACCCGTCTCTCACGGCGAATTCAGGCTCGCGGAGGCCGGTCTTCCGACACCGCTTGATCATGTCCTCCGTCCCGGTCCCCATGGCTTCGATGTACTTCACCAGGTACATCGCCTCGGCCAGGAGGGGGTTCGCGGGTACCGAGGCGTGCGGACGGCGCAGCATATCCAGGGTCAGCGAGGCGGGCAGGCCCCCAGGGTTCCACACCTCCAAGCGGTCCGCAAACAGCATCACCTGGACGCTTCCCTTGCTCGTGTAGTCTCGGTGCGCGACGGCGTTGACGATCGCCTCACGGACGACCTCCAGGGGGATCTCGTAGGCCACGGGCACGGCTGTGCTCAACGCCCGTGTGCCGACGGCCAAATCGATCTTGGACATCACGAAGTCGATGGCCTGGTCGACCACGTCGAAAGCGGTGCCCTTGTAGACATGGTAGGAAGGGATGGGCTTCTCGACTCCGGTCCCGTGGAAGTGGGCGCACTTCACCTGCGACGAGATCAGGAATCGCTGCGGCGCACGGCCGAAGAGCAGGACGGCCGCGTGCGTCGGGCGCCCCTCGTCCAGCAGGTTGAGATGCGTCAGCAGCTCCTCCGAGGTCGACTCCGCGGGCAACGGAAATCCCCGCGCGCGGCGGGCTCGCCGGAGAAAGGTCGCCATCCGTTCCCCGTCGAGATCCGCGAGGGTCGCCTTCGAGCACGGGGCGGCGTC
Source organism: uncultured Planctomycetia bacterium (assembly GCA_964649705.1). Taxonomy (GTDB): domain Bacteria; phylum Planctomycetota; class MHYJ01; order WSZJ01; family CAZYRM01; genus CAZYRM01. The sequence continues at coordinate 12,778 of CAZYRM010000091.1, forward strand.
GAACGGGCCGGTTCGAATCAGATCACTATCCTCCAGGTGCTGCACGAGGGCGGCGTACAGGCCCCCGATGAGTTCCGGGAGCGACACGAATCGTCTCCGTACGACCAGGGACTCAGCCTTGGCGATCAACGCGCGCATCTTGGGATGGCGCCTCGTCTCCTCCGCCCCCTTGACAAAGACCAGGCGCGTCTTTCTTCGCTTCGTGGCGCGGTCGAACTCCCGCTCGGTCGGCGAGATGCCTTCCTCGTCCTCCGATCCGTAGTCGGAGCCGAACAAGCCCACGTAGACCGTGGAGCCATCCGTCTCATCGAGATAGACTCGATCTGCGCGGCGATCCAACGCAGGCAGGTCCTCGAAGAGGAAGACCGAAAAGAAGCGCCGCATGAGCGGGTCCTTCTGAAGGAAGTCGCGGATCGCTCGACGTTCCCCAGCAAACTCCCGCTGCACGGAGCTGACGAAGATCTGCCCGGTCACCCGGCCGCCTCCTCGCTCGGCGGAGCGACGACGTAGGCCATGACCTCAGAGTCGTTGATCCCACCGGACTTGCCTCGATGCGCGTGGGTCGTGATGGTGTCGAGGAGGAACTGGGGTTGGAGCAGGGACTCGATCAGGTCAAGTCCACGATCGGTTCCGCAGTTGCTGATCAACCTCATTGAGGAACCTCGTCGTCTTCGCATCTGCCTGCAGGACGCAAGACCCGTGTCTCGACAGGAAGGGGAGGCTATCCCGAGGCGTGCCTGAAGTCCAGAGCCTGAGCTCCCGTTCCCGCCGCTTGAAGCCGGCCCCCGTGGAGTGGTCCAATTCCCCGCGGGCCCCCGCAGGAGACCTTCTCTCTACAGCTCGTCCGCGAGCGCGTCGTCGCCACGGCGCGGGACCCCCGCGAGATTCGCGCGCGCGACATCATGACGCCGAAGCCGCTCACGGCGCGGGTCGAGGAGGGGTACCACGACGCCATCTCCCGCATGGAGCTGGAGCACTGCTGCTACCTCCCGGTCGTCGAGGACGGCCGCCCCGTCGGCATGGCCTACCTCCGCCACCTCCTGGCCGACGAGGTGCGCGGGCAGGAGGCCGAGCTGAAAAGGCCGAACGAGTGCTGGGAGTACCTCCCGCCCGACTCGGGCTTCGGCGGGTACGGGCCGCGAACCGGGGCGAATGCACGCGGATCGGAGGCGATCGCGCGCATCGGGTCGCTGCTCCTCGGCCTCTCGGCGGCCGGCGCGGAGGCGGTGGCGACGGACGGACTTACCTTCATCTCGTCAGCACCCACGCCCCCCACGTCGAGGGGCGGAAGACGCCCTTCTCGCGGTCGCGCGCGAGCATGGAGAGCTGGGCGCGGCGCAGGGCTTCCATTCTCAACAACCATCTGAAAGGCCCCATAGAAACGGCCCTCTATGTTGCCCTCCATGCCTCTGGCAAGACTCCGTGCGCGGGGACCGCTGCCATCACCGTTGCTGCCCAAAATTGGGTTCCCGCTTGCGACAGGTCCGTGCCTGACCTAGGATCGCACCGGGTCGCGTAAGCCATCGCGGCGTTTGGCGCAAGAGGCCCACTGACGTGGCGTACTCGGTGATCGCTCGCTGTCCGGCCTGTCAGGGCGAGGATGGGCTGATCATCGGCGCGTGGAGGAGCGTCCGGGGATACTGTCTCTGTGCCGCCTGCCACTCGATCCAGGGCATCCCGTTGACTCCCTCCCCGACTCCACGATGTCCCGGCTGCGGCCGACAGATCCTCGATAGCGAAATGCTCGACTGGTCGGGGTGGATCCCGCGGTGGGGACAGTCCGAAGCCGCCCGCGCGGAGGAGGCACCGTTTTGTCCTCGCTGCGGCGCTGCGAGGATCGTCTGCGAAATGTCCGCCCATCTGAATCTGGGCACCGACCACGCGGATCCGTTTGGGCCCTGGCGAGGGCAGGACACGATGGAGCAGGCGATCTTTGTTCGCACCCTGGGCGCCATCTGTTCGCAGTACGGCCTTGTCCTGGACGAGTGGCTTGCCTGGTACGGCCTGGATTCGTCAGATGGTCTCGCCAAAGCGGTCGGCATGTCCGAAACGCTCCAATACGAAATCGAGATGCAGATGCAGCGAGCGGCATCGGCGGAGGGCGCCTGCTTCACACGGGCTGCCAGGTTCCTGGAACATGGCCGAAAGGAGAGGGAGGAGTGGAAGCGCCAGATCCATGCGCAATGGGCGCGGCAGTCCTGGTGGGCTCGCTGCAGTCGACGCATTCATGATGGCGTTGAGGACGTGGTCCTTCGCCTGTTGGAGGTAGTCCTCCGCAGGTGTGGAAAGCTCTAGAGCGGGTGGCCGCGGATAGGCTAGGGGTTGAGTCCCACCTGGCTCGCACTGAATTCCCCAGAATGCACAGGTACACGTCCTGGAGTCGCGCGCGACCCCGGCGAGCCAGCGACCAAGTCCGGGAACTTCGTGCACCCAGACTGTCCGTGATTCGAGCCCGCGGCGCGGCGGCGACTCGAAGCGAGCTTCTCGCTGAGAACTCGACGGGACTCACGAAGGGCCTGGAGGGCGTCTCGGGCGTTCAGCAATGAGAAGTTGGATGCGGCCGGGAGATGGGGACGACCGCCGAAAGGCCCCATCTCCCGCCCCAGGAGGGCCCCCACCACGCCCACGAGGAGAAGAGCGTCTCCCCTCGTCCCGGTAGGCTACCGGAGGGCGTAGTGGGGGCCCTCCTGGGCGGCGCGCGCCCGAACCGTACGAAACGACAGGCGATCCTACGCCGACGCCGCGGCCGACCTCAAGCGTCGAGCCGCCGATTGGCGCCGAACCCGCGGCGCCGATGCAGATTGGCGACCGCGGAACAGAGTGTCTCCGCGAACCCGTGGCGAACTACCCGAACGCCACCGGCCGGTTCTTGTGGCACGATGGGCACAGGCACCGCCCCTTGCACGATACCGCCAGCAGGAACTCGTCGCGGCACTTCGGACACCGGATCCGTTCGAACCCGACGTCCAGGATCCTGCACTTCAGGAACCCCTCCACGACACGGCCGACCACGGGCCGCAGCGGGCCATAGGTCTCCTCGAAGCGCCCCTCGTAGGCCACCTCGAACTCCCCGTAGTGCGCGTCGAAGATCCGCCAGAGCCGAGACTCCCTCGGCCGACGGGCGCGATATGGACGACGCGCACGTCCGGCTGGAGCGGGTCAGGGTCTGCGCGAGCGCCTCGATCTCGCGTTCGGGAAGGCGACGCTCCCCGACATGCCCGCCAACCTCGCCGACATCAATCGCTTCCTCGTCGACGCACGGATGCTGGGGTACCAGGCCCGAGCCACTCCGAGGTGTCGGTGCCCCCTCCGAGGTGGCCCAAGTGGGACCGCAATTCCCCCGTGAGCCGCCTGTACCATGTCTCCTTCATCGCGACCAGACCGACGAGTCGAGAGAGAAAGGCCTCGCGCCTGGCCCGGCAGCGACCCAGTTGGTGGAGAGCGTTGGCGAGTCGAAGCGCTTCGAGCGACTTGGATTCGCGAGATGGTCTCCTCACCCGCGGGTCCCCCCATCGCGCGGGATGATAGGACCTGGTCGTCTTCTGCTGCCAGTTACCCAGGTAGTCCCACAGTCGCCAAGGTGCCGAGACGTTTTTGATGGAGCGAAGTGAGATTCGTTCCGGGACCCAGGACGCATGCTGCTGCCATCTCCATGTGTTCGGGCTCGTCTTCTCCTCAGGCGTAATGCCCCGGAGGAGGAGCTTGCCTCGCACGCTGTCCCAGTCGGCCCGCACGTCCTTCGCCCACGTCCACAGGAACTCCACGAGATGGCCGAAGGTGCTTCCGGAGCCAACGAGGTCGACGAATGCCACCGGATGCGCCCTCCGCAGCAGGGACAGCGGGTCCAGGGCGAGCTTCGCAAAGTACGACCTCATGGCTGACTCCGCCCCGGGGTAGGTAGCTCGAACCGACGTAACCGCTTCGCGCCTCATGGAGAACTGCAGGAGGTGGAGGCGTTCCCGCCAGGACGTGTCGTTGAGGAGCCCGGAGAGGTGGTCAAACAAGCTCTCGGGGGAGCGCCCGACGAATACCAGGTCGGCGTCACTTGCCAAGGCCATTGTGCGCGCGCAGAGCCGCAGCAGGTTGTCGAGGAATTCCGGATAGATTGGGGCGGTCGGGCCTTCTCGTAGCTGTCCGAGGGAGTCCGGGATTGCGAGGTCCCAGCGAAATGGGATCGGCATTGGTCGCATCATGCGGACCCTTCCAGACCGGCTCGAGGGCGTTGTGCGCGCCCTCCTGGGGCGGCGCGCGCCTGAACCGCGCCGAACGACAGGCGATCCTACGCCGACGCCGCGGCCGACCGCAAGCGTCGAGTCGCCGATTGTCAACGCCAAGTAGAAACGTCCGCTTGGCCGAGCGAGGGGGGGTCAAAGGAGGAGTACGAACGGGGCCTGAGACCGCTGGAGGCGGAATGGGCGCCGATCGACGAGGCCTTCGGTCAACTCCAAGAGGCGGTGATGCTCGACCCCGCGGGCGCGGCGCAGGCGTCCTCGGACCCGGACCGCGCGCCCCTCCACGGCGACCCGCAATGGAAGCCTCTCCTGGATCGGATGCGACAGGGGATCGTGGACCCGGAGCGGCGCGCGTGGCTATCCTGCCGTCGCCATGTCCACGACGCTCGCCGCCCTGTCCCTCGCCCGCCGCGGGGCCGCCGCCCTCGTGGTCGCCCTGCCGGTGATCGCATTCCTGGTGCGAGGCGGCCTCGCCGACCCCGGTTCCGTGCCCGCGGGGCGCGGCGTCTGGGAGACGACGGTCGGGTCGCTGCTCCTCGGCCTCTCGGCGGCCGGCGGGGCGACCTTGCTTGCCATCCCCGCCGCCATGGTGCTCGGGCGACGGGCGGGATCAGGCCTCCTCGTCGGCCTGTGCCTCGTCCCGCTGCTCGTCCCGTCCTACGTGCTCGCCATCGGCTGGTACCCGGTGCTCGGATCGAGGGGCCTCCTCGGGGGCCTCTCCAGCCCCGCGCCCCTGCACACGCCTGTCGGCGCCGGCCTCGTGCAGGCGTTCCAGCTCTGGCCCATCCCCGCGCTCCTCGGTGCCGCGGCGCTCGCTCGGGCGGACGCGCGGCTGGACGAGGCGGCGCGCCTCCTGGCCGGTCGCGGGTTGGCCCTGCGCCTCGCCATGCCGGGCCTCGGAGCGGGCTTCGCCGTGGCGCTGGTGCTCTCCGCGGGCGACTTCGGCGTCTCGGGGTGCTTCACGCTGCCCACGGTCTCGGAGGAGGTGTACGCGCGCTACTCGTCCCTCCGGGACCACCGCGCGGCGGCGCTCGCGGCGCTGCCGCTCATCCTGCTGCTCCCGCCGTTGCTCCTCGTGGCGGTCCGGACGTCCGGACGCATGCGCGCCTCCGACCAGCGGCCGTGGAAGGACGCGGGCCCCGTCTCCCGCGCCGCGTTCCTGCTCGTCCTGGCCGTCGCCGTCGGCGTGCCCGTCGGCTACCTCGTCCGCACGGGCGGCGCGATCGTGCCGAAGGTCGCGAGCCTCCACGCAGGAGAGATCGGCTCGACGCTGCTCTACGCCGGATTCGGGACGCTCCTCGGAGGCGCGCTCGCCATCCTGGGCACGGGCGTCCGCTCGCGTGCCCTCGTCGAAGCGGGCTTCCTCCTGCCGTTCGCGCTTCCGGGCGTCATCACGGGGCTCGGCGTGCTCGCACTGGACCGCGCCGCGCACGGAGGGCTCAGGGACGCGCTGGGAGGGGGAACCCTGCTGGTGCTCGGCATTGCCGTGCGCGTGGCGTGGCTCCCGTGGAAGGCGATCGACCTCACGCTCGTGACGGGGCCGGACCCGGCGTTGGAGGCGGCGGCGGTACACGGCGCGGGGCCCCTGGCGCGGTGGTGCCGGATCCTGGCGCCCCGATCGGCGCCCGCGTTCGCCGCGGGGCTCGCGGCGGCCTTCCTCCTCGCGGTGGGGGAGATCGGCGTGGTCGTTCTTCTGCTGCCGCCCGGCGACAGCACGCTCTCAGTGCGGATCTTCGACATGATCCACTATGGATATAACGCCAACGTGGCGGCCCTCTGCCTCGTGATGGCGGGGGTCCTCGTCCTCGCCGTCCCGCTCGTCGTCTCCGCCCGCGACGCCTGGAGGAGGGCGTAGAGTGGAGGTCTCGCGCGACGAGCCTGGGCGTGCGATCGAGCTGCACCAGGAGTCGATCTCGTTCTGGAAGAACGGCGGGTCCGGACTCCTCATGCTCGTTCCGTTCTTCATGTTGCCCATCGTCGTCGTCTCGTTGGTCTTTCGCGAGCCAGGGTCGAGCACCCATCCGAACGCCTGGGTCCCCATCGCCATCCTCGCGCTCTGGCTTGCGGTTGTGGCGCTTTTCGCCCTCTACGCGGTCACCCGATCGAGGAGGCTCGCGCTCCTTTCCGCCAACCGGGCGACGGGGGAGTGGGTCATGGAGGACTGGGCCCCCATCGCGTTCTTCGCCCGTCGCAGGGTCCTCCCCATCAGTGCGGTCGAGTGGATGGAGGTTCGAACCCTACGCGTCTTCGGCGCGCTGGAGGGAGCTGCGCTGCCGCTCCAGGTCCGGCTCGGCCTGCGGGGGGGCGGGACGTTCGAGCTCCCGCAGCGGATCGAGGTGCACGGCCTGGACAAGCGCGACGAGGTCCTCGACCTCGCCTTCCGCTTCGCGCACGTCGCGGGATGGGCGCACCACCGGGTCGTGAGGAACGACCACCTGGAGTTCCACGTCGATGTGTCGCGCGCGGCCCGGGAGGGCTCCACTCCCGTGCCGCCGCTCTCGGGGCCGGCGGAGTACGAGCGGGACCAGGTCGGGATCCCCGCGGGTCGGCTGGAGCACGACGTCCCCCCCTTCGACCCGGCGAGCTTCGCGAGCGAGTACCGCGTCGTGCGCTGGGATCCAGGGAGGGACGTATGGCTCTCCCGCGAGGCGACGCCGGGGCAGGCGGTGCGGAACGCGCTGGGGTGCGGAGGGCTCTTCCTCTTCGGAACGGCCGTCGTCTGGGTGGCCAGCATGGCCTGGGACCTCCCGGCCTTCCTGCCGGCGGTCACCACGACCGGGGGCCTGGCGCTCTACGGACTCACGGTCCTCCACTACCGACGCAGGGCGCTGTCCGGTCAGGTCCGCGTCGACTGGTGGAATCGCAGGATCTCGATCGAGCGGTTCGGTGAGCGCGTGGAGGTCCCCTTCGACATCGTGGAGCGGATCGAGGTGGTGGCGCTGCGCAACGAGCACCTGTCCACGGAGGGGCAGACGCCGTACGCCACCTACCGCGTGCAGATCTTCGCCCGGCTGACGCGCGCCCTGCGCGAGGCGATGCGGACGGAGATGATCGTCGAGACGAAGGAGACTCGCGACGATCCCGAGACGCCGTACCGCTCCGGCCTCCCGTTCGGCATCGAGCTGGCGCGCGCGATCGGCGTGCCCTGCGAGTACCGCGACTTCAAGTAGGGCCGCCCGGAATGGGGGCGGGGAGCCGAAGAGAAACGCTGGAAGGCCAGCGAATTGACGCGGCGCAAGCAGGCAGGTCCGGCGGGGGCGCTACGTCGTCCGACGGATGAGGACGAGGGAGACGTCGTCCTGGAGGGCGCCCGAGCGGAGACGGACGAGGTCGACGAGGCGGGTCGCGGCGGCCTCCAGGTCAGGGAGGCGTGCGGCCTCGAGCAGCGCCTCGACCGCGGCGAACTTCGTCAGGCCGTCGGAGGCGACGAGGAGAGTCCCGGCCCAGGGGCGTGCGGAGAAGGGGGCGGGGACGGCCATGCCGGTCCCGAGGCGGGCCTTCGCATGCTGGTGGGCGGTCAGGTCCTCGAAGCCGTCGTCGAGGACGAGCCACGCCTCGGAGTCGCCGACGCTCGCGCCGACGATTCCGTTGGTGTCGATCCCCAGGAGGACGGCGGTCGTTTCGCCGCCATGCGGCGACACCGCGATCCGCTCGTCGAGGTCGCCGAGGAGGCCGCACCACGCCGCGGCATCGGCGGTCTCGACGCCGCGCGCATGGGCATCGCGCACGGCCTGGACGACGAGCTCCGCGGCCTCGGCGCCGCCCGCCATGCCGCCGGAGCCGTCGGCGAGGGCCACGACGAGGCCATCCGCGTGCTCGATGACCTCCACGCGGTCCTGCGACCGTTCCGCGTGCCCCAAGTTCCTCGTTGCGACCGTGAATGCGCCCATCGACGCGCACGCTACGCGGCGCGGGCGCATCGGTCAAGCGATCCGAGCCCACGATGGACGGGACCGGCGTCCTGTCCTATCATCGTGCGGTTCACCGACGGAGAACCGATGCCGCTCCTGCAACCCCCGAAGCTCCGAAAGGCCGAGACGGCCGAATACGAGATCCGCGCGCGGAAGGACCGGTCGTTCAAGACCGTCCTCGACGCAGCGAAGATCCTGGATGGGTGCGGGCGATCGATCGTGACGACCACGCCGATGAGCGGGAGCCGCCTCGAGGTCTCCCTGGAGCACGAGCTGGCGCGCGGAGTCATCCGCGAGACGTGCCGCTTCGCGTGCGGGGAGGGGCTGACGACGCTCGAGCTCGATCGCTCGCTGCACGACGGCGGCGCCGTGCCGTGCCGCGAAGAGCGCGTCGACTTCACGCGGGGGCACCTGGGGCTGCCAGACGACCTCTATCCCGAGGTGATGCTGCCGTTCCTGCTCCGAGCGCAGCCGTTCGACGGGGAGCGCCGCGCGGCGCACGCCTGGGTAGTCGATCGGTTCGTGGCGCGAATCTACTTCCAGAGCGGGAAGCGCCGCACGACGCGAGTGCCTGCGGGGACCATCGACACCGTGGAGGTGCTGATGTTCCCGGACCTGAACGACTGGATCCCGCTCAGCGGTCTCGTGACTCGCCTCGCGTGGCCGTTCCTCCCGAAGTACCGCATGTGGTACGAGGCCGCCCCGCCGCACCGCCTCGTCCGCTTCGAGGGACCCTACGGCCCGCCCGGAGCCCCCGAGATCGTGCTCGAGTTGACATGACGCCCGGATGAAATGGCCGAACCGAAGCAGAGGAAATCGATGGGGTCGATTGAGCGGTTCTGGACCATCGCACGGCGAGTATCGGCTGCGACCGATGGCACGTTCATCTCCTACGAGGATGCCGAAGCGCTCTACCGGTCTTTGGGATCAGAGGAGGTCGTGTGCTTTCTGGACGGCCTCGACCAACGCCTAGGCGAGTCCTTCCGATGGGACATCTGGGCAGTAGGAGCAATTCTCCAAGGCCATATCGGTGTCGAGTTCTTCACCGACTATCAGATATGGCTCGTTCTGCAAGGAGAGGCCGCCTTCACCGGAATTCTCGACTGTCCCGATGCAGCCGCCGAACTGGCGTCAGAGCACGAGCCTTCGACGAGATTTGGGTTCCTCTATCTCAAGAACGCCGCCGGGCAATTCTATCGCGACGCCACGGGGCGAGAGTACAAGAGCCTGGCTCGTCGAGCTCGATGCGGAGAGCCTCGCGGCAAACGCTGGAATTGGCAGGATTTGGCAGGGATGCACCCTGACTTGTGGCGCCGGTTCTTTCAAGAGCGAGAGCGACGTCCGAATCGACCCACGGAGCCAATCATGGACGACGATCGCCTCGTCTGGGAGGCGAATTCGCCGCTCGCAGCATGGGTGGACATCTACGCGGAGCCCGCCTATTGTCTGTCTCAGTACGATCGACTCAGCCCGATGCAGCGCGCTTTGCACGCGGTCTCCTGGATGAGAGCGGAAGTCGGCAACGGAGGGTTCGACCAGTTCTTTCACAATCCCAGCGGGATCGTGGCCAGGCAGGCATTGCGGGGGCTCGAGTTGTTCGGTGCCACCGAGACACACCGGACGCTCGCTGCAATCATGGCCGCGTTTCCGGGCGGCGCGCCATCCCTGGATTGCGGCGAGCGTCAACGGCAGATGTTCGAACGGTGGCGCCGACACGAGCAGGTCATCGACGACGAGTTCCGTGGCCCGATCGGCCACGGCGACTTCGTCGCGCTCGAGGCGCGGATTGCTGCATTCATTCGCAGCCACCCCGAAGCATACTTCCGCGCGTAGTGGCGTACACCTCGCCCGCAGTGAGCCAGGCCGGTGCCTGACCAAGTGGGAGCAGGAACGAGCACGAGGACAAGCACGCCTGCGGCGCGGAGCAGCCTGCTCGTCCCATCCGACGCGCTCCTACCCTGCGGGGCACAGGGAGTCTCTCGGCGCGGCCCGGCGCGCCCGGTCCATGGTGCTCGACCGCGCGAAAACCGGGGGCGGCCCGGGCTTCCCGGCCGTGGCGCTCCTCGGAGCAATGGACTAGAATCCAGGGCAGCGCCAGGAGCTCGACCAGACCGCCTGGGAGGAAGAGAGGGTGTCCCCGTGACCCGGCGACGGCTATTCGAGTTGACCTCGCCGCTCGGATACCGCGTCTTCCTGTCGCGGGACCGCTGGCGCGAGATTACCCGATACAAGCACCCAGCGCTTGCCGGAAAGGAACGGCTGATCCGAGAGTGCCTCGAGTCGCCAAGTCGCGTGCGAGAGAGCTCCAAGAGTCCCGACGTCCACCTGTACTACCGGCCTCACGGAGTCGTCCACGTGTGTGCGGTCGTGACATCCGCTAGGTCGGGCGCGTGGTTCGTCGTGACGGCGTACCTGACGAGGAACATCAAGGAAGGCAGGGAACTGTGGACAAGTTGAGGATCTACTACGACCGGGAGGGAAACACGCTGACCGTCTGGTTCGACGACCCGAAGAAGGAGCACGTCTGCGAGGAGGGCGACGATGACGTCATCGTCGTCAAGGACCGGCGGGGACGGGTCATCGGATTCGAGCGTCTCAACATCCTCACGCAAAGCGAGCGCAGGCGCGCGCGCAAGATCCCCGTAGAGCTCAAGCTCGGGTAGAGCACCTCCTCGCGCCCAGGGAGGCGATCCGCACCGGGTCGATTGACGCTCTCTGAGCCGCACCGGTATACTTGGGCCCATGCGCCTTGCCGCCGGGCTCCTCTGCCTCGCCGTACTGGGCTGTTCCAAGCCCGCACCCGCACCTCAGCCCAAGGAGCGGCCGACGCCCGCCGTCGCACCCAGCCCGTGGCGCGTCATCGGGAAGGAGGGGCGCGGCCCAGGCGAGTTCCTCACGCCGCGCGGAGTCGGTCTGGCCGCCGACGGCTCCCTCTACGTCGTCGACAAGACCGGCCGCGTCCAGCACCTCGACGCCGACGGAAAGCCCGTCGGAGAGTGGAACCTCCCCGAGGTCGTGCGCGGCTTCCCCGAGGACGTCGAGGTCACCCCGTGGGGCGAGGTCCTCGTCGTCGACACCCACTACTACCGGATCCTCAGATACGACCTCCAGGGCAAACCGCTCGGCGAGTGGGGCTCCTACGGCGAGTCGGCCGGCCACTTCAGCTTCGCCGTCGGCCTCGCCTTCGTCGACGGCCAGGTCTTCGTCTCCGAATACCAGGGGACCGACCGCGTGCAGGTCTTCGACCCCGTCGGGAAGCTCCTCCGACGCTTCGGGGCCTTCGGCGAGGGGGACGGCCAGTTCAACCGTCCCGAGGACATCTGCTGGGACGCGAAGCGCGATAGGTTCCTGATCGCCGACACCACGAACCACCGCATCGGGCTCTTCTCGCGGGACGGCCGCTGGCTCGGCGCGTGGGGCTGCCAGGGGGAGGGGCTCGGGGAGTTCAAGTACCCCTACGACGTCGAGGTGACCCCCGACGGCCGCGTCGTCGTCTGCGAGTACGGCAACAACCGGATCCAGGTCCTCGACACCGACGGACGCCCGCTCGGCACCCTCGGAGGACCGGGGTCCGAGACCGGCCAGCTCGCCTGCCCGTGGGACTGCGCCGTCGTCCCGCGCGCGGAGGGCGACCCGTGGCTCGTCGTCGCCGACAGCCGGAACCACCGGCTCCAGAGATACGAAGGGCCGCTCCCGAAGTAACGGAGAGGGGATGTCGATCTCGTTCCTGAACCCCTGGGGCCTGGTGCTGCTCGCGGCGCTCCCGCTGTCGGCGCTGCTCCTGCTCCGCAGCCGCTCGGGCCTCGACACGGCCCGCAAGTGGGTCTCCCTCTGCATCCGCCTCGTGGTCCTCCTCCTCCTCGTCCTCTCCCTCTCCGAGCTCAGGCTCCTGCGCACGGCCGACCGCCTGACCGTCATCTTCTGCCTCGACGTCTCGAAGAGCGTGCCGCGCGGCCTGCGCGGAGCGTCGCTGGACTACATCAAGGACCAGTGCAAGAACAAGCAGCAGGACGACCAGGTGGCCCTCATCGTCTTCGGCCGCGAGGCGATGATGGAGACGCCTCCGCGGCCGTCGTTCGAGCTCACCGACCTGACCAGCGACCTGACGGGCGGCTTCCGCGACTACACCGACGTCTCGAGCGCGCTCCGCCTGGCGCTCGCGGCCTTTCCCGCCGACACCCAGAAGCGGATCGTCCTCCTCTCCGACGGGAACGAGAACAAGGGATCCGCGGCCGAGGAGATCGACAACGTGAAGTCGAACGGCGCCGCGATCGACGTCGTCGCCCAGTCGTTCGAGAACCGCGCGGAGGTCTTCGTCGAGGAGATCGTCCTCCCGAGCGAGGTGCAGAAGAACGAGAGCTTCGAGGTGAAGCTCGTCATCCGCTCGCTCACCGAAACGAAGGCCCGCGTAAGGCTCCTCAGGAACGGCCAGCCGATCCCCGGCGCGGACGAGGTCGTCAGCCTGAGGGAGGGGAAGAACCCGTACGTCGCGACGCTCAAGGTCCCCCAGGAGGACTTCTACGGCATCGAGGCGATCGTCGAGCCCGAGCAGGACTCCGAGAGCGCCAACAACCGCGCGTTCGGCTTCACGAGCGTCCGGGGGGAGCCCAAGATCCTCTACATCGAGGGGGGGACCGAGGACGACGCCGCGGAGCGCCTCGTGCGGGCCCTCCTGGAGCTCTTCCCCGAGCAGGGGAGGGAGAAGGCCCTCGCGGAGAACATCGACGTCGTCGGCCCCGACCAGATCCCGATCGGCCTGATGCAGCTCCAGAAGTACGACACGGTGATCCTCTCGAACGTCGCCGCGAGCGCGA